>CANFDS010000031.1 GCA_947445525.1 Actinomycetota bacterium | reverse complement strand
GTCTGGCTCCACGGCGGCGGCTGGGCGATCGGCGACCTCGAGTCGCACGACCCGATCTGCCGGGCGCTGGCTGCGCGCTCGGGAGCCACCGTCGTGGCGGTCGACTACCGGCTCGCGCCCGAGCACGTCTTCCCGGCGGCGATCGACGATGCCTGGGCGGTCACCGAGTGGCTCGCGCGCGAGGGCGACAGCGTTGGCATCGACCCGGCGTGCCTCAGCGTCGGCGGCGACTCGGCCGGTGGCAACCTCGCCGCGGTGGTGGCCCTGCGGGCCCGCGCTGCCGGCCTGGCGCTCCGCCTGCAGGTGCTCGTCTACCCGATCACCGACTACGACCTCTCGACGGACTCCTACGACGAGTGCGCCGAGGGCTTCGGCCTCACGCTCGACGGCATGGCGTGGTTCTGGAACCTCTACGCGCCGGGCGACGCTCGCTTCCACCCGGACGCGTCGCCGCTGCGGGCCGAGAGCCTCGCCGGGGTGGCGCCCGCCCTGGTGCTCACCGCGGGCTACGACGTGCTGCGCAGCGAGGGCGAGGCCTACGCCGCGCGACTGGCTGCGGACGGCGTCCCGGTCACGCACACGCCGTACCCGGGCATGACGCACGGGTTCCTGCGGATGCCGGCCATCGTCGATCGCGCGAACGACGCGATCGACGGGGTCGCTGCTGCCGTGCGCTCGGCTCTGGTCTAGGGCGCCTGCCCGCTGCAGCGCCGCCTGGGCGCGCTGCCCTACGCGTCGATCCCGACGACCGTCGCCTCGACGTCGAACTCCTCGATGATGTCGGGCCCGCGGCCGATCAGCTGCGGCGACCGGCTCGGCTGCGGCCCCTGCGCGGCGGCCGGGGTCTCCCACAGGCAGAAGGCACCGTAGCGGGGCCAGCCGCCGGCCGGCTCGTCCGACAGCCAGGCCTTGTAGCGCAGCCCCTCGACGTCGGAGAAGGCGTCGAGGGCCTCCTCCTCGACGTAGAGCCGCAGCTCGGGCAGCGTGGCGCGCGCCGTCTCGTCGAGCCGCCACAGGTAGAGGCGCAGCAGCTCCTCGCCGCCGGCCAGCCGGCCGCGGCCGCCGAGGCGGCCGTCGAAGTAGTCGCCGGCGCCCACGGCCTCCACCACGAACTCGTCGTCGATCGCGGGGTGCCGGCCGATCGTGTCGACGCCGGGCAGCTCGCCGGGCTCCGACTCCCACACCGAGACGATGCCCCAGCGATCGCCCAGCGTGTCCGAGACGACGACGGCCAGCTCCAGGCCCGGCGTTGCCGCGAGTGCCGGTAGCCACTCGTCGCGCAGTTGCTCGCGCAGCTCGCCGAGGTCGACGAACGAGTCGGCGATGCTCCAGATGGCGATGCGCGCGATCACCGGCTGAGCCTACTCCTCGGTTGGGACCGTGGGGGCCCGCGGGCCGGCGGGGGCTGCGACGGCCGGTCGGAACACCACGCGTCGCACCGCCACCAGCGCCATCGCCGTGGTGGCGGCGACCAGCAGGTACGGCACTGTGTCGCCGGTGACCGCTGCGAGCGCACCGCCGGCCGCCGAGCCCAGGATGAAGCCGGGCCCGATCGCCAGGTTCATCAGCGCGAAGCCGAGGCTCTGGTGCACGCCGGCAGCCTCGATGCCCTCGCTCAGCAGCGACGTGCCGGGAACCCAGAAGGCCTCGAAGCAGACGGCGGCCAGGGCGACGAGCGGCGCAAGCGCCCAGGCGCCGTGCACCCAGGGCAGGGAGAGCGCGAGCGCCGTCGCCAGCACAAGCGTGACCGACACCGGGCCGCGCCGCCCCGTCCGGTCGATGCGCCGGCCGAGCAGCGGGCTCGCGATGCCCAGCACTGCCGAGGCGCAGACGAAGGTGACGGTGATGCCGATCGGGCCGAAGCCGCCGCGGTCGAGCGCGAGCGGCCCGAGCACGAACAGGACGCCGACGCAGAACGCAGGCAGCGACACCAGGGCGAGGCCCGCGGCGACGCGCGGGTGCCGGAGCGCGCGGCCGAGGTCGCTCAGGCCCTGGCGCTCCCCGGGGTGCGGCCCGGGAATCCCGCTCGCGGCGCTGACGACGGCCACGGCGACGACGGCGACGACGGTGAACACGGTGGCGCGGCCCAGCTCGGCGGCCGCCCCGCCCAGTGCAGGCCCCAGCAGCGACCCGACGGTAGCGCCGGTGATGCCGTAGCCGATCAGCTCGCCCCGCCGCTCCTTCGGCGACGCCGCGATGAGCCAGCTGAAGGCGCTCGTCCAGGCCATCCCGGCGCCGAGCCCCTGGAGGCCGCGCGCCAGCAGCAGCTGCCAGAGCGTGTCGGCGAAGCCGAAGGCGACGCTGCCCAGCGAGATCACGAAGATGCCCACCAGGGCCACCCGTTTGGACCCGATGCGGGCGCCCAGCAGGCCGCCGGGGATGGCCACGAGCGCCACCCCGATCGCGTAGGCGGATGTGAGCAGCCCCGCCGCCGACTTCGAGAACCCGAGCTCGTCCTTCAGGTGCGGCAGCAACGGGGCGAGCGCCGCGAAGAAGGTGGATTCGAAGAAGGTGACGAGGACGACGACTGCAAGGAGGCGGCGCACTGGCCAGCCGATCCTACTCGCCCTATGCTGGCGGGCGTGCTTGGACTGACGATGGACTACCAGCTGACCGTGCCGGCCCTGCTGCGGCGCGCCGAGGCGCTGCATGGCGCGCGCGAGGTCGTGTCGCGCCAGCCCGACGGCAGCATCGCCAGGACGACCTACGGCGCCGTCGCGGTGCGCGCCCGCAAGCTGGCCGTCGCCCTGCAGCAGCTCGGCATCGCTCGCGGCGACCGCGTCGCGACCTTCGGCTGGAACCACGGCGAGCACCTCGAGGCGTACTTCGGGGTGCCGGCGCTCGGCGGCGTCCTGCACACGCTCAATGTCAGGCTGCATGCCGACGAGCTCGCGTACATCGCGACGCACGCCGGCGACCGCGCGGTGATCGTGGACGCGGCGCTGCTGCCTGCTCTGGAGGCGTTTCGCGACCGCGCCCCGTTCGAGCACGTGATCGTCGTGGGCGGGGCGGCCCCGGCCGGCACGATCGCGTACGAGGAGCTGCTCGCGGCAGCCGACGAGGCGGCCTACGTCGAGCCGGAGCTGGACGAGCGCGAGGCGGCCGCCTGCTGCTATACGTCGGGCACGACCGGGGCGCCCAAGGGCGTCCTCTACAGCCATCGCTGCCTGGTGCTGCACACGCTCTCGGTCGCCACCGTCGACAGCCTCGCGATCGCCGAGCGGGAGGTCGTCCTGCCGGTCGTGCCGATGTTCCATGCCAACGCCTGGGGGCTGCCCTACGCGGCGGCGATGGCCGGCGCGAAGCTCGTGCTGCCCGCTGCGCGGCTCGACCCGGCCAGCCTGCTCGAGCTGCTGGCGAGCGAGCGGGTCACCATCTCGGCCGGTGTGCCGACCGTCTACCTCGCGCTGCTGCAGGCGCTCGACGCGGCGCCGGGCGCTCACGACCTCGGCGCGCTGCACACGCTCGTGATCGGCGGCTCGGCTGCGCCGCAGGCGCTGATCGAGGGCTTCCAGCACCGTCACGGGATCGCCGTCTTGCACGCCTGGGGGATGACCGAGCTGGCGCCGATCGGCACCATCGGCCGGCTGCCGGCCGCGCTCGCCGGCGCGTCCGAGGCGGAGCGCTTGCGCTACCGGTCCAGGCAGGGGCGTCCGGTGCCGTTCGTCGAGCTGCGGGCTCGTGGCGACGCCGGCCTGATCCCCTGGGACGGCAGCGCGTACGGCGAGCTCGAGGTGCGCGGCCCGACGGTCGCCTCGGCCTACACCGACGGGGACGGCGCCGACAAGTTCACTGCCGACGGCTGGTTCTCGACCGGCGACATCGTCACGATCGACCCCGACGGGACGATCGAGCTCCAGGATCGTGCCAAGGACCTGATCAAGTCGGGCGGCGAGTGGATCAGCTCGGTAGCGCTCGAGAACGCGCTGATGGGGCATGCGGCCGTGGCCGAGGCGGCCGTCGTGGCCGTGCCGGACGAGCGCTGGGGCGAGCGCCCCCTGGCGGTGGTCGTGCTCCGCGACGGCGCGACGGCGACGGCGACGGCGGACGAGCTACGCGCGCACCTGGAGCCCGGTTTCGCCCGCTGGTGGCTGCCCGACGAGTTCGTCTTCGCGGACGTGATCCCCAAGACGGCGACCGGCAAGTTCAAGAAGACGGCGCTGCGCGACCTCTACCGGCGCCCCTGAGCGCTCTGCCGCCACCATAGGGGTGTGCGCCTCCGCCGTCTCGTCCTGCTCGTCGTCGCAACGCCGCTCGCGGTCTGGGGTGGTCTCGACCTCTACCTCTTCGCGCTGCCGTCGATCGACCGGCCGGTGCGCGCCGATGCGGTGATCGTGCTCGCCGGCGACCGGACGCCCCGACTCGATCGCGGCCTCGCGCTGATGCATGCCGGTCTCTCGGGCACGCTCGTGATCTCGGACGGCCTCGATCCGCAGTGGCCGGCAGCGAACCGGCTCTGCGCCGGGGGTGGGGGCGGGGCCGAGGCCGGCGCCGGGGCCGAGGCCGGGTTCCGCGTCGTGTGCTTCCGGCCCGAGCCGTACAGCACGCGGGGCGAGGCCCGGGGGTTCGCGCGGCTGGCCCGCGAGCGCGGCTGGCGCGACGTCGTCGTCGTCACCTCGACGTTCCACGTGACGCGGGCGCGCATGCTCTTCCGCCGCTGCTTCGACGGGCGCGTCCAGGGTGTCGGTGCCCACGCGTCGCTCGATCGGTCGCTGTTCAACTACGTCAGCGAGCCGGCCAAGCTGCTCGTGCAGGTCGTCCTGGCGCGGGGCTGCTAGCGGGGATTCCGGCCTCCGACACGGCTGCTACAACTAATCTTATGTTCCGCCAGACACCCCTCTTGCTTGCTGCCGTTGCCCTTGTCGCCCTCACAGCGCTCCTCGCGGGCTCTGCGTCTGCGCTGGCGGCGCCGGTCGCGCAGGCTGACGGCTGCCGGGCCAACCTGACGAGCCGCAACTGGCGGGCCATTCTCGGCCACGAGCCAACGGCGTCCCGCGCGACCGCCAGCGTCAAGGCGTTCCTCAAGCTCGGCTACAAGGGCACGAAGGTCGAGATCCGTGGCTGCGGCGACTACGCGGTGGTGATCGAGAGCCCCGAGTTCTCGAAGTACCAGGTGCGCAACGCTTTCGCGCTCGAGAATGCCAGGGCCAAGCTCGTCGTCTCGTACGCGCGGCCACCTGGCACTGCAGCCAAGCCGGGCGACGTGGTCGTCGTGTTCGGGCACGCCGCGACGCTGACGGCGGCTGTGGCGCTGCTGAAGAAGGTCGCCGCAGCGGGCTGGCGCGAAACCGACATCGCCTATGGCGGGCCGCGCGACTGGAAGGTCGTCTGGCCGGGCGTCCCGGGCGCCAAAGCCGATCAGATCGTCCAGGACACCCTCAAGCTCGGCTTCCTCATCGAGCTCGAGCTCGCGTAGCCGGCCCCGGCCGGCGGCTCTCTCTACAGCTCGAGCAGCGCAGCGGCGACGCGGCGGTACGACTCGATGCAGAGATCGAGCGGATCCAGCGCCACGGCCTGCACCGGCACGTGGTCGGCACCCGCGTCAAGATGGCGCTTGATGTGGTCGCGAATCGCGCTCTCGTCGCCCCAGGCCACGACGGAGTCGACGAGGTGGTCGCTCTGCGTGTCGAGGTCGTGCTCGGTGAAGCCCTGCGAGAGCAGGCTGCGCCGGAAGTTCTCGGTGCCGAGGTACCAGGCCAGGTAGGCGCGGCCGATCCGGCGGGCCTCCGAGGCGTCCTTCGTCAGGATGAACGCCTGCGCCGGCACGAGCAGCTTGCCCGGCCCGAGGATCTCGCGGGCGTGTGCGGTGTGCTCGGGTGTTGTGAGGATCGGATGCGCGCCGTCGGAGGCCTCGGCCGCGAGCTTCAGCATCGGCGTGCGCAGCGCCGCCAGGATGTGGCTGACGGGCCGGGTCTGGGCCATCTCGGCGGGCATGGGGGAGACGAAGTTGAGGTTCGCCATCGCGGCCAGGTACTGGCGCATGACATCGATCGGCTTGCCGTAGACGTGGCCGCGCGGGTCGACCTGCTCGCGGTGGCTGATGCCGAGGCCCAGCAGGAAGCGGTTGCCGTAGCTCTCGTTGATGGTGTTGGTGGCCGAGACGGTCGTCATCGGGTCGCGGGCCCAGATGTTGACGATGCCGGCGCCCCAGACGATCTTCTCGGTGCCGGCGAGGACGGCCGCGGCGTTCATGAACAGCTCGCGCGTGCCGAGGCCTTCACCGGTCCAGACTGCGCTGTAGCCGATCTCCTCGAGCTCGCGGGCGAAGGCGATGCCGGCCTGCGCAGGCACGACCTCCAGGGGCACCGAGAAGACGCCGACCTTGCCGAGAGCGGGGAACACGACCGCGCAGGGTAGCAACTAGACTCCTCCGCATGCCTCTTTCCATCGCCGTCCCGAGCAAGATCGTCTGCGTCGGCCTCAACTACAGGGATCACGCCGTGGAGGCCGGCATGGCGCTGCCGCAGCGGCCGCTGCTCTTCGCCAAATGGTCGAACACGCTGATCGGCCCGGGTGACCCGATCGTCCTGCCGGCGATCTCGAAGGAGGTCGACTACGAGGCCGAGCTCGGCGTCGTCATCGGCCGGCGTGCGTCCCGCGTCTCGCAGGCGGATGCCCTCTCGTACGTCGGCGGCTACGTCTGCGCCAACGACGTGTCGGCGCGTGACGTCCAGCTCGGCGATGGCCAGTGGACACGGGGCAAGTCGCTCGACACCTTCTGCCCCGTCGGCCCCCTCGTCCCGGCCGGCGAGGTGCCCGATCCGCAGGCGCTGCGCATCCGCGCGATCCTCAACGGCCGCACGGTGCAGGACTCGAACACCGACCAGATGGTCTTCACGGTCGCCGAGATCATCGCGTACATCAGCCAGGCGATCACGCTCGAGCCCGGCGATCTGATCCTCACCGGCACGCCCTCCGGCGTCGGGTTCGCCCGCAAGCCGCCGCTCTTCCTGCAGCCCGATGACGAGATCACGATCGAGATCGATGGCGTCGGCGCGCTCACCAACCCCGTGCGCAGCGCGTAGCGCCACCGCCTGCGCTGACGGTTCGCCGCGGCAACCGACTACTGAAGGGAGTAGCACCAGCATGGCATTCGTCGTCGCCGCCAAGTGGACAGCCAGGGAGGGCCAGCAGGACGTCGTTGCCGGAGCGCTCGCGAAGCTCGCCGGGCCCTCGCAGGCCGAGGAAGGCGTGCTCTTCTACCAGCTCCACCGCGACCCCGACAACCCGCTCGTCTTCTTCATCTACGAGCAGTACCGCAGCAAGGCCGACTACGAGGCGCACGGCGCGTCCGAGCACTTCCAGCAGTTCGCTGTGGGCGAGGCCTTCCCGGCCCTGGAGTCGCGCGAGCGCGGCTTCTACGAGACCTGGGACGTCTGACCGTCAGGCGCAGGTCGCCGGCGTCCCGTTGCTAGAAGGTCGCCCGGCCGCCCGAGCTGTCGAACGTGGCGGCGGTCGAGAAGGTCATGTCCTCGCTGGCGAGCCAGGCGACCAGCGCCGCCACCTCGTCCGGCTGGCCGAACCTGCCGAGCGGGATCTTCGAGACCATGTAGTCGATGTGCTGCTGCGACAGCTGGTCGAGTAGCGGCGTGTCGATGACGGCAGGGGCGACGCAGTTGACGAGGATGCCGGTGCCGACGACGTCCTTGCCGACGGCCTTGGTGAGGCCGATCACCGCCGCCTTGCTCGACGAGTAGGCAGCCGCCAGCGGGTTGCCCTCCTTGCCGGCGATCGAGGCGATGTTGACGATCCGCCCGTAGCCTCGCTCGCGCATGCCCGGGATGACCGCGCGGTTGAAGTAGAAGGTGCCGTCGAGGTTGACCGCATGGACGCGCCGCCACTCCGCGTCGTCGACCTCGTCGGTGTGGAGCGAGTCGCCGCCGACACCGGCCGAGCAGACGAGGATGTCGAGGCGGTGGAGCTCACGCTCGACGACGGCGACGGCGCCGGTGGCCTCGGCCGAGCGGGTGACGTCGCCGGCGATGCCGAGCACGCCGTCCGGCAGGCCCTTCGGGTCGAGGTCG
Organism: Actinomycetota bacterium; assembly: GCA_947445525.1. Taxonomy (GTDB): domain Bacteria; phylum Actinomycetota; class Thermoleophilia; order Gaiellales; family Gaiellaceae; genus CANFDS01. The sequence goes on along the minus strand of CANFDS010000031.1, from coordinate 15,661 downwards.
AACACGGCGACGCGGGCGCCGCCGGCGAGCAGGCGGCTGACGCAGGCGGCGCCGATGCCGCTCGCGCCGCCCGTCACCAGTGCGACGCGCTCGGAGAAGTCGTACGCGTTGCCCACAGCGCGTTTCTACCACATGCAGGCGGGTGGGGAAGTCGTCCGCGCGGGCCGGCGGGACAGCCGGTGGTCGCGCCGTTTGTGCGGGTGCGAGGTCGCGTCTAGGCTTCAAGGATGGCCTTCGACCCGCTGCGCGACTACCCGCTCGGCACGAGACGTCCCGACCTCGTGTCCACGCCGTCGGGGCGCCGACTCGCGGAGCTGACCGTGGACGCGCTGCGCGACGGCAGCATCACCGCCGAGGACATGCGCGCCACCCCCGAGACGATCCGCCGCCAGGCCGCCGTTGCCCGCGCGGCGGGCCGCGTGCCGCTCGCCGAGAACCTCGAGCGGGCAGCCGAGCTCTCTCTCATCGCTGCGCCGACGATCCTCGAGGCGTACACCGCGCTGCGCCCGCACCGGTCGACCGCCGCCGAGCTCGAACTGTGGGCCGCGCGGCTGGAGGGCGAGCTCGCGGCGCCGCTGACCGCAGCCTTCGTCCGCGAGGCCGCGACGGCCTACGCGCGGCGGGGGCTGTTGCGCAGGTGAGCGGCGACGGCACGCCCCAGCCCGGCTCCGAGCGCTTCCGCACGCGCGAGCGAAACCCGCTCCGCCTCGAGCCGCTGATCGAGGCGCTCCCGGGTCTCGGCCTCTCGGTGTTCGACGGGCCCGCCGACCCGCCGCCGGGCATCGAGATCCGGGATGGGCGCGGCGTTGCCATCGACGGCGTCCTGGAGGCCGACTTCGACGTGATCGACGAGTTCATCGCGCGCCACGGCATCGACATGGCCGCCGCGGCCGAGGCGGCGACGCTGGACGACGCCACCATCGCGCGCCGTCTCGTCGATGTCGACGTCCCCCGCGCCGACCTCGTCCGGCTCTCGCGCGGCCTCACGCCGGCGCGGCTCGCCCGGATCGTCGCCCGTCTCGACGCGGTCGAGCTGATGTTCGCGCTCAAGAAGTTGCGCGCCCGCCGCGCGCCCGCCAACCAGGCGCACGTCACCAACCGCCAGGAGAACCCGGCTCTGCTCGCCGCCGACGCCGCCGAGGCAGGGCTGCGCGGCTTCGCCGAGGTCGAGACCACGGTCGGCGTCGCCCGCTATGCCCCGTTCAACGCCATCGCCATCCTGGTTGGCTCGCAGACGGGCCGGCCGGGCGTGCTCACGCAGTGCGCCGTCGAGGAGAAGCGGAACCTCCAGCTCGCGCTGCTCGGGCTCGTCACGTACGCCGAGACGCTCTCGGTGTACGGCACCGAGCGGGTGTTCGTGGACGGCGACGACACGCCCTGGTCGAAGGGGCTGCTGGCCTCCGCCTACGCCTCGCGTGGGGTCAAGATCCGCTTCACCTCGGGGTCGGGCTCCGAGGCGCTGATGGGCGGCGCCGAGGGCAAGTCGATGCTCTACCTGGAGGCCCGCTGCCTCGCGGTCATCCGCGCCGCCGGCTCACAGGGGGTGCAGAACGGGTCGGTGTCATGCGTCGCGCTCGTGCTGTCGCTGCCCGCCGGGACGCGCGAGATCCTGGCCGAGAACGTGCTGGCGGCGTGGCTCGACCTCGAGGTCGCCTCCGGCAACGACGCCATCGCCTCGCACTCGCCCATCCGCAAGACGGCCAAGCTGATGGGCCAGTTCCTGCCCGGCACCGACTTCGTGACGTCCGGGTACAGCGCGATGCCGCGCTACGACAACATGTTCAGTGGCGGTAACTACGACGCCGACGACTACGACGAGTGGCTCACGATCCAGCGCGACTGGCAGGTGGACGCCGGTATCGAGCCGGTGTGCGAGCAGGAGCTGCTGGCGGTGCGGCGGCGGGCCGCCCTGGCGGTGCAGGCGGTGTTCGCGGCGCTCGGCTTTCCGGCGATCACCGACGCCGAGGTCGAGCTCGCGGTGACGTGCGTCGACTCCCGGCAGCTGCCGCTGCGCGACCGGGCCGCCGATGTGGCCGCCGCCGACCGCGTCTTCGCCGAGGGCATCAGCGGCGTCGACGTTGCACGCGCGCTCGACGAGGCAGGCTTCTGCGACGTCGCCGAGGCGATCCTCGGTATGCAGCGCCAGCGCGTCGCCGCCGACTACCTGCAGACCTCCGCGATCATCGACCGCCACGGTGGCGTCGTCTCGGCGGTAAACGATCCGAACGCATACACGGGGCCCGGCACCGGCCACGTGCTGGAGGGCGCCCGCTGGGAGCTGCTGCAGGCGCTGCCGCACGTGCGCAACGTGCGCGACTTCGCGGCCGAGGCCGCCGTCGGCCCGGCCATCGTCGCGGGCCGGGTGCAGGCGCAGCGTGGGACGTCGTCCCGCGAGGTGGTGGTCGCGCTGGGGCCAGCGTTCGGTGACGCGCTGCGCGAAACGATCGGCGGGCTCGATCACATGGATGTCGTCGCTGCGATCGTGGAGGGCATCACGGAGGCCGGCGCGGAGCCGCGGGTGATCCGCGTGCGGCGCACGAGCGACGTCGCCTTCATCGGCCACGATGGCGCCCTCCTCTCGGGGTCGGGCGTCGCAGTCGGCGTCCAGTCGAAGGGGACAGCGGTGATCCACCGCTCCGACCTGCAGCCGCTCGACGTGCTCGAGCTGTTTGGCCAGGCGCCGCTGCTGACGCTGGAGTCGTATCGGGCGATCGGCCGCAACGCGGGCGGCTACGCAGTGGGCGAGCGGGTCGGCCCGGTGCCCTCGAATCTCGACAACTACGCGCGCTCCAAGCACATCGTGCGCACGACCATGCTGCACGCGCGTGAGACCGACGCGGTCGTGCCCGATGCGCCCGCGGTCGAGGTGCTGCCGGGCTGAGAGCCCATTCTGCAATGAGCTCTCAGCCCAAATCCGGCGGGCGTCAGCTCGTCGGGCCCTGTTCAGCCTCCGACCTTGCCGGCGGTTCCCCAGTGCTTGGGCGACACGCCCTGAACGATCACCCAGATGTGTTCTCTGCTGGCGCCTGTCGACTCGGCGAGCGCGTCGGTGAGCGCCTCGACGATCTTCGGCACGGACTCGTCGGTGACGCGGTGGTCGTAGAGCTTGACCTCGATCAGCGGCATGCGGGTAATCCCTTCGCTCGGTGACACGGTTCAGTCTGCCGGGCCGCCCGCGCGTCCGCCTTCACCCTTCACCCGGCGGATCGTCGGTGGCGCGCAACTCCAGGTGCTGCGGTTCCCGCTCAGGTCATGGGCGCCGAGGCAGAAAGCGAGCTCGCTGCGAGCAGCGCGGCCGGTGCTCCCTGGATGCGGCCGTCGCGATCGGGGTCGGCCGCTGACCCACCAGCCCAGGCAGGCGCCGCGACCCTGGGCCGAGGCCCTATACCGGCTGGGAGTAGACGCCGTCCTCGAGCGTGGCGGGGTCGGGCGCCGGTGACCGCTCGGCCTCGGCGAGCCCGGCCGCGACCTCCTCGACGGCGGCGGCCCGCAGGCCGTCCACCTCGGCCACCGACAGCCCGGACAGCAGCAGCCGGGCAGCGAGCCGCTCGACGGGGTCGCGCTGCGCTGCGTACTCCTGCTTGAGCGCCGTGTCCATGTAGGTGCCGGCGTCGTGGGCGGCGTGGCCCTCCATGCGCAGCGTCACCGCCTCGATGACCTGCGGCCCCTCGCCGGCGCGCGCCCGCTCGACTGCGGCGTGGACGGCGGCGTAGGTGGAGAGGGCGTCGGTGCCGTCGACCTCCTCGCACGGCAGCGACCAGCCGCCGCGCACCCGCTCGGTGATCGAGGTGTTGAGCATCTGGCGCTTCGTCGGGGTCGAGTAGGCGTAGCCGTTGCCCTGGATCACGAAGACGGCGGGCACGTGCAGCACGCCGGCGAGGTTCAGCCCCTCGTGGACGTCGCCGACCGAGAAGGCGCCGTCGCCCCAGAAGGTCATCGCCACGCGGGCCTCGCCGCGCCGCTTGAAGGCGAGCGCCGCGCCCACGGTCACCGGGCACAGGTCGCCCAGCATCGAGACGAGCGGGAAGACGTCCTGCGAGGCCTTGCCGAAGTGCATGTTGCCGTCGCGGCCGCGCGTCGGACCGTCGCCCTTGCCGAGGTAGTTGCGGAAGATGTCGGCGACCGTGACGCCGCGCGCGATGTGCGCCGCCATCTCGCGGTTGAGCGGCGCGATCACGTCGTCGGGGCCGAGCGCCAGACCGGCCCCCGCGGCAACCGCCTCCTGGCCGCGGCCGGTGTACACCGATCCGGGCACCTTGCCCTGCCGGTACAGCGCGATCACGCGCTCCTCGGCGATGCGCTGCAGCAGCACGAGCCGGAACAGCGCCAGCCGCGTCTCGTGCGAGACGGTGATGACGTCGATGCAGGGGACGGTGACGAAGGGCTCGGCCATCGGGCAGCGGCTCCTAGTAGTCGAGGAGGTCGCGGAGGGCGGTTGTGACGGAGTCGACGGAGGGCATGTAGCCATCCTCGAGCTCCGGCGCGAAGGGCACGGGCGTGTCGACGGGCGCGTGCAGCGCCGGCGGTGCGTCCAGCAGCTCGAAGCCCTCGCGGGCCAGCCGTGACAGCACCAGGTTGCCGGCCCCGATCGACCGGGACGCCTCCTGCAGCATGAGCACGCGCGACGTCTTGGCCAGCGACTCCAGCACCGGCTCGAGGTCGAGCGGCCAGACGGTGCGCAGGTCGACGACCTCCACCTCGGCCTCGCCGGCCAGGCCGTCGGCGGCGCGCAGCGCGAGGTCGACACCCGAGCCGTAGGTGACGACGGTGACATCGCCGCCCTCGCGGCGCACGAGCGACTTGCCGATGGGCGTGCGGGTGGACGTGTCGGGAGCCTCGGCCTTGAGGCGGCGGTAGAGCCCCTTGTGCTCGAAGTAGAGCACCGGGTCGTCGTCCTCGACGGCGGCGCGCAGCAGGCCGTAGGCGTCCTCGACGGTGCCGGGGCACACGACCTTGAGGCCTGCGGTGCCGACGAACCAGCCCTCGGGCGAGGAGGCATGGAAGGGGCCGCCGCGCACCCCGCCGCCGTACGGCGCGCGTAACACCAGCGGCAGCTTGATGCCGGAGCGCCAGTGCGTCTTCGCGCCGACGGTGACGATCTGGTCGAAGCAGCAGGAGATGAAGTCGGCGAACTGGAGCTCGGCGATCGGGCGCTCGCCCATCCAGGCCGCACCGAGGCAGGCGCCGACGAAGCCCTCCTCCGAGATCGGCGTGTCGATGATCCGTTCGGGGCCGAACTCGTCGACGAGCCCCTTGGTGACGCCGAACGGCCCGCCGAAGTGACCGATGTCCTCGCCCATCATGAAGACGCGCCTGTCGTCGCGCATGGCATCGCGCAGGGCCGACGTGATCGCCTCCAGGTACGTGATCTCGCGCACCGGCGATAGCTTACTCCAGCAGGCTGCGGGGCAGGGAGGCCCTGACCGGGCAGCGGCTCGTGGTACGTGTTACGGTCGCAGCGCTCTCACCCCGGGAGCGACAGAGGAGAGCGCCTGCGCTGGCAATCGTCGCCACCTCACCGAAGCTGTACGACCTGATCGCTGCCGACGCCGAGATCGAGCAGATCGTCGGCGGCTGCACCTTCACGGAGGGCCCGCTGTGGAACGCGGCCGGCGGCTTCCTGCTCTTCAGCGACCTGCCCGAGGACAGGCGCCGCCGCTGGAGCGAGGCCGGCGGCGTGGAGGTGGTGCGCGACCCGGCCAACAAGTGCAACGGCATGACCTACGACGCGCAGGGCAACCTGATCGTGTGCGAGCACTCCACCTCGGCGGTGGTGCGCGAGAACCTGGACGGCAGCCGCAAGACCCTCGCCACGCACTGGCAGGGCAGGGAGCTGAACAGCCCCAACGACGTCGTCGTCGCGACCGACGGCTCCATCTTCTGCACCGACCCCTGGTACGGCCGCATGCCGGTGTACGGGGTCGAGCGCGAGCGCGAGCTCGACGTCTGCGGCGTCTTCCGTATCGCCCTCGGCGGCGAGCTGCAGCTGGTGGCCGACGACTTCGGCATGCCGAACGGCCTCTGCTGCTCGCCCGACGGGGCGTTGCTCTACGTCAACGACACCGAGCGCGCCCACATCCGCGCGTTCGCGGTCAGGGCGGACGGCTCGATCGGCGCCGGCCGCCTGTTCGCCGAGGGCATCGGCACCGGCAGCTTCGAGACCGGCCTCGTCGACGGGATGAAGTGCGACGAGCGCGGCAACATCTGGGTCACGGGGCCGAAGGGCATCTGGGTGTTCGCGCCCGACGGCGAGCACCTCGGCGTCGTCGAGGTTCCCGAGCACACTGCCAACCTCACCTTCGCCGGGCCCGGCTGGCAGACGCTGATCGTCGCCGCCTCGACCGGCATCTATCGCATCCCTACGAAGGTCGCGGCCCACCGCGAGCCCTACATGGCCTGAGCGGCGCCGCCGGGCGTGAGAGTGGCAGCCCTGCGGGTACCTGGAGGCCCGTCCCTATACTCCCGGCTATGGCCGTCAACGTCGATTCCACACGCCTCTTGCTGCGGGAGCCGAGGCTGCTCCAGACCCGGGCGCTCGTCGCCGGCGAGTGGGTCGATGCCGACTCCGGCGCGACGTATGCGGTGACGAATCCCGCGACCGGCGAGCTGCTGGCGGAGGTGCCGCGTTGCGGTGCCGCCGAGACCCGCCGCGCCATCGAGGCGGGCCAGGTCGCATTTGTCTCGTGGCGTGCGCGGCCTGCGAAGGAGCGGGCCGTGATCATGCGCCGCTGGGCCGACCTGATGCTTGCCCACCAGGAAGACCTGGCACGCATCCTCACAGCCGAGCAGGGCAAGCCGCTCGCCGAGTCGATGGGCGAGATCGCCTACGCAGCCTCGTTCCTGGAGTGGTTCGGCGAGGAGGCCAAGCGTGTCTACGGCGACACGATCCCGTCACCGTCGGCCGACAAGCGCATCCTCGTGACCAAGGAGCCGATCGGCGTCTGCGGCGGCATCACCCCGTGGAACTTTCCCTCGGCGATGATCACGCGCAAGGCTGCGCCGGCGATCGCCGCAGGCTGCACGATGGTGGTCAAGCCAGCCGAGCAGACGCCGCTCTCGGGCCTCGCGGTCGCGGTGCTCGGCATCGAGGCCGGCCTGCCGGCCGGTGTGCTCTCGCTGATCACCGGCGATGCTGCCGATGCGCCCGCCATCGGCGGCGAGCTCACGTCGAACCCGATCGTCCGCAAGATCGGCTTCACCGGCTCGACCGAGGTTGGCAAGCTGTTGATGCGCCAGAGCGCCGACACCGTGAAGAAGGTGTCGCTCGAGCTGGGTGGCAACGCCCCGTTCATCGTCTTCGCCGACGCCGACGTGGATGCGGCCGTCGAGGGCGCGATCATCTGCAAGTTCCGCAATGCCGGCCAGACCTGCGTCTGCGCGAACCGGATGCTCGTGCACGAGGACGTGTACGACGAGTTCCGCGACAAGCTCGTCGCAGCCACGCAGCGGCTGGTCGTGGCGCAGGGCACCGAGCCGGGCGCCCAGGTGGGCCCCCTGATCGACGAGCAGGGCGTGGAGAAGGTCGAGCGCCACGTCGCCGACGCGATCGCCCGCGGCGGAACCGTGCTCACGGGCGGCGAGCGCAGCCCCCTCGGCGGCACGTTCTTCCTGCCGACGGTCATCGACAACGTGCCGATAGGCGCTGCGATGACGTGCGAGGAGACATTCGGGCCGGTCGCCGGGCTCACCCGCTTCAGCGACGAGGCCGAGGCGATCCGGATCGCCAACGACACGCCGTACGGCCTGGCCGCCTACTTCTACAGCCGCGACATCGGCCGCATCTACCGCGTCTCGGAGCAGCTCGAGTTCGGGATCCTCGGCGTCAACACCGGGCTCATCTCGACCGAAGTGGCGCCGTTCGGCGGCATGAAGGAGTCGGGCATCGGCCGTGAGGGCTCGAAGTACGGGCTCGAGGAGTGGCTCGAGCTCAAGTACGTCTGCCTCGGCGGCATCTAGCGGGCCGCACCCGGCCTGCGGCGGAATGGTGCGACAGTGACTGACAGCCCGCTCGGCACGCGTACCGGTGGCGAGGTCCTCGTCGACCAGCTGCGGCTGCACGGCGTGGACACGATCTACGGCGTTCCCGGCGAGAGCTACCTGGCCGCGCTCGACGCGCTGGTCGACCGGCCGATCCGCTTCGTCATCTGCCGCATGGAGGCCGGCGCAGCGAATGCCGCCGAGGCACACGGCAAGCTCACCGGCCGGCCCGGCGTCTGCTTCGTCACGCGCGGGCCCGGCGCCACCCATGCCGCCGTCGGCGTGCACACGGCGATGCAGGACTCGACGCCGCTGCTGCTGCTGGTCGGGCAGATCGCGCGCCGCGACCGCGGCCGGGAGGCGTTCCAGGAGGTCGACTACGTCGCGATGTTCGCGCCGCTCGCCAAGTGGGCGGTCGAGATCGACGACGCGGCGCGCATTCCCGAGCTGATGGCGCGCGCCTTCAGTATGGCCACCTCCGGCCGGCCCGGCCCCGTCGTCGTGTCGCTGCCCGAGGACATGCTCACCGATCGGGTCGCCGTGCACGACGTGGCGCCGTACGTGCCGGTACGGCCCGGGCCCGCCCCCGGCCAGCTCGACCAGGCGCTGGCACTGCTGGCCGCGTCCGAGCGGCCCCTGCTCGTAGTGGGTGGCGGCGGCTGGAGCGGAGAGGCCGCGCGCGCTGCCGCTGCGTTCGCCGAGGCCTGGCAGCTCCCGGTGGTGACGTCGTTCCGCCGGCAGGACTACGTCGACAACGGCTCGCCGTCGTTCGCCGGCACCATCGGCATCGCGGTGCGGCCCGAGCTCGTCGCGCGGGTCAAGGCGGCCGACCTCATCCTCTGCGTTGGCGCGCGCCTCGGCGACGCCACCACCAGCGGCTACACGCTGCTCGAGCAGCCGACTCCGCGCCAGACCCTGCTCCACGTGTACCCCGACGCCGACGAGATCGGCCGGGTCTATCGGCCCACGCTCGGCATCGCCTCCGGCTCGGCCGAGTTCCTCGCCGCCGCCTGCGCGCGCACGCCGGCCGACGCAGCGCGCTGGGCCGCCTGGACTTGGGCCGCCCGCGCCGAGTACGAGGCTTCGCAGGTGGTGCCGCCGCCCGCCTATCCGCTGGACATGGGCCAGGTCGTCCGGATCATGCGCGAGCGGCTCCCGGCCGACTCGTTCATCACCAACGGCGCCGGCAACTACTCGGTGTGGGCCCACCGCTACTGGCCGTTCCCCGTGTACCCGGCGCAGCTCGCGCCGACGAGTGGCTCGATGGGCTACGGGTTCCCGGCCGCCATCGCGGCAAAGCTCGTCCACCCGGAGCGCACCGTCGTCTGCCTCGCCGGCGACGGCGACTTCCTGATGACCGGGCAGGAGCTGGCGACCGCCGCCGCCGAGGGCCTTGCCATCGTCACGATCGTCGCCAACAACGACATGTACGGGACGATTCGCATGCACCAGGAGCGTGAGTACCCCGGACGGGTCGTCGGCACCCGCCTCGTCAACCCGGACTTCGCGGCTTTCGCGCGCAGCTTCGGCGCCCACGGCGAACTCGTCGAGCGCAACGAGGAGCTCGGCGCTGCGCTCGACCGCTGCCTCGGGTTTGCCGGCCCGTCGCTGATCGAGCTGCGCCTCGACCCGGAGGCGATCACACCGCAGCGAACCATCGCGCAGATCCGCGACGAGGCGCTGGCGCGGCGCTGAGCCTGCCCCAGCGGCGCGGAGGGCGCACGCGACCCGGGCGCGAGCCTGGCCGACGTCGATCATCCCGCTGCGTCGCAGCTCGACCGGCCGCCCTTCGCTGCCCGCATCGAGCGCATTGTCGACATCCATCCGCAGAGCGAGAGAGTTTACGCGGGACACCGTGGGCGCTGCCGGCCGCTCACATGGATTTCCTCCCCAAGAATGACTAAAGTGGGAGCGCAATCGAAAAGGATTGGGTGGCGCGTGCGGAAGATCGGTGGCGGCGAAGGCCGACAAGTGGGGCTCCGACGCCTGGTCGAAGCCGCCCGGCGGCTCCTGGCAGCTCCGCCTGACAATCAAGCGGGCGCTGGCGAAGACGCCGCTGAAGTAGGCGCCCGGGAAGCACTGCAGGAAACGAGCGAGGGCCCGCCAGGTGGCGGGCCCTCTGCGCTATCCGGTCGGGGCGGCGCCTCAGGGGCCGAGCGCAGCGCGCAGCGAGTCGACCCAGGCGGTGAAGACGACGACGCTCTCGGCCGGGCGCTCGGCGAGGAAGTACGTCCCGCTGGCTCCGGCGACCGGTGAGACCGTTGCGTGCGGGACATGGCGAAGCAGCTCGGCGAGGGCCGGGGCGCCGTAGTTGCCCTCCAGCCCGAGCGAGCCGTCCGTCCCGGCCAGCGCGGTGACGGGGACACGGACGCTGCCCAGTACGGGCCGCACGTCGGCCCGGGCGACGGCCGCGCAGACGGCGGCGAGCGCCTCCGGCTCGAGATTCCCGGCGAGCACGACCCGCTCCCAGCGCGCGAACTCGACCCCCTGCTCGCTCAGCAGCACGTCGCTCCCGAGCCCCAGCCACGAGAGCAGGATCGAGAGGCCGTCCCAGCCGAACACCGCGATCACCTCGGGGAACAGCGCGAAGGCACGCTGGAACCCCTCGTTCGCGTAGAGCTGCACCCAGGTTGCGACGCCGGCAACCTGCTCCGGCCGGCGCGCCGCGTGCAGCAGGCTGACCATCCCGCCGCTCGACGTGCCCCACAGGTAGGCGCGCTCGACGCCCGCGTGGTCGAGGACGGTCGCGAGGTCGTCGGCCCAGTCCTCGAGCGACTGCGGGCCGGGGACGTCGCGGTGGGAGCGGCCGATGCCCCGCCAGCTCCAGTTGAGCACGCGGTACCGCTCGGCCAGGAGTGGCGTGACGTTCTCGAACTGCTTGTCGGTGAGGCCCCAGCCGCCGGTGAGGACGACGACCTCGCCCGCACCCTCGAGCTGGTACCAGAGCGGCCCCGTCGCGCCGTCCGCGAAGGCCATCACGTGTACCAGGTGGGCGTCGGAATCTCGTCGCGCAGGACGAAGACGCCGATCTCGTGCAGCTTGTAGGCCGTCCAGTCGTGTAGCGAGTGCGTGCGCACGTCGCGCCAGTAGCGGTCGAAGCCCGCCTTGCGCGCCGTGGCGCGCGCGCCGGTGGCTTCGAAGATCTTCGACGTCGCCTCGAGGCTCGCCCTGATCGCGCGCACCTTGGCGGCGGCCACGAGCACCGCGATCTCGCCGCGCCGCCGCTCGGTGAGGGCGTCGACATCGTCGAGGGCGGCCTGCAGCTCGTCGCCTGCGCGCTCGGTGAGGGCCTCGGCGGCCCACAGGTCGGCCGAGAGCTCGCCGTAGATCTCGAGGATGTAGGGGTCGTCGACCGCCCGCTCGATCGTGGTCTGCAGCGCCGGCCGCGTCTTCGTGCGTGTGTACTCCGCGGCGGCGCTGACGGCGCCGAGCCCGATGCCGACGTAGAGGTTCGCAAAGACGAGCTGCAGGATCGGCACGAGCAGCAGGTTGGATAGATGCGGCTGATACGTCTTGGCGCGCCAGCCGAGGGCGTTCGCCCACTCGCCGCGCACGCCGTGCACCTCGATGCCGCCGCTGTCGCTGAGCCGCACACCGAGGTTGTCCCAGTCGCCGAGCGGGACGAGCCCGGCGCTGTTGCCGGGCACCATGACCTGCAGCGGAATGCCCGACCCGTGCGGGTCGATCGCCTGCAGCACGACGACATCGGCGACGGTGGCGCCGGTGCAGAAGGTCTTGCGCCCGTCGAAGACGAGGTGGTCGCCCGTGTCGCGCACCTGCAGGTCGGGGTCGCGCGGGTTGGCCACGCCGCCCCACAGCCAGCGGTTGCGTGTCGCCTCGGCCTCCAGCCGGTCGGCCTGCTCGGCCGTGCCCACCAGGCGCGGGACGGAGCTCCACAGGTAGCTGTAGCCGAGCAGCTGGGCGATCGAGCCGTCCACCCGGGCCACCTCGCGCACGACGCGCTGCGCGGTCGCCATGCTCTGGCCGCCGCCGCCGTGCTCGCGCGGGCCACGCAGGGTGACGAGGCCGGAGGTGCGGAGCAGCTCGACCTCGACGTGCGGGGTCTGGTTGGCCGCGTCGCGCTCGATGACGTCCTGCGCGAGCGTCGCGGCGACCTCCCTGGCACGCCCGATCCACTGCTCGCTGGTCGTCGGCGTGGCCACGGGCGTGAACCCTACAGAAACGGCGGAGCTGCACGCCTGCGGGCGGTCGGTTGCCCGCCGCCGCGACGGCCGCAAGGACACTCCTCGTCCACAGCCTCCTTCTCGATGTCCGCCGAGCGGCAGTGCAGCCCCCCGGACGCAGGGCGGGCGCCTTCCGGCGCCCGCCCCCGATCCGTTTGTCAGCAGTGACTAGCCGGTCTTATTGCCCTCGGCGATGCACTTCTGATCGCCGACGGTGAAGTACCAGAAGCGGGCGGTGTGGACGCCCGTCTGCCAGCACGAGATCCCGGTGCGCACCGCGAGCTGCGACGGCGTCAGCAGGATCGGCACCTGCGGCATGTCCTCGAACACGAGGCGCTGCAGCGTTGCCAGGTGTGCCAGCCGCGCCGCGCCCGACGACGCCTGAGCGGCGAAGAACTCCTTGTCGACTGCCGGGTTCGAGTAGTCCCCGGTGGTGAGCAGGCCACCATTCTTCTTCGAGACGTAGAAGAGCAGCGCCGCGTAGGCCGCGTCCGGGCCGAACGGCCGGACGAGGTCACGCAGGAACATCGGCATGTCGAACTTCAGCTCGCGGTCGTTGTACTCGGTGGCCGTGAGCGGGTCGAGGGTGATCGGAATCCCGATCGCCCCGAGCGCGGTCTTGATCCGGTTCGCCAAGGGCTCGAGCAGCTCGCGCCGCTCGACCACGTATGTGAGGCTGAGGCCCTTCGAGTACTTCTCGAGGCCCTTCCCGCCGGGGAAGCCAGCTTTCGCCAGCAGCGCCTTCGCCTTGTCGACGTTCGGTGCCGACGCGTAGGTCGGGATCGTGATCGCACCGATGTATGTGGGCTCGACGTCGCCGAGCCAGCGCTTCGCGTCGCCGTTGTAGTCGCTCGTGAGGATGTCGTTGTACGGCATGGCCCAGGCGATGGCTTGCCGGATCAGCTTCCCGGTCGACAGGTTCCAGGGGGCCATCTTGAAGTTGAAGCCCATCGCCAGGATCTCGTTGTGCAAGAACGAGAAGACGTTTACCTTCGTGTCCTTGCGCAGGCTCGCGATCTGAGACGGCGCCAGGTTGTGCGTGACGTCGGCGGAGCCGCTGCGCAGCGCCGCGACCCGGTTCGACCCTGCCGCTACCTTGCGGATGACGATGCGCGTGAACTGGGGCGTGCCGCGGTAGAAGCCCTTGTTGAAGTCGAGCACCTGCTCGGTGCCCTTCGTCCAGCTCGTCAGGCAGTAGGCGCCGAAGCTGGCGGGGTTCACCGTGTCGGTGTACTTGTGCGCCCACGGGTCGGCGGCCGTGACGTGCTTCAGCAGCTCCTTGGAGTCGTACGGGAAGAGGCCGAAGATCGTCAGCATGCGCGGCCAGAGCTCGTTCGGGCCCGACTGATTGAACTCGACCGTGTAGGTGTCGAGCTTCTTGACCTCGCCGCTGAGCAGCTTGTCCTTCGGATCCTTCGAGGTGATCGCCTTGAGCGGCAGGACGCCGGCGATGTTCGAAAGGAACCAGGAGATCGGCGCGGCGCCGCTGAGCGACTTCGCCCGGGCGAAGCTCCACACGACGTCGTCGGCGGTGAACTCGTTGCCGGCGCAGCTCTTGACGCCCTTGCGCAGCTTGAAGATCCACTTGGTCGGCGTCGGGTGCGTCCACGAAGTGGCCAGGCGCGGCGAGAAGTCCTTCCAGCCGAGCTTGTAGTTCGGCTTGAGGATGCCGTCCTCGAGTATGCGCGGCGTCTCGACCAGAGGCTCGCTCGTGTTCTCGAGCACCTCGTGGACTGCGTCGGCGACGCTGCTCGGCCCGTCGACGTCGAGGCCCGCCGCGATGTCGTCCTGGAGGACGATAAGCGTGTGCTTGCTCGGCGAGATCGAGTCGCTGCGCGCCGCAGACTTCGTGCTCGATGCAGCCACGGTGCCCGCGAGCGCGAGTGTGGCGGTTGTGGCGAGGATTGCGGAGAGAACGGCTCTCCTACGGATCAACGAGGGCATTGATACTCCTTCATCGAAGGGTGTACCGGCGACACTACTCCTCGAGCGCCGCCCGTTCCAGCCGCTTTCTGCCTGACGCCGTCAGGCGGCGAAACGCAAAGGCCGCCGGTTCGGCGGCCTGAGCGGCGTCTACTCAGCAGGGGCGGCAGGACTCGAACCTGCAACCCCCGGTTTTGGAGACCGGTGCTCTACCAATTGAGCCACGCCCCTGAGCAGCGTCTACGATTCTAGTCAGCCCGCGACACCTACCTGAGCCCTCCCGGGTTTGACGGAGGCTTCGATGCCAGGGTTTCCCTGGCGGAAGGAGAAGCCGGTTGTCATGGCGAGATCTCGGAAGTATCCGGTGGAGTTGTTGGAGCGTGCCACGCGGTTGGTGTTCGAGTCGGGGCGTCCGATCACGCATGTCGCTGCTGATCTGGGCATCCCCTCGGAGACGCTGCGCAAGCACGTCCGTCAGGTCGAGGCGAACGAGGGCCGGCGGCCTGAGGCGTTGACGACGGTGGAGCGTGAGGAGATCCGCAAGCTGCGCAAGGAGAACTTCGAGTTGCGCCGTGCGAACGAGATCTTGAAGGCGGCAAGCGTGTATTTCGCGAGCGAGCTCGATCCACACCGGACGAGGTGAGCGTGTTCATCGACGAGCAGCGCGTGCGCTTCGCGGTCGAGCCGATCTGCCAGACCCTGGGCGTGTCGGCGTCCGCGTACTACCAACGCGCCACCGGTCACAGGTCGCTGCGGGCCGTCGCCGACGAGCGGCTGCTCGAGCTGATCCGCGAGTTGCACGCTCGTAACTACTACGCCTACGGCTCCTGGCGAATGTGGAAGGCGCTCGGCCGCGCCGGTGAGCAGGTCGGCCGTGGCCAGGTCGAACGGCTGATGCGCAGCAACGGTATCCAGGGTGCAAAGCGGCGTGGCAAGCCGTGGCGCACCACCCACGCTGACGCTGACGCCGTGCGGCCGGCCGATCTGGTCGACCGCGACTTCACAGCCGCCGGGCCCGACGAGCTGTGGTTCGCCGACTTCACCTACCTGCGCTGCTGGGAGGGCGTCGTCTATTTCTCGTTCGTGATCGACGCCTACAGCCGTGCCGTCGTCGGCTGGCAGTTCGCCTCGCACATGCGTACCGACCTCGTCCTCGACGCCCTCAGGATGGCACTCGCCGTGCGCACGCCGGGCGCCGAGGTCGCACTCGTCCATCACAGCGACGCCGGCAGCCAGTACACCTCGTTCGACTACACGCAGGCCCTCGACGACCACGAGGTGCTCGCCTCGATCGGCTCGGTCGGCGACGCCTACGACAACGCCATGGCCGAGAGCTTCGTCGACAGCTTCAAGACCGAGCTGATCCGCGACCGCGTCTGGCGCAGCTGATCGCAGCTCGAACTCGCGATCGTCGAGTACGTCGCCTGGTTCGACAACGAGCGCCTCCACACCTCGCTCGAAGGCATCCTGCCGGCCGAGTACGAACTCGGAGCACGCGACCCGATAGGCTCCACGAGAAGCCCTCTTGAAGAAAAGAGGAAACCAATCAAAACAGCCTCCGCGGGACCCGGGAGGGC
>CANFDS010000030.1 GCA_947445525.1 Actinomycetota bacterium | reverse complement strand
CGATCGCTGCGCCCACCAGCGTCGACAAGGGCCCGAACGCCGGGCTGCGCGTCTCCTACCTGCGCGACCCCGACGGCATCACGATCGAGCTGATCGAGAAGCCCGCCTGAGCCCGGCCGCATAGAGTCACACCCATGCGCCGGCGCCTCCACTTCTGCGCGTTCAGCCAGAACTGCGTCTCGCTGGTGCATCACGGCCAGTGGCGGCGGCGGGACACGCGGCAGCTCGAGTACAACCGGCTCGAGCCGTGGGTCGAGCTCGCGCAGCTGCTCGAGCGCGGCAGGTTCGACGCGCTCTTCCTCGCCGACGTGGTCGGCACCTACGACGTCTACCGGGGCAGCCGGGACACGGCGGTCGCCGAGGGGCTGCAGTTCCCGGTCAACGACCCGTCGCTGCTGATCCCGGCAATGGCCTACGCGACCGAGCATCTCGGCTTCGCGTACACGAGCTCGGTGCTGCAGCTGCACCCGTTCCTGTTCGCCCGCCAGGTCGCCACGCTCGACCACCTCACCAACGGCCGCATCGGCTGGAACATCGTCACCTCGTACCTCGAGAACGCAGCGCGCAACCTCGGCTTCCCGGGGCTGCCCGCGCACGGGGAGCGCTACGGCCGCGCCGCCGAGTACGTCGACGTCGTCTACAAGCTGCTGGAGGGCAGCTGGGAGGACGACGCCGTCGTCCGCGACGTCGAGCGCGGCATCTACGCCGACCCGGCGAAGGTGCACGACATCGTCCACGCCGGGACGTACTACCCGGGCGTCGTCGGGCCGCACCTCTGCGAGCCCTCTCGGCAGCGGACGCCGGTGCTGTTCCAGGCTTGTACGCGGCCAGGCGCTCCCGGCACCACGCGATCAGCTCGGCCGGCTCGGCGTGCTGGCCCGGCCGCAGGCTGACGAAGGCGATCACCGTCTCGCCGCGGTAGGGGTCGGGCACGCCCACGACGGCCGCTTCGCGGACGGCGGGATGGCCGTAGAGGACGTCCTCGACCTAGCGCGGCCACACCTTGTAGCCGGACGCGTTGATCAGATCATTCTTGCGGTCGACGATGTAGAACCAACCCTCCTCGTCCATGAGGCCGACGTCGCCGGAGTGCAGCTCGCCGCCCGGGAATGCGTGCGCCGTCTCCTCCGGCTGCTGCCAGTAGCCGGGCATCACCTGGGGGCCGCTCAGCACCAGCTCGCCCGTCTCGCCGGCGGGCAGCTCGCGCCGCTCGTCGTCGACGATCCGGCACACCGTGTTGAAGATCGGCACGCCTACCGACAGCGCGCCCGACACCGGGTCGACCGGGGCGCGCCGGCCGGCGCGTGCGCCGAGGGCCGCGGAGGCCCGGCCCGGCTGGGGCACCGGCAGGCGGCCCGGTGCGGCGGCCCTCGGCTACCCGCCCAGATGCTGCGCGAACACCTCGACCGTCCGCTCCCACGCGTCGCGCGCGGAGAGCTCGTGGTAGATCGCGGCGATCGTCTCGTTGAAGAACCCGTGGCCGGCGCCGGGGTAGATCCGCACCGCGGCCTCCAGCCCCTTCGCCCGCTGCGTCGCCGCCCACGCCTGCGAGTCCGGCACCGAGAAGGCGTGCTCGTGCTCGCCGAAGATCAGCAGCCCGGGTGCGGTGATCTCGTCGAGGCGGGCGCTGTCGGCGGGCGGGAACCCGTAGAAGGAGACGTACGCGGTGACGGCGGGATCGGCGGCGGCGATCAGCGTCAGCGCACCGCCCATGCAGAAGCCGACGACGCCGACGCTACTCACGCCCTCGACCGTGCGCAGGTGCGCGACCGCCCCGGCGAGCTCGGCCGCGGCGCGGCCCCAGTCGAGCCCGTCCATCAGGTGGTGGGCCTCCTCGGCCTCGACGGTGCTCTGCCCGTGGTAGAGGTCGGGCGCGAGAGCGACGTAGCCGAGCGCGGCGAAGCGGTCGGCTACGCCCTCGATCTGCGGGACGAGCCCCCACCACTCCTGGATGACGACGATGCCGGCGCGGGCCGGAGCGGCCGGCCGCGCGAGATACCCGCCGGCCTCGCCGCGGGATGACGTGAACTGCACGGATTCGCCCATGCGAGCGACTCTACTTCAGCCCGTGCGAGACGTTGTCGACGTAACCGTCGATGCGGACGCCGCCCATCCCCTTTGCTGCGGCGGCCCCGACCCGGTCGGCGCTGGTGGCGCCCGGCTGCACGTACAGCAGCGCAGCCTGCCTCAGAGCGTCTCGGCTGCGACCTCGGGAGCGCGGGCCGCCCCGCCGCTGCCCGGCGCGCTGCCCGGCGCCGACCCTCCCGTAGCTTCACTTTCTGAAGTAGACTCCCGCCAACATCTCGACCGTCATCGACAGAAGGCCCCGCGCGAGCGCGGCCTGCCCCAGGGGAGAGCCATGAAGATCGCAAACGACGTCACCGAGCTCGTCGGTAACACGCCGCTCGTGCGCCTGCGCGGCCTGTCCGCAGCGACGGGCGCCAACGTCGTCGCCAAGCTCGAGTTCCAGAACCCGGCGCACAGCGTCAAGGACCGCATCGGCGTGGCGATGATCGACGCCGCCGAGCAGTCCGGGCAGCTGAAGGCCGACACGATCATCCTCGAGCCGACGAGCGGCAACACCGGCATCGCGCTGGCCATGGTCTGCGCTGCGCGCGGCTACAAGTGCACGCTGATCATGCCGGAGACGATGAGCAAGGAGCGGCGAATGCTGCTGCGCGCGTACGGCGCCGACCTCATCCTCACCCCCGGCCCCGACGGTATGGGCGGCGCGATCCGCAAGGCTGAGGAGATGGCTGCGGCCGACTCGCGCTACCTCATCCCCCAGCAGTTCGAGAACCCGGCCAACCCCGAGATCCATCGCCAGACGACGGCCGAAGAGATCTGGCGCGACACCGACGGCCAGGTCGACTTCCTCGTCTCGGGCATCGGCACCGGCGGCACCATCACCGGCATCGGCGAGGTCATCAAGTCGCGCAAGCCCGGCTTCCAGGTGATCGCCGTCGAGCCCGACGCCTCACCGGTGCTCTCCGGCGGCGCCAAGGGGCCGCACCCGATCCAGGGCATCGGCGCCGGCTTCGTGCCGGGGATCCTCAACACCGAGATCTACGACGAGGTCGTGCGGGTGCCGAACGACGAGGCGTTCGCCTCGGCGCGTGCGATCGCCCGCGACGAGGGCCTGCTCGTCGGCATCTCGTCGGGTGCCGCCATCTGGGCCGCCGGCCAGGTCGCAGCCCGCCACGAGAACAAGGGCAAGCTGTTCGTCGTGATCATCGCGTCGTTCGGCGAGCGTTACCTCAGCACCGCCCTCTACGCCGACCTCGTCGACTGAGCTGGGCCGACCCGTGCGTGGTGACATCAAGGCCGTCCTCGAGCGCGACCCGGCTGCCCGGAACGCGCTCGAGGTCATCCTCTGCTACCCGGGCCTGTGGGCACTCTGGGGCCACCGCGTCGCGCACCGGCTCTGGCGGCTCAGGCTGCGGCTGGCGGCGCGCGTCGTCGCGCAGTGGGCGCGCATGCTCACAGGCATCGACATCCACCCGGCCGCGACGATCGGGCCGCGGCTCTTCATCGACCACGGCACGGGCGTCGTCATCGGCGAGACAACAGAGATCGGCGCCGACGTGACGCTGTACCACGGAGTCACGCTCGGCGGGTCGAACCTCGAGCGCGGCAAGCGCCACCCCACGCTCGGCGACCGGGTCGTGGTGGGCGCGGGCGCGAAGGTGCTCGGCGCGATCACAATCGGCGAGGACAGCCGCATCGGCGCGAACGCGGTCGTCGTCCGCGACGTGCCACCGGATGTCGTCGTCGTCGGCGTCCCCGGCGAGATCGTGCGCCGCGGCTGGCAGCACGGCCACGCGCCCAGCCTCGAGCACGGCGACCAGCCCGACGTGATCGCCGCCACCCTGCGCTCGATGATGGACCGTGTCACGCAGCTCGAGCAGCAGCTCGGCGACGGCGGCTCGCGCGAGGGGCCCTTCACTGCAAGCGACGGCGAGTGGCAGGCCGCCGAGGACTTCGTGATCTGAGCCGGGTGACGAGCGAGGCCCAGCGCATCCACGCTCTGCTGCCGCTGTGCACGCCGACGGAGGGCGTAGCGGCGGCTCAGCCGGTGGCGGCCGCGTCGAGCGCGACCCGGGGCACGTCGTCCCACAGGTCTTCGAGCCGGTAGAACGCGCGCAGCTCCGGCGTGAAGATGTGCACGATGATGTCGACGTAGTCGACGACGATCCACTCGGCCTCGCGCTCGCCCGCGATCGCGCGCGGGGTGAGCCGCGACTCCTGCTTGAGGCGGTGGTAGATCTCCTCGTAGATGCCCTTGGTCTGGCGGGAGTTGCGGCCGCTGCAGATGACGAAGAAGTCGGTGAACGAACTGACGCCGGTCATGTCGAGGATGACGATGTCCTCGGCGAGCTTGTCGGCGGCGACCTCGGCGATGCGGCGGGCGTAGCCGAGGATCGCGGCCAGATCGGCGGGGCTCGACGGCGCTGCTGCCGCCCGCGCCGTCGCGTTCGCAGCGTTCGCTGCGGGGGTGCGCCCCTGTGGTTCGCTCGGCTCAGGCAAGGTACAGCCCCAGTTCGTCGATGACATCCGCGACGGCGACCGGCACGAGGTGCTCGTACGGCGCGTCGGCTGCGATCAGGCGGCGGATCTCGGTGGAGGAGATCGGCAGCTCCGGGATGGCGAACAGCTCGACGCGCTCCGGGCGCTTCAGCTGCTTGAGCGCGGCCTTCAGCTTCCGCTCGGAGACGCCCGGGCGCGTCGCCACGCCAAGGCGCGCGTGCTCGAGGATCTCGTCCGGGCTCTTCCAGCCCGGGAAGCCGAGGAACTGATCGGCACCGACGAGGAAGATCACGTCGGTCCACTCCTTCTCGGCGTACTTGACCGTGTCCACCGTGTAGGCGGGCCCGTTGCGCGCCATGTCGATGCGCGAGAAGACGACGCGTGGCATGTCGCGGAAGGCGGCGTGCGCAAGCCGGAAGCGTGTCTCGGCGGGCAGCACGACCTCCTTGTGCGGCGCATCACCGACCGGGACGACGACCAGGCGCACCAGCTCGAAGTGCGCGATGGCGGCCTCTGCGAGCCCGACATGGCCGAGGTGCGGCGGGTCGAAGGCGCCTCCGAGGAGGCCGGTCGTCATGCCCACAGCAGCTCCTGATCGCCGATGAAGACCTCGTCGCCCTTGCGGACGCCGGCGTCGCGCAGCGCCTGCTCGAGCACGGCCTCGTCGGTCGGCGGCGTGCCGGCGACGCGAAAGCCGCGGTCGGTGCGCAGGATGCGGAAGTTGGATTTCTGCGACGGCTTCGGCCGGTAGACGAGGAACTCGACGAGGTCGAGCTGATCCTCGACCCGTTCCGGCACGACAGCCGACGGGCACAGCTCGAACAGCGCCCGCTTGAAGCCCTCGATGCCGGCGCCGGTGGCGCAGGAGACCTGGAAGACGCGGAGGATGCGCGCGTCCTCGAGCTCGAGCGCGGGCGGCTCGGGCACCAGGTCGACCTTGTTCAGCACGACCACCTGGAGCCGCTCGTCCAGCCCGGCCCCGTAGAGGTGCAGCTCGTTGTCGATCGTGCGCCACTGCTCGGCGGGGTCGCCGGCCGCGCAGTCGATCACGTGGACGAGCAGGCGTGCCCGCTCGAGGTGGGCCAGGAACTCGTGGCCGAGGCCGATGCCCTCGCTGGCGCCCTCGATCAGCCCGGGCACGTCGGCGACGACGAGCTGGGAGCCGTCGGGCGCCTCGACGGTGCCCAGCACCGGGGCGAGCGTCGTGAACGGGTACTCGGCAACCTTGGGCGTCGCGTTCGAGACGCGACGGATGAGCGAGGACTTGCCCGCGTTCGGCAGCCCGACCAGGGCAGCATCCGCCAGAAGCTTCAACCTCAACTCGAGGTCGAGCTCGTCACCGGGCAGGCCGGTCTCCGCGAAGCGTGGCGCCTGGCGCACGGGCGTCGCAAACTGGGCGTTGCCGCGGCCGCCGCCGCCGCCGCGCGCGATCACGATGCGGGCGCCCGGGTGGGCGAGGTCGGCGATCAGTTCGCCGTCGTCGGTGACGACCTGGGTGCCGACGGGGACATGCAGCTCGACGGCATCGCCGTCGGCCCCGTGCTTGCGCGCGCCACGGCCGGGTTGCCCCTTGCCGGCGCGCACCGTCTGGTTCGGGCGGATGTTCGAGAGGTCACGCAGCATCCCGTCCGCAGCCAGCGCGACATCGCCGCCCTTGCCCCCGTCGCCGCCGTCAGGGCCGCCCTTGGGCACGAACTTCTCCCGTCGGAAGCTGAGGCAACCATCGCCCCCGCGACCCGCCAGCACGTGGATGCGGGCCCGGTCGTGGAACATGGTAGTGATTAGCTTGGGACGACCGTCACGAAGCGCCGCTCGCCGCTCCGCTTGAACGCGATCGAGCCGTTGGCCTTCGCGAAGAGTGTGTGATCGCGGCCCATGCCGACGTTCTCGCCCGGGTAGAAGCGCGTACCGCGCTGCCTGACGATGATCATGCCGGGCTTGACGATCTGCCCGTCGAACATCTTGACGCCGAGCATCTTCGGCTTGGAGTCGCGACCGTTGCGCGACGAGCCGAGGCCCTTCTTATGCGCCATGCTCAGCCTCCTTGGTCTGCTCGGCCGGCGCCTCGGCGGCGGCAGCAACCTTCTTCGCAGCCGCCGGCTTCGCTGCGACAGCAGCGCCGATCGACTCGATCTGGATCTTCGTCAGGCTCGCGCGGAACCCGTTGTGGCGGCGGTAGCCCTTGCGCCGGCGGTACTTGCCGATGCGGATCTTCTCGCCCTTGGTGTGAGCGAGGATCCGCACGATTACCTCGGCGGTCGGCGCCAGGTCGGTGTCGCCGTCACCGCCGATGAGGAGCACCTCGGGATTGAAAGTCGCGCCCTCGTCGAGAGCGAGACGATCGACGTACAGCCATTCCCCCGCGGTGACGCGATGCTGCTTGCCGCCAACTCTGATGATCGCGTAGCCCATGTTTTCCTTCAGCGTGAGAGACGCGGGGTCGTACCCGCGAGCGGTTGGCAGTGTAGCAAGAGCACGAAGGCTCTAGCGTGACCCACGGCGCGGGCCGGAATCGCCCCACGCCTCGTCGGGGATGTCGGACAGCAAGACGGCCTGCCAGGGCTCGGCGTCGGCCGGCTCGAGGGCGGCAGCGGGCTCGAGCTCCGGCTCGATCGCCAACGGCGCGGCGGCGGCGAGGTCGGCCGCGGGCGTAGGCTCGGGCTCTGCGGTTGCGCGCTCGGCGTCGGGCGCGACCGCGGCGAGCTCGTTGTCGGGCTGGTCGGCGACGTCCTCGAGGTCGGCGGCTGCAGAGCCGTCAATCGTCTCGGCGGTGCCGTCGTGGCCCTCGGCGTCGTCCTCGAGCGTGTCGCCGTCGGCGCCAGCCTCGCCTGCGGGGCGCTTCGAGCGGCCACGTCCGCCACGGGAGCCGCGGCGGGTGCGCTTCTTGGGCGGCAGGCCGTCGGGGCCGAGCTCGACCGCAGCGCCCTCGCCCTCGCCCTCGCCCTCGCCCTCGCCTGCAGCCTTCGCTGCAGCGTCTGCCGCCGCAGCCACGGCGCCCACCCGGAGCGGGGCGATCGCGAGCGTGCTTGTGGTCTCCACCGGCGCAGTGCCGTCGGCGACGACTGGGCCGTTCTGCGAACGCCCCACCTCGGGGCCGGGAACATGGATGCGCGGGCGACGCGGGGCCCGGGCAGGTGCTGCGTCGTCGGTCTCACCGGCAGGCGCGTCAGCGACACCGGGCGCAGCGGCTGCAGCGACCGCGTCCAGAGGCGCCTCGCCGTCGGTCTCGCCGGGCTCGTGGTCCCCGTCGGCGCCCGCGGTGTCGTCGCCCTCGCCGGCCGGGCGCTTCGCGCGGCCGCGCCCACCACGCGAGCCACGCCGCGTGCGCTTTTTACGCGGCAGGCCGTCGGGGCCAAGCTCGCCCGAGGTGCCGTCAGCGTCGGCGTCAGCGTCAGCTGCGTCAGCTTCGGCGACTGCGCCGAACTCGTCGCCCGCGGCCAGACCGTCGGCTTCGTCGCCGTCGACCTCGAGCTCGCCGTCCACACCCTCGCCGGCGACGGCAGCAGCCTTACGGCGCGGCTGGCGCGTCGGCTTCTCGGCCTCGCTCTCGGCGGTGATCGGCTCCAGCGGGCGCTTCGGCGCCGGGTCGAGCAGGGCCGCGTAGGCGACCCCGTCGAGGTAGCGCTCGACACGGGCGGTGACCTTCTTGCCGACGAGGCGCGCAGCCTCGGCAACGACGTAGGTGACGCCGTCCAGCTTGGCGATGCCGGCCTGCGCATCGTAGAGGCCGAGCTCGACGAGCTTCAGCTCGACCGAGGCGCCCTCCGCGATCGGCGGCGCCGGCAGCAGCTGCTCGACGGTGCCTTCCTGGATCAGCGCGAAGTGATCGGCGTGGATGCCGTCGCGGCCGACGATCAGGAAGCGGCGCTTGGTGGCGGTTTCGATGTCCTTGAGTCGCTGGGCCGCGGAACCGATCAGGATGCTGGCGACGCGGGCGTTCAGCTCGACCTTGAAAACGGCACTCTTGGAGCCGATGGCGAGGGCGCGCAGGCGCCGCTCGGCGTCGACTGCCGCCGTCGTCTCCGAGACGACGATGCCGTCACCACTGCAGGTTGGGCACTTCTTGGTGAGCAGCTCGCGTGGGCCGTCGGTGACGTTCTGACGCGTCATCTCGACGAGCCCGAGCGGCGAGATCTCGACGACGTAGGTCTTCGTACGGTCGCGCTCGAGCTCGTTCTTCAGTGCCTCCTCGACGGCCTGGCGGTTCTTCGGGTTCGCCATGTCGATGAAGTCGATGACGATGATCCCGCCGACGTCGCGCAGCCGCAGCTGGCGGACGACCTCCTTGACAGCCTCGAGGTTGTTTTTGACGATCGTGTCCTCGAGCCGCTGCGTCGACGTCTTCGAGCGCGAGCCGACGAAGCGCCCGGTGTTGACGTCGATGATCGTGAACGCCTCGGCGTAGTCGAAGACGAGGTAGCCGCCAGAGGGCAGGTCGACGCGACGGGAGAGCGTCGAGCGGATCTCGGCGTCGATGCCGTACGCCTCGAACAGCGGCGGCGCCTCCTTGTAGCGCGAGACGCGCTCGGCCATGTGCGGTGAGGTCTTCTTGAGATAGCCGGTAATGCGCTTGAGCGCCTGGTCGTTGTCGACGAGGCAGCTCTCGAAGTCGCCGGTGAAGAGATCGCGCACGACGCGCAGCGGCAGCTCGGCCTCCTGATAGATCAGAGACGGTGCCGGTGCGCCCTTGGCACGCGCCTGGATCGTCTTCCACAGCCGCTGCAGGAAGACGATGTCGCGCTCGATGTCCTCGGCGGAGGCGCCCTCGGCGGCGGTGCGCACGATCAGCCCGCCGGTCGGGATCTCGACCTGCTTGACGATGTCCTTGAGCCGGGTGCGCTCGTCGTCGTCGAGGCGCCGCGAGACACCGAGGCCCTCGCCGTACGGGACGAACACGACGAAGCGGCCGGGCAGCGAGACCTCGGTGGTGAGGCGCGCGCCCTTCGTCTTCATCGGATCCTTGACGGCCTGGACGATGATCTCCTCGCCCCGCTGGATCAGATCCTGGATCTTCTTGCCGTGGCGACGCCCCTCCAGCTCGGGCGTGACGATCTCGTCCACGTAGAGGAAGCCGTTCTTCTCGAGGCCCATCTCGATGAACGCCGCCTCCATGCCCGGAAGCACGTTGTCGACGATGCCCTTGTAGATGTTGCCGGCGATCGAGCGGCGCTCCGGGCGCTCGAGATAGACCTCGGCGACCTTGCCGTCCTCGAGCACGGCGACACGCTGCTCGCCGACGTCGACGGAGATCAGCAGTTCGCGCTTGGCGGCCGGCAGCGGTGCCCGGCGCTGGAGCTGCTTGCGGCGCTGGCGCTCGGCCTCGCGATGCGGGTCGCGCTCGCGCTCGCGGCCACGGCTGCTGCGACCCTCGCCGCTGCCACGACCCTCGCCACCGCCACGACCCTCGCCACCGCCACCGTTACGACCCTCGCCGCTGCGGCCCTCGCCGCTGCCACGACCCTCGCCGCTGCGACCCTCGCCACCGCGGCCACGGCCACCCCGCTCGCGGGGCTCCCGTGCGTCCTTCGACTCGCCCCTGGGGGTCGCGGGCTGGGCGCCTGCATCGCCGGCTGCGGCGTCGCCACCCTCGCCGGCGGGCTTGCGACGGCCCTTGCCGCCACGGTTGCCACGGCGGCGCTTGCGCTGCTCGGCCGTCTCGCCGGCCACCCCGTCTCCGGCGGGCGCCGAGGTGCGAGGTGGCGCTACTGCGGTGGACGCGGGCTGGACGGCGGCCTCGCGGGGCTGCACGCCGGCTGCGGAGTCGGACTTCTTCCGACGAAACCAGGGAAGGGACAAGCTGGGTCTCCTATGTGATGTACGCCGGCGCGCACAGCGCGGCCCGAACCGGGGCGCGCGTCGCGCAGCGTATGAACGGCAAAAGCTTGGGGCATGGCTGCCTTGACGCCAAGGGTATCAGTGCGCGACGGCGAGCGGTGGTCGCCGGCCGCATTCACGCCGCAGCGCGACGCAGCCAGCCGCGCCGGGCGCGGATCGAGCGCAGCCGCTGGCTGAGACGTGACCAGGCCCAGGACTCGATCTCGACGTACTCCTGCCCTGCCCGGCCGCGGATCGTCGCGAGGTAGTCGCGCCACGCCTCCCCCTCCTCGGCGGCCAGCCGGTGGCGTGCGTCCTCAACAGCGCTCATCCACCGATCGTAGGACCCGCGACGGACGGACGACGCCGGCCCCACGACGGACAGCGCCCAGAGGCTTGATGTAAATTGGCGCCCCTGACGGGGCTGTTCCGGGCCAAGCCGGGGCGTCACGGCGTCCGGAGGCCAGGCCCGGGGCCTGGGTGAGGAACGACGGGGCGTCACGGCGCCGTGCCCGGGGCGGCAACCGGTGCCGCGCCAATTCACATCAAGCCTCTAGCCGAGCGGCGGTAGCGGCGGCGCGGCGGGCGGATCCACCGGCGACCTACGCTCGAAATAGCGGATTGCCGCCTCGCCGATAGCGCGCGTACCGCCGTACGCGACTGCGCCCTTGACAAGCCAGCCAGGGCCGAGCGAGCCCGCGAACTGGCGCGCGATCCCGCGCAGCCCCAGCCCGCCGATGACCACGCCGAGCAGCTCCGGCAAGCGCTTCGTGTCGACCGGCTCGCCGTGGGCGTGGGCGATGCGCAGCACGAGCCTGACCTGGGTGAGCGCCAGCACCGGCAGGTCGGCGCCCGGCACCGGGATCGCCGAGCCGACCATGGCGTTGCGCTTGGCAGCGTTCTTGACGAGGGAGTCGCAGATGCCCTCGCGCAGGGCGGGCAGCCGCGCCGCAAGGCCGCTCGAGCGCTCCCCCAGCCGCCGCCCGACGGCCAGCGCGATCTTCCCGACCGGGAAGGCCTCGCCAGGGCCGACGGGCACGTGGTCGGTGGCCAGCACGTAGGGGAGCCGCTGGTCGGCGCCGACCGCCCCACCGGCGCCGGTGCTGCCGACGATGACGGCGACGATCGGCACCCTGTCGGCGTTGGCCGCGCGCAACTCCTCGCGGTCGGCGTCCGAGAGCGGCCCGGCCTGCACCCAGATGAGCCCGCTCGCGCCCTTCCAGCCCGCCACGACGGCACTCGCGTCGCCCCCGCGCGCGAGCTCGCGGCGCAACACGCCAGCCAGCTCGCCCGGGCCCGCGACGGCGAGGCTCGCCGACTCGCCGGAGATCGCCTGGAACTCGCGGAGCAGCGCGAACGCGGCGAGCGGCTTCAACGGTAGCCCCATCAGCGCAACGGCCTCCGGCCGCGTCCCGTGCGCCCGCGGGCGTGGATCGACTGCAACACGCCGAACGCGAGCAGATTCGCGATCAGTGACGAGCCGCCCACGCTGACGAAGGGAAGCGGGATGCCGGTGATGGGTGCGATGCCGATCGTCATGCCGACGTTCACAAAGATCTGGAAGAGGAGACCCACGACGATACCGCCCGCGGCGATCAGCGCGAACGGGTCACGGGCGGCGGTCATCAGCCTGAGGCCTCGCCACACCACGACAAGGTAGAGGACGAGCAGGAAGGCGGCGCCGACGAACCCGCGCTGCTCGGCGAGCGCCGCGAACGCGAAGTCGGTGGCGTGCTCGGGCAGGTAGTTCAGAGTCGTCTGCGTCGCGCCGCTGACGCCGCGGCCGTCGAGGCCGCCCGCCCCGACCGCGGTGATCGACTGCGTGACGTTGTAGGTGCTGCCGGACGGGTCGAGGTCGGGGTTGACGAAGCCGGTCAGGCGGGCGACCTGGTAGTCGTGGAGCACGCGCACGCCGGCCGCAGGCAGCAGCCAGAGCACGGCCAGCGCGGTGAGAGCGCCGACCAGGGTGAGGACGATCACCGAGGACCAGCGGATGCCTGCGCAGAACAGCACCGCCGTGGCGGCGGCCAGGAAGACGAGCGCCGTGCCGAGGTCGGGCTGAAGGAAGACGAGCAGGATCGGCCCGGCCGCGAGCCCGACTGTCGTCAGCACCATGCGGCGCTCGCCGCCGCGGCGCACGCGGTCGGCGAGGAAGCCTGCCAGCGCCAGCACGATCAGCAGCTTCCCGAACTCCGACGGCTGGAAGCGGAAGGGCCCGAGGTCGATCCAGCGGCGAGAGTTGCGGGCGGCGGCACCGGCAACCAGCACGATCGTCATCATGGCCAACAGCCCCGCGTAGAGGACACGATGGTGGCGGCGGTAGAGGTCGGTGTCGATCAGCGAGGTGACCGCGAAGCCGACGACGCCGATGGCGGCAAACACGAGCTGCCGCGTGACGAAGTAGCGCGGGTTGCCGGGGATGTCGTGCTGCGTGATGCCAGCGATCGCCCACAGGCCGTACGCCAGCAGCGCCGCGGTTGCCACGAGCAGCACCCAGTCGAAGCGACGGACGACCAGGCCGATCTCGGCGCGCTCGCTGCGCTCGAACGGCCTGCCCCGGCTGCCGCGGACGTCGATCGCCATCAGTCGGAGGGCTTGGTCGCGGCTGCCGGGGCCTTCACGCCGAACCACTGCTCGAACACCTTCAGCGCAACGGGCGCGGCGGCATCGCCGCCGTGGCCGCCGTTCTCGATGAGGGCGCACACGACGATCGGGCCCTTCCCCCGGTATGGAGCCCCGTCGAACGGCCCCCAGCCGCACCACCACGCCTGGTCGAGCAGCCCGCTGTAGACGATCTTCCCGTCCGGCCCGCGCAACGTCACCATCTTCTCGGCCGTACCCGTCTTGCCGGCGATCGGCACCCGGTACTTGCCAAAGATGCCCGACGACGTCCCGTAGTCGATGTGCGTGGCGAGGTAGAGCCCGTCGCGCACGACCCCGAGCGCCGACGCATCGATGCCGATCGGCTCGGGCACGGCGGCGGGGAAGTTGCGCTCGATGACCGGGTCGGTGCGGCTGCCGCCCGCCCGCTCAACGTCGGTGACGAGATGCGGGGTGACGCGTTTGCCGCCGTTTGCGAGCGCCGCGTAGGTGAGCGCCATCTGCAGCGGGGTGACCAGCAAGTCCTTCTGGCCGATGGCGAGCTGGATCGAGTCGCCTGGCTTCCAGAGCCGGTCGATCTCCCAGCAGCAGGGATCGGACGCGCGGGTGTACGTCTTCTGGCGCCACTCGATGGTCGGCAGCAGCCCCTGCGACTCCAGCCCGACGTCGAGGCCGGTCTTCTGACCGATGCCGAAGCGGCTTGCCCACTCCTGGAGCGGCTGCCCGCGCTCCTGCGGCAGCCCGTAGAAGCGGTAGCCGAGCTCGTAGAAGTAGGTGTCGCACGACGCCGCGAGCGCCGCGGGCAACGTCATCGGCGTGTTGGCGTAGATGTCCCAGTTCTTGAACGTCTGACCCTTCACCGTGTACTTCGCCGTGCACGGCAGCGTGGCGAACGGCTGGACGAGGTGCTCCTGCAGCGCCGCGAGCGCCGTGATCGGCTTGAAGACCGAGCCTGCAGCGTAGAGGCCTGCGGTGGCACGGTTGATGCCGGGGTAGTTGGCCTGCTCGGCGACCCTGGCGTCCACCAGCGGCGCGAGCTCTTCGGCGGTGGAGCGCCGCGTGTAGATGCTGGGCTTGAACGTCGGCGCGGACGCCAGCGCGAGGATCGCTCCGTCACGCGGGTCGAGCGCGACGATGGCCCCGCCGTTCGCGTACCAGTTCTTCTTCTCACGGGCGCGGCGGATGCCGGCCTGGAGGGCCTGCTCGGCGACCCGCTGCAGGCCGATGTCGAGCGTGAGCCGGACGGCCATGCCGGCCTGGGGCTGCGCCTGCAGGCTGAAGTCGCCTCGCGGCCGCCCGAGCGAGTCGACCCGCAGCTCGGCATTGCCGGGCGTGCCGCGCAGGTACTCGTCGAACGCACCCTCGACGCCCGCCTGACCGACCACGTCGCCGGGCGAGTAACCGTCCTTCCCCAGGCGGTCGAGCTGGCCCGGCGAGATCTGGCCGACGTAGCCGAGCACCTGCGCCGCCAGCGACTGGGAGTTGTAGTAGCGCAGGTACGTCTGACCGATGCGGACGCCCGGGAAGCGCGACTGGTTCTCGTAGAGGAACGCGACCTGGTCGTCGCGCGCCGCCTCCTCGATCGTGATCGGCGTCAACGGGTCGGCTGCCGCTCGTGCGATCGAGCGCTCGACGCTCGCGACCGGCAGCTCGACGACGGCGGCGAGCCGGCGCAGAACGTCCCGGCGCTGCGCGGGATTTCGGGGCAGGTCGGCCGGCCAGAGCTGGATCGAGGTGCCGGGATGGTTGGTCACGAGGACGCGCCCGTTGCGGTCGAGGATCGGGCCGCGTGGCGCCTCCACGCGCACGGTGCGCAGCTGGTTGTCCTGGGCCTTCGTCAGGTACTGCGAGCCGGAGAGCACCTGTAGCGACCAGAGGCGCAGGAAGAGCACGAGGAACGCGACCACTGCCACGCCTCCGATCACTGCGATGCGCAGCACGAGTTGCGGGCTGACGCGAAACGGCTCCTCGACGCGGGGATCCGGCGGCAGGAAGCGGTCGGAGCCACGCGCCCCGCCCCGGGCCTGGTCGGCGCCGGCGCCGCGCCGGCCGCCTCCGCGGGCCCGGTGGCCGCGCCCGGCGAGCGGGCCGCTACCCAACGAGCTCCACCTCGCCGCCGCGGTCGCGCGCCGGCAGCGGCCGCAGCAGCCGGCGGCACACGGCAAAGGCAGGCAGCGTGACGATCAGGTTGAGCGCGATGCCCGGAAACAGGCTGTCGACGAGGACGAGCCGCGCCGACGGCGACTCGCCGAGCACGGCGCGCAGCCCGAGGGCGGCGATCGCGTAGAGCACGGTGGTGGCGACGACGGCGAGGTACGGCCGCGGCCGGCGCTCGCGGGCGAGCGTCTCGCCGTAGCGGCCGACCCAGTAGCCGACGAGCACGAGCAGCAGCGAGGTGACGCCGAGCGTGTCGAGCGTGGCAACGTCGGCGACCAGCCCGGCGACGAAGCCGCAGAGGGCACCGCTGACCGGGCCACGCAGCAGCGCCACGCAGACGAGCACGACGAGGACGACGTCGGGAACCCCGCCGAGGATGTTCACCGTCGAGAAGACCGTCGTCTGCAGCACCGCGACGACGAGGACGAGTACGACGGCCTTGACGAGCTCGATCATCCGCCCGCCCCCCGTGCGGTGGCGGCCGCGGGCTCGATCACCGGCTTCTTCACGAGCACGATCACCGAGTGGAGCGACGAGACGTCGACGAGGGCGCGCACCTGGATCTGCTTGTAGAGATCGGTGTCGATCTGGCCGACGCTCGAGACGGTGCCGAACGGGATGCCGCGGGGAAAGCTCGAGGCGAGCTTGCCGTAACGCCAGCCGGCCGTCACCAGGGGGTCGCCGGGCGTGACGACCTGATCCTTGGTGACGCGGTCGAGCACGAGCGTGTCGGAGCCCGAGCGGCCGTGGCGGACGACGCCGGTGGCGCTCGTCGCCAGGTCGAGCACCGAGACCGCGAACGTCTCGTCGGTGACGAGCGTGACCTGGGCGGCCGTCGTGGCGAGCTTCGTGACCTGCCCGACGAGGCCCTCCTCGGTGACGACGGGGTCGTGGAGCTTCAGCCCCTGGTCGCTGCCCGCCGAGATGGTGATGCGCTGGTCGAACTGGCTCGGTGCACGCGCGATCACGGTTGCGGCGACGCCCCGGAAGCCCCCCGGGAAGCTCGGCCCGTCGACGTACGAGAGCAGAGCTCGCAGCCGCACGTTCTCCTGCGCGGCCGTCTGGTTGAGGACGAGCCGGCTGCGCAGCTCCTCGAGCTGCCGGTGGAGGTCGCGGTTCTCGGACTTGGCCGCGGCGAGGCCGTCGGCCCACCCGGCGAGATCGTGGAACGGCCGGGCAACCTGGTCGGCCGCGACCTCGAACGGTCGGAGTATCCGCGTGCCGGTGCTCTGGAGATCGTGCAGCGTGCCGCCTTCCGACTCGCGGAAGTAGACCGTGATCAGCACGAGCGAGGCGACCACCAGGAGCGCCATCACGAGCCGTCGGCGAAGCGGGCCGCCCGCACGCTGCGGGAAGCTCGGGGGAGCCGGGCGCCGGGTCGATCCGAGCACGGCCGCGCGGGCAGAGCGGTTGCGAGGCACGGGCTCGCGATGGTACCGGGCGGCCCAGTCATGGCCCGCGGCGCGCTGCGGCGGGCCGCGCCCCGCCCCGCCTCGCCCCGGTGTACGCTCGGCCCGATGGCGCCCGTCCGCGTGCAGCCGCTCGAGCCCGCCCTGGCCGGCGACTTCCTGGCGCTGTTCGACCGCGCCTTCCCCGACAACCCGGACTGGAGCGGCTGCTACTGCCTCTACTACCACTGCCCCAAGTCGCCCGGGGAGTCGTCGCCGGCCACGGCTGCGGCGCACCGCGCCACGATGGCCGAGCGGATCGCCGCCGGGCTCCAGCGCGGCTTCCTCGCGACCGCGGACGGCCGCGCCGTGGGCTGGCTCAACGCCAGGCCCAGGGAGGGCTACTCGAACCCGCGCGGCTACGTGGGGGAGGCGGACGCCTGGGCGATGTGCTTCGTCGTCGATCCGGCCTGGCGTGGCCGCGGCGTCAGCACGGCCCTGCTGGCGGAGGCGCTCGCTGCGTTTCGCGCCGAGGGGCTGCGCACGGTCGAGGCGTTCGCGAAGCCGGCGCCCTCGGCGGACTCGCCGCCCGACGGCCTCGAGCGGGACTTCGCGACGGCGGCGTACAAGGGGCCGCTCTCGACGTACCTGAAGGCCGGCTTCGAGCCGGTCGGGCCGGGCGCCCACGGCACCATCGTCCTGCGCGCGACGCTGTAGCGCGCACGGCTTCTCACACGGGAGCCCGCCGGCGCCGCCCGGCGCCGGCCACGGGTCGCCGGTTGCCTAGAACTCATTCTGAATGAGTTCTCAGCGCCGGTTGCGGCCATGTCGGGCCCGGGAGCGGTGGCTACGGTGGATCGCCTCGAACTCCTCCAGGCTCCTACCCGAGCCGACAGCGACACAGGTGAGCGGGCTCTCGGCAACGTGCACCGGCATCTGCGTCTCGTGGCGGAGCCGCTCCTCGATGCCGGTCAGCAGCGCGCCGCCGCCGGCGAGCACGATGCCGCGATCCATGATGTCGGCGGCCAGCTCCGGCGGCGTCTTGTCGAGTGTTGACTTGATCGCGTCGACGATCTGCGCGACCGGCTCCTCGAGCGCGCGCCGTACTTCCTCGGAAGAGAGGATGATCGTCTTGGGCAGCCCCGTCAGCATGTCGCGGCCACGCACCTCGGCCTGCGGCTCCTCTTTCAGCCGGAAGGCGGAGCCGATCTCGATCTTGATCTCCTCGGAGGTCTGCTGGCCGATCAGCAGCTTGTACTCCTTCTTGACGTGGTTGATGATCGCCTCGTCCATCTCGTCGCCGCCGACGCGCAGCGACTGCGAGACGACGATGCCGCCCAGCGAGATCACCGCAACCTCGGTCGTGCCGCCGCCGATGTCGACGATCATGCTCCCCGTCGGCTCGGCCACGGGCAGGCCCGCGCCGATCGCCGCGGCCATCGGCTCCTCGATCAGATACGCCTGGCGGGCGCCCGCCGAGAGGGTCGCCTCCTCGACGGCCCGCCTCTCGACGCCGGTAACGCCGGAGGGCACGCAGACGACGACGCGCGGGTGCGCGAAGCGATGCTGGTGCACCTTCTGGATGAAGTGGCGGAGCATCTGCTCGGTGACGTCGAAGTCGGCGATGACGCCGTCCTTGAGCGGGCGGATGGCGCTGATCGTGCCAGGCGTGCGGCCGAGCATGCGCTTCGCCTCGACACCGACGGCGTACACCTCGCCGGTGCGCTGGTCGATCGCTACCACGGACGGCTCGGACAGCACGATGCCGCGGCCGCGCACGTAGACGAGCGTGTTGGCGGTGCCGAGGTCGACGGCCATGTCGCGCCCGCCGAAACCGCTGATGTAACTGAGCAAGCCCATGAACGGCGGTGTCCTGTCTCGCGAGAGGGGAAGAGCGGCCGGAGGCCGGGGAGTTTCTATTCGCCGTTGCCGTGCCGTGCCCTGCACCCCTGCCCGTTAGAGTCGCGCGGTGCCGGTCAACGCCTTCTTGTTTGCGCTGGGCGCGGCCGCGACACATGCGCTGTGGAACGTCCTGCTGGCCGGTCGGCAGCGCCCGCAGGCTGCGACCACGGCGGCGCTCGTCTGCGGGCTCGTGGCGTTCGCCCCGGCCGTCGTGCTGACGTGGCGGTTCACAACGGCGGCGCTGCCCTGGCTGGGCGCGTCGATCGCGCTCGAGATCGTCTACTTCGCGCTGCTGACGGTCGCCTACCAGCGGTTCGAGCTCTCGCTCGTGTACCCGGTGGCGCGCGGGCTGGCGCCGGTGCTCGTGCTGCTGGTAGGCACGTCGTTCCTCGGCGTGGGCGCTTCGGCGCTGCAGGTAGTGGGCGTGGTCGTCGTGTCGAGCGGGATCCTGCTGGTGCGCCGCCGGGGCAAGGGGCAGCTCGCCGGCACCGTCTTCGGGATGTTGATCTCGCTCTGCATCGTGGGCTTCACGCTCGTCGACCGCGAGGGCATCCGGCACGCGGCGACCATCCCGTTCTTCTGGCTGGCCGTGCTGCCGCCGGCGCTGATCGGCATCGCACTGAGCCGGCGGTCACTGCTGCCGGAGTTCGACCGGCGCACCGTGACGGCCGGCCTCGCCATGTTCGCCGGCTACGCCCTCTACCTACTCGCGCTCAAGGTCTCCCCGCCCCACGCCGCGCAGGCAACGCGCGAGTCGAGCATCGTGATGACGACGATCCTGGCGGCGGTGGTGCTGAAGGAGCCGGTGTCGCGGCGGCGCGCAGCCGGGGTCGCGGTGGTGCTGGGCGGCGTCGTGCTGATCGCGGTCAGCTAGCGGGCGTGGCTCGAGCGCGGACGCAGACGCGGACGCCGACGCCGACACGGGCGTGGGCGCGGACGGCGCGGGAGTCGGCGTTGGCGCCTATGCGAGCACGTACGCGCCCGGCAGCCGCTCGGCGAGCAGGCGCACGAGCAGCGCCGTCGGCAGCCCGACGACGTTGAGATAGTCGCCCTCGATGCGCTCGACGACGGCGGCGCCCCGGCCCTGGATGGCGTAGGCTCCGGCCCGCCCCTCCCACTCCTGCGCGTCGAGGTAGGCGTCGATCTGCGCCGGGGTCAACGGGCGGAACGTGACGCGCGTGACGTCGTGGTGCAGCTCCTCGAAGCCGTCGCCGATCAGGCACAGGCCGGACACGACCTCGTGCGTGCGCCCCTGCAGCACGCCGAGCATGGCAGCTGCGTCGGCACGGTCGGTCGGCTTCGCGTAGCTGCGTCCGTCGAGCGCCACCGTCGTGTCGACGCCGAGCACGAGCACGCCCCTCGCTCCCGTCGTCGCCCCCGCCTTCGCCCACACCGAGCGCGCCTTGCCCAGCGCGTGCTCGCGGACGAGCTCGACCGGGTCGGCGTCTTGACGGTCGTCCTCCTCGTAGTCCGGCACGACGACCTCGTGCCGGATGCCGAGCTGGCGGAGGATCGCGGTGCGCTGCGGTGACGTCGAGGCGAGCAGGATCACGCCTTGCGCACCGTCCAGATCTCCTCGGCCGGCCACTGGCGCGCCCAGTCGAGCGTGACGAACGTGTGGCGGCTGGGCGGCGCGTCGGCCGGCGAGTGGACGAGCGGGAAGGAGAGCCCGGCCCGAGCCTGGAGCTCCCGCGCGTACGCGAGCTGCGCCTCGGAGTTGTCGAGGCCGGTGACGCGGGCGCCCCGAGCGGAGAGCTGCAGCGCGAACTGCGCGCCGCCGCAGCCCAGCTCCAGCACGTCGAGGCCGGCGACATCGCCCAGGATGCCGAGCTGCGCGTCGGGGGTGCGCCAGAGGCCCCAGGCGGGCTCGCCGCTCAGGGCCTCCTGGTGCAGCGACTGGTACTCGGCCGAGTAGCCGTCCCAGAACGCGCGATTGGCCCGCGCGGACCCGGTCAACCGGCCGGGATCGCCCTGACCGGGGTCGGGATCAGACGAGGCCATCGGGGAAGAAGAGGGCCAGCTCACGCTTGGCGCTCTCCTTCGAGTCCGAGCCGTGGACGATGTTCTCGCCCATCAGCAGGGCGTAGTCGCCGCGGATCGTGCCCGGGGCGGCGTTCACGGGGTTGGTGGCGCCCATCATTGTGCGGACGGCCGCGATCGCCGACTCGCCCTCGAGCGCCAGCGCGAGCACCGGGCCGGAGGTGATGAAGTCGACGAGCTCGCCGAAGAACGGCCTCTCTTTATGCTCGCCGTAGTGCTTCTGCGCCGTGGCGCGAGAGATCTTCAGGAGCCGTGCGCCGCGCAGCTTGAGGCCGCGCTGCTCGAAGCGGGCGACGATCTCGCCGGAGATGCCGCGCCGGACGCCGTCGGGCTTGACAAGGACCAGTGTGCGTTCGTTAGCCATGGGAGCAGAGCCTACTCGTTCGCGCCGCGGCGCTGACGGAGGGGTGCGACGGTGGCATCGACCGGCGTCTCGCAGAATGGGCACACCTGCCACAGCGGCTCGAGCGGCGCGTTGCAGCCGCGGCAGCCGCGCTTGAGCCGGGTCGTGCAGACGGGGCAGACGAGAAACGAGGAGTCGACCTTGGCCCGACACTTGAGGCAGTGCAGGAGACGGCCCCCGAGCCGCTCCTCCATCGAGCGGATCTCGAGCTCGCGCTCGCGCACGTCGTCGATCAGCTCGGCGGGCCGGAAGAGCAGGTAGACGAGCACGCCCACGTAGGGCAGCACCAGCCCGAGCAGTCCGGCCACGGCCACGAGCAGTGGATCCTCGATGCGCCGGCGGGCGTCGCGCACGACCCACCAGGCGATCGACAGCCAGAACAGGGCGAGGAAGAAGATGCCGAGGTTGCGTGCGACCAGCCAGGTCGTCGAGTCGAAGAAGCTCGAGAGGCTGTCGAACGTCGCCGCCACCATCAGAGGAGCATACGCCCGACCAGGTAGCCGATGACAAAAGTGATCACGGCGAAGCCCGCGAGCAGGGCGAGCGCCAGCACGACCGCGCTACCGTGGCTGCGCTGGCGGCGACGCATCGTGAACGGGACTGCGGCGGCGCGGCGGGCGCGGGCGCGGGCCGTCTCGGGGCGTGGGCCGAGCTGCGGCTCGGCGGAGGCGACGGGGCCGGCGCCCGACCCCGGCCCGT
This sequence comes from Actinomycetota bacterium, assembly GCA_947445525.1. Classification (GTDB taxonomy): domain Bacteria; phylum Actinomycetota; class Thermoleophilia; order Gaiellales; family Gaiellaceae; genus CANFDS01. Next base: position 2,561 of record CANFDS010000030.1, on the reverse strand, counting down.
GGCCGTTGCTGCTCTCGCTCATGCTGCCGGCCCGGCGGCCCGGGCGGCCAGGTCGGCGAGCAGGTAGAGCGAGCCGGTGACGAGCACGCGGCCCTCCGGCCCGGCGAGCGTGCGGGCACGGGCGAGCGCCGCTGCCGGGTCGGGCTCGGCCTCGACGCGGGTGAAGTGGGCGCGGGCGAGCGCTGCGAGCTCGTCGGCCGGCAGGGCGCGCGCGCTGCTCGACGCTGTCGCGACGAGGGCCGACCCGGCGGCGGCCAGCCGCTCGAGCATCTCGCCCACCCCCTTGTCGCGCAGGATCGAGCAGCAGAGGACGAAGCGGGGGCCGGGCGGCACGCGCTCCAGCAGGAACTCGACGCCGGCCGGGTTGTGCGCGCCATCCCACAGCTCGGGCGGTGCTGCCCCGCGCCACTCGATACGGCCGGGCAGGCGCACGCGCGCCGCCGGCTCACGGTCGACCCGGGCGCCCAGATAGGCCTCCGCCCCCCTCACTGCCAGGTCGATGGTCTGCGAGCCGTCGCCGACGACAACCTCGACAGCGCCGGCATCGCGGGCCGGCAGTGCCCACTCGGGCTGGCCGACCACGACCACGGCGCCGGGCCTCACGACGGCGAGCTTCTCGGCGGCGATCGCCTCACGGGTGTCGCCGAGCACGTCGGTGTGGTCGAGGGCGACATTGGTGAGCACGACGACGCCCGCGCCCACCACGTTGGTCGCATCCCAGCGCCCGCCGAGACCGGCCTCGACGACGGCGACCGCGACGCCCGCCTCGGCGAACGCGGTGAAGGCGGCGGCGGTGATCGCCTCGAACTGGGTGGCGCCGGCCCGCTCGGCCGCAGGCCGGATCCGTGCCACCGCCTGCTCGAAGTCGACCTGGCACCCATTGACGTGGATGCGCTCGCTCCACGAGCGGACGTGCGGCGAGACCGTCGACCCCACCGTGAGGCCGGCGTCGAGCAGCAGCGCCTCGATCATGCGCGTCGTCGTCGACTTGCCGTTGGTGCCGACGACGTGGATCGCCGCGAACGCGCGCTGAGGGTCGTCCAGCTCGGCAAGCATCGCCTGCATCCGCTCCAGCCCGGGCCGGATGCCGAAGCGGGCGAGCGACTCCAGCCACGTGAGCGTGCCGGAGACGGCCATGGTCAGCCGGTCAGCGCCTCGAGCTCGCGGCGAAAGCGCTCGAGCTTGTCGCGCTCCCCGGCGACGACCTCGGCAGGCGCCTTCGCAACGTACTTCTCGTTGGCCAGCATCGCCTCGGCCCGGCCGATCTCCTTGCGCAGCCGGGCGATCTCGGCAGCGGCGTTGCCGGCGACCTGCTTGACGCGCTCGGGCTTGACGACGGCAGCGAAGATGCGCTGCTCGTCGCCCTCGAGCGGCACCTGGACGCCGCTGCGGCGGAAGATCGCGGCGGCCTCCTGCACCCGGGCGAGCGCGGCCAGCGGGTCGGCCCCGGTGGCGAGGCCAGCCCCGGCGGCGACACCGGCAGCCCCGGCAGCACCCTCGGCGGCCACCGGCCACGGCGCGACGATCAGCCGGCCGCGCCCGGCCCCGGGCAGCGCCGTCCAGATCTCCTCCGTGACGTGCGGCATCACCGGGTGCAGCAGCGCGAGCAGGCGCTCCAGCGCAGCCAGAGCAGTCGCGGTAGCGGCGGGATCCTGCTCGTACAGCCGCGGCTTGAGCGCCTCCGCATACCAGTCGCAGAAGTCGTCGAAGACGAGGTGGTAGAGCGCCGAGGCCGCCGCCGAGAACTCGTACGCCGACACCTTCTCCTCGACGTCGGCGATGGTGGCGTCGATGCGGGCGAGGATCCAGCGCTCCTCCAGCGCCGACGGCCGCAGCGCGGGCTCGACGCCCTCGGCATTGGTGAGGATCAGCCGCGAGACGTTCCACAGCTTGTTGGCGAGCCGCCGCCCCTCCTCGATCGCCCCGGCCGAGAAGCGCACGTCCTGGGTGGACGACATCTTGAGCAGGCCGTAGCGGGTGGCGTCGGCGCCGTGCTGCTCGATCAGCTCGAGCGGGTCGATGCCGGTGCCCAGGCTCTTCGACATGCGCCGGCCGTCGGCGGCCTGCACGGTCGAGTGGATGATCACGTCGCTGAACGGGACAGCGCCCAGCAGCTCGATACCGCTCATGATCATCCGGTTGACCCAGAGGAAGATGATGTCGCGAGCGGTGGAGTTGACGCTGCCGGGATAGAAGGCGGCGAGATCGGGTGTCCGGTCGGGCCAGCCGAGCGTCGCGAACGGCCACAGCGCCGACGAGAACCAGGTGTCGAGCACGTCCGGGTCGCGCGTGAGCTCGGTGGAGCCGCAGTCGCCGCAGGCGGCCGGAGTCGAGCGCGCGATCGTCGTATGGCCCGCCGGGCAGTACCAGGCCGGAATCTGATGGCCCCACCACAGCTGCCGGGAGACGTTCCACGGCCGGATCGCGTCCAGCCAGTCGAGCGCGACGCGGCCGTGCACCGGGGGATGGAAGCGCACCCGGCCGTCGCGGATGGCGGCGGCGGCGGGTGCGGCCAGCTCGTCCATGCGCACCCACCACTGCAGCGAGACGAGCGGCTGGAT
>CANFDS010000029.1 GCA_947445525.1 Actinomycetota bacterium | reverse complement strand
GCACCCGCCGCCGCAGGGCTCCGCCGCGGAGGCGGCCCTCCCGGGCGACGCAGCCGGCGCAGCAGACGCAGCCGCCTGAGACCAGGGCAGGGGGTCGGCGAAGACGTCGATCGCGCCGGAGGCGACGACCGACTTCGGCGAGATGGCACCGGTGATCACCTGCCGCAGCACGAGCGTGCGCGACGACGACAGCCTTGGCGCATCGGCGGCTGCCGGCGCTGCGGCGGGCGGCGGCGAGCCCGGCGAGCGCAAGCACGGCAACGCCAGCGACAGCCCGGAGCCGCCAGTCCCTGCGCGCCTGCGTCAGGAGAGCGTCGGGGGCAACAGCGCCGACTCGCGCAGCGGCGCCACCGGCCAGCGGGCCGCGGCGAGCGCGTGCAGGCACAGCACCGTGTCGGCCACCGGCACGTCTTCGAGGAAGCTGTCGCGCGTCTCGAACGAGACCAACACGGCCTCGAGCGCAGCGGCGGCCCCGGCCCGGTCGCCGGCGGCGAGGCCGACGAGTGCTGCGGCGACCGCGGGCGGGAAGCCGTCGGCGCTCTGCAGCGAGCGGGCGACGGGCAGCGCGTCACCGTCGCGGCCGAGCACGAGCAGCGCCAGCACGCCGGCGTAGCGGCCGATCGGCGACTCGGCCTCTACGCAGCCGGTCGTGAGGGCCCAGCGGGCAGCCTCCTCGGCGTGGGCCGGAATCCCGGCGCTGTCGCCGTCGCCGACCAGCAGCCGCACCTTGAGCACTGCGATCGGCCGGCCCCACGAGCCGGGCGGCGCCTCGTTCCAGCTCTCCCGGTAGCGCGTTGCGGCGCGGTCGAACCAGGCGGCAGCGTCCTCGCGCCGGCCAAGCATCAATGCAGAGAGCCCGGCACCCCAGGCAGCATTGCCGAGACGGGTCAGCCGGCGCTGGCGCGGGTCGTCTTCGGAGTCGCCGAGACGGCTCTCGCCGTCCTCGTAGCGGCCCGTCTCACGCTCCAGGTGCTCCTGCCAGCCGGTCATGCAGCCGAGTATCGCAGCCGCGCTGTGAGCCGTAGGGCATAGTAGGAATATGGCTCACGATGACCGGCGCATCCGCATCACCCGGCCCGAGCAGCATGTCGAGACGCTCTGGGAGCGGCTCGGCCTCGACCTGAGTCATGAGGCACGCGAGCTCGCGCGAGCACTCTCCGGCCGGCGGCTCGCCGTCTCACGCGCGGACGACACCGTGTTCGTCTACGCGGCAGCGCTCGGCAAGGCCTAACAGGCGCTCGCCGTCGTGCAGGCCGAGCTGCAGCGCGAGGGCCGCCCCGCCGAGACCGTGATCGAGCACTGGCTCGAGGACGAGGATCGCTGGGACGACGACCCGCCCGCACCGGACAGCGAGCAGGAGCTGCTCGACTACGGCTTATGCGCCGTGGGAGGTGCGCGTCAGCTGTGGGTCGCGCAGGGAGGACCGCGAGCTCGCGCAGCAGCTCGAGGGTGAGGGCTTCGCGCCGGTGCGCGCGGCCGAGCACCTGGTGGTCGGCACGGCCAGCCGCGAGGATGCCGAGGCGCTGGCGACCCGACTGCACGGCAGCGTCGCGCCGGGCGGCGAGCTGGTCTGGGAGGTGCGGCCGGAGAACCCGTTCGCCCTCTTCGGCGGGCTCGGCTCCTAGTAGCTGCGTGCTGTGAACCGGCGCGACACCGGTTGCCGTCCCGGGGCCGCCGCCGCTTCCGATATGCTCCGACCGGAACCTCCCGTCTGGAATCCTGCGGGCGCGTTCCTCCTTTGCGGCACCGCGTGTGCTGCGCGCATGCAGAACTCGACCGAGTATCCGACCCTTCCGTCGGAGGCTGCTGACGGCGTGACAGCCGTCGCCCTCCGCGCAGGCGCATGGGCGAGTGAGCCCTTCCTGCACGCGAGCGAGGACGCCGAGGAGGCGCTGGCAGCCGGGACGGCGCGCCGGCGCGCCCTCGACGAGGCAGTCGCCGAGCAGGCAGCGGGGCTGCCCCGGCCGAGCCCGCAGTGGAAGACGAAGTTCGCGCTGATGCTCGGCCTCGAGCGGGTGCTGAGCGACCCGGCGCCGCACCTGCTCTCCGGAATCGAGCTGCGCCGCCACCAGATCGACGCGCTCGCAGGCATGCTCACCGAGCTGATCAGCCTCAACCAGCAGGACTCCGAGGGGCTCGACGACGCGGAGCCGGACGAGGACGAGGACGCCGAGGACGAGATCTACGACAGGAACGGCGGCGCCACCGACGGCGAAGGCGAGCTCGAGGACGAGCCGGCAGCCGTCCACGAGGATCCCGGCGCGATCCGCCGCTTCCGCTTCCGCCACCCCACCGCCTCGGGCAAGACGATCGCCGCATCAGGCTTCGTGGAGGCGGCCCGCAGCGAGGGCGTCCTCATCCTCACGCATCGCCGCCTGCTCGTCAGCCAGTTCGAGCGCGACCTCACGGAGGGCGGCTACCGCGACCGCTTCCACGACGCGATCCTCCAGGGCCAGACGCCGCGCAAGCCGAACCCGATCACGATCCAGACCTACGCCTGGTTCGCGCGCCACGTCGACGACGTCTCGCGGGACGCCTACCAGCTCGTCATCTGCGACGAGGCGCACACGGCCCTCGGCGAGAAGACGAGCGCCGCCATCCGCAGCCTGAGCGAGCCGATCTACATCGGCATGACGGCGACCGAGCAGCTGATCGCCAAGCAGGTCTCCGACGTCTTCCCTGCCTCGGTCGACGATCTCCCGCTCACCGACGCGGCCCGGCGCGGGCTGATCGCGCCGCTGCGCTGCCTGCGCGTGCCGCCGGTCGCGGCGATCAACTCGGTGCCGATCGTGGGCGGCGACTTCGACGAGGGCGAGCTGGCCCGCGCGCTCGACCACCAAGCGTTGAACCAGGCCGCGGCATCGCTTTACCGCGATCGCTTCGGCCAGACGCCGGGCATCGTCTACGCCGCCGGCGTCGACCACGCCTACAACCTCGCCCAGGAGTTCCGCGCGGCAGGCATCAAGGCCGAGGCTGTCTCGGGGAAGACGCCGCCGGTAAAGCTCGCCGAGACGCTGGCCGCCTACGAGCGCGGCGAGATCAACGTGCTGATCAACGCGATGCTGCTCGCCGAGGGCTGGAACTCGCCGCGCGCGACGGTGTGCATGCATCTGGCGCCGACCGCGTCGAAGCGCGTCTACCAGCAGCGGATCGGCCGCATCATGCGCATCCACCCGCGCAAGGAGTCCGGCATCGTCGTCGACTTCGTGCCGAAGTCCTCGACCCACCACGATCGCGTCGTCTCGCTGCACTCGCTGCTCGACGCCGACTTCTACCGCGAGGGCGCGCGGGTCACGCCGGCACCGCGCCGCCGCTCCCAGCGACGCGCCCGCCGCCGCCTGACGCCGGCGCCGTGGCTCGTCCCGGTCACCCCCGATGTCATCCGCCGGCTGCACGTGATCAACACCGAGTGGCAGCGTGTCGACCCGCGCTTCCTCGACGACGAGGAGCAGCGCTACTGGGGCACGATCGCCGGCCGCACGATCCGTTACGAGGAGCGCGCCGAGTTCGTACGCAAGTTCATCCAGATGGGCGTCGCCAAGACTGCGCTCGAGCAGTTCCTCGCGATCTGCGCGGCCGAGAACCCCAACGCGAAGCTCCGTGCGATCGCACTCGCCGACCGCGTCGGCATGCCGGTCGAGCGGGCCGCCTTCGACGACCTCGTGACGCTCGTGCTGCAGGCGCCGCCCTGGGAGAAGGAGCGGATCCTCGGCATCCGTACGCTGTTGCGGGCGCTCGCCGAGGGCAAGGCTGTCGCGCCCGACCAGATTCGGGAGCGCTGGCTGTGGAAGCTCGCCAAGGGGACGCGGAAGCTGCAGGACCGGCGCGCCTCGGCGGAGTTCCCCGATGGCAAGCGGCTGCTCGGCGCAGTGGCCAATTCGCGCGGGTACCGCCACGAGGAGAACCTGCTCAACCTGGTGCAGGTGGCGCTCGCGCAGCAGCGGCACATCGGCGTCGCGCTGCTCGCGTCGGTAGACGGCTACACGCCGCGGGCGAACCAGGTGATCGACGCTGCACGCGAGCGGCTGGGGACGATCGAGGAGATCGCGGAGGCGCTGGCCGAGAACCTGCCTGCCCCCAAGGCCGCGCCCGCGCGGACACGGAGGCGGCGCAAGAAGAAGGGCAGTGGCGGCGGTGCGGCCTCGACCACTGCGACCACCGCGGCGGCGAGCGGTGCCGACGCGACCATCACGGGAGACGGTGACGGAGGCGCGGACGCCCCGGCCGCCACCCCCACTGAGAAGCCTTCGAAGCGGCGCCGGCGCTCGCGCCGCGCGGCTGCGCAGGGCGCCGCGCGGGCAGACGGCGACGGCACGACCGCCGGCGGCAGCGACGGCGGCGCGGTACCCGCAGACGCGGCACCGGCCCCGACACCCACGGCGCGGGACGCAGCTCCCGCCACCGACGCTGCCCCCACCGCAGACGCTGCGGCACCCGCTCGTACCGCCCGCATCCACGTTCCGCCGAGCGACGGCGGCGCTGCCGGTGACGTCGCCGCGGCACCGAAGCGGCGGCACACCACCCGGAAGTCGGCAGCAGCGCCCGGTGCCGCTGCCGGCTCCGCTGCGGTGGCGGCGACAGCTGCCGCGGAGGAGACGCCCGTTCCGACGGCGCCCGCTCCTCCCGTCGACGCAGCCTAGCGGTCTGCGGCCGGCGGCGGAGCCGCCGGATCGTCGCCGTCGCCGTCCGTCTCCCGCTCCAGCAGGAAACGCGACAGTTCGGCCGCGAGGGCATCACCCGTGGGCAGGTCGTCGCCGTCGAAGGCGTCGGTGCGCTGCTCGAGCTCCTCGACGTACTGCAGCGTCTCGGTGTCACCGACGACGGCCTCGCTCACCTGGCGCTCGTACGCAACGGACGCCTCGCGCAGCTCCGTCAGGTCGATCTCGCCCCCCAGCAGCTCGGCGAGCCGGTCACAGAGGGCGAGTGCTGCGCGCGGGCTGGGCGTCATCGAGACGTAGTGCGGCACCGCCGCCCAGAGGCTCGCCGACGGGATGCCCGCCTCGCGGAAGGCGTCGTGCAGCACGCCGACGATGCCGGTCGGCCCCTCGTAGCGCGACTGCTCGAGCTCGAGCTGCTTGACCAGCACCGGCGTGCTGGCGGTACCCGACACCGGCGCCGGCCGGGTGTGCGGCACATCGGCGAGCAGGGCCCCGAGCGAGATCACGAGGTCGACCCCGAGCCGCTGTGCGAGGCCGACGATGAGCGCGTTGAACGTACGCCAGCGCAGGTTCGGCTCGACGCCCAGCAGCAGGATCACGTCGCGCCCGAGGCTCTCGACGCGCGCGTGCAAGAACTCGTTCTCGGGCCACTCGATGCGCCGCGTGATGCCGTCCTCGAGCGTGACCTGCGGCCTGGTCGCCTGGAAGTCGAAGTAGTTCTCGGGATCGATGTCGGCGAAGCGCTCGGCCGCCCAGTGGCGGGCGAGGAAGCCGGCGGCCATCGTGGCGCCCTGACCGCCGTCGTTCCAGCCCCGGAATGCCGTGATCAGCACGGGCCGGACGACGGCAGGGAGATTGCTGATGCGGAGCTCACCGTCCATCGAGTCAGTCTACTCAGCGCGTGCGGAGCGCCGAGAGCCCGCGACCGAGCGGCTGGGCGAGCGAGGCGGACGGCCGCCAGAGCGCGCCGACGAGCCACGCCGTCCAGGCCCAGATCGCACCCGAGATGCTGACGTGGATCAGCACCTGCCACCACGGCAGGCCCTGCCGGTACTGGATCTCACCGACGACCATCTGTCCGGCCAGCAGAGCCAGCAGGCCCGCCGCCGACACGAGCAGCCGCGGCGCCGTCGCGCGGCGCCGGAGCAGGGCCGCGATCACGATCGCAAAGACGATCCCGTAGACGGCAGTGGCACGGACATGCACGTAGACGGTGCCCTCGACCGTGAATAGACGGCGGACATCGGTGCTCGCACCCGGGTGCGGGCCGGAGGCAGTCGAGACCGCGCCGGTGACGGTGAGCACGGTGGCGGCCAGCAGCATCAGCAGGCCGAGCCGGCGCACGACGAGCGGCACGAGCGGGGCGACGGCACCGGTCTCGTGCCGGCGTGCCTCCAGTGCGACTGCGATCGCCAGAGCCAGCGTGAGGATGGCGAGCAGGAAGTGCGACATCACCGCGACCGGATGGAGCTCGGTGAGGACGGTCACGCCGCCGAGCGGGATCTGGGCGATGGTGAGCAGGAAGATGAAGCCTGAGAGGCGCACGAGCCACCGCGGCAACGCCGCCGTGCGGCGGGCGGCGAGCCAGCCGAGCAGCGCGAAGAGGATGGCGACGACGGCGATCAGCCGGTTCGAGAACTCGATGATCGGGTGATAGCTCGCCGCCTCCGTCGGGAACGGCGCGTCGCCGCAGCGCGGCCAGTTGTCGCAGCCGAGCCCCGAACCGGTGACGCGAACGACCGCTCCGGTGGCGATGACGAGGTAGAGCCAGAGGACGGACAAGTAGACCACCTGGCGGTAGCCCCGAACCGTGACCTCGAGGCGCCGCAGCCGACCGATGCTCGAGATCGCTCCCCTCACGTCGTCCGAGTGTAGTAGCGGGCGTGGGCGTGCGACGCAACCAGCCGTCAGGCACAGACGGGCGGGCGGCGGTGGTGCCAGCCGGTCGCCTGCTGGTAGGCGTGAGCCAGGCGGAGCACGACGCCGTCCTCGAGCGGCCGCCCCGCGAGCTGGAGGCCGAGCGGCAGGCCGTCGGCGGAGAAGCCGCAGGGAATCGAGATCGCAGGCATCCCGGTGAGGTTCCACGGCGGCGTGAACGCGCCGACCGAGGGGATGTACGGGATCAGCTCGCCATCGACCTCGACCTCGGCGGCGCCGAGCGGCCAGGCCGGGTACGACACCGTCGGCGTGGCGATGACGTCGACAGTCCGCAACGCGCGGGCGTGCACGGCGCGGAACCGCTCGCGCAGGCGCTGCGCGCGGATCAGCTCGGTGGCCGGCAGCAGCTGCCCGAGCCGGATGAGCGGGCGGATCCACGGGCCGAAGTCAGCGGGGCGCTCGCGGATCTCGTCTCCGACGAGGGCGGCGAGGTCGGCGGCCATGATCGCGATGGCGATCGGCCATGCCTCGAGCGGGCTCGGCAGGTCGATCTCGACGACGTGCGCGCCGAGACCCTCGACGGTGCGCAGTGCCTGCTCGACCGCCGCCGCTGCCTCGCGCCCGACGAAGACGTCCGGGTGGGGGCGCGGCACGCCGACGACGAGGCCGCGCACCGGCAGCTCGAGGCCGGCCCGGTAGTCGCGCGCAGGCACGTGCAGCGAGCCGGTGTCACCGGCGTGCTGGCCGGCGAGCGCCGTCAGCAGCAGCGCCGCGTCCTCGACGGTGCGGGTCATGGGGCCGACGTGGTCGAGGCTCCACGAGAGCGGCACGACGCCGGTACGCGGCACGAGCCCGTAGGTCGGCTTGAGGCCGACGATGCCGCAGGCGTGGGCGGGCAGCCGGATCGAGCCGCCGGTGTCGGAGCCGATCGCGGCGGGCACGAGCCGCGCCGCCACGGCACAGCCCGACCCCGACGAGGAGCCGGCGCAGGCGCGGCTGAGATCCCACGGGTTGTGCGGGTCGCCCCAGTCGGGGTGGCCCTGGCCACCTGCGAGCTCGTGCATGTGCGTCTTGCCAACGAGCACGGCGCCGGCCGCGGCGAGGCGCGCCGCGACGACGGCATCGGCTGCGGGGACGCGGTCGCGGAAGATGCGCGCGCCCGCAGTGGTGGGGATGCCGGCGGTGTCGACGTTGTCCTTGAGCGCGATCGGGACGCCATGCAGCGGGCCGACGGGGCCGCCGGCCAGGCGGAGCGCGTCGAGGGCGGCGGCACGGCCGAGCGCGTGCTCGCGCGTCACCGTCATGAAGGCGTTCAGCGTCGGGTTGAGCGCGTCGATGGCCGCTAGCGCGTGCTCGGCCAGCTCGACGGCGGAGACCTCACCGGCACGGGTGAGCCCAGCCAGCTCGGCAGCGGTACGGTCGGCGAGGGCGCTCACGGGCGGGGCCTCGCAGCGGGGGCGCTCACGGGCGGCGCGCTCCGGAATCGCGGCCGGGGTCGGGATCGAAGAGGGTGGCCGGCTCGCCGAAACCGAGGTCGCCGCGATCGACGGCGGCAAGACCGTCGAGCAGCGCCGGCAGCCCCACCAGGAGCCCCGCGACGTCGTCCTCCTCTAGTCGCAGGTCGTGCTCGGCCGAGTAGGCGCGGATGCCGTCGGGCGTGATGCCTGTCATGCCGCGACCTTACAACGGCTTGAGCACCGAGGGCGTGCCCTGCGCGTGCACGAACGGCGTCGGGCGCGAGCCGGCGAACAGCGGCCGGTCGGCTGCGTTGAGCAGAACGGGCATCAGGTCGGGTCCCCGCAGGTGGCCGAGGATGCCCGTGGCGCAGTCGAGCTCGCCGAAGGCGACGACGCGGTCGGCGCGGATGCCGGGCCCGGCGAGCACGAGCGGGACCGGGTCGCCGGAGTGGATCACGTCGGGGCTGGCGGGCGTCGCGTGGTCGCCGGTGACGCAGACGACAGCCCGGTCGACCGGCAGGGCGCCGAGCGCCGCGTCGACGAGCTCGATCGCATGCCGCTTCAGCCGTGGATCCTTGGTGTGGCCGGCCTCGTCCACCGCCTTGGTGTGAACGAAGACGAAGCTGTCGCCCGCAGCGAGCCGCTCGTCGACGAAGCGGACGCGGGCGGCGAGGTCGGCGGTCACGTCGCCCGACTCCGGCAGGTCGACGACCGCCAGCCCCAGCGTGCGGGCCAGCCCGCGCAGGAACGCCGACGCCGCCCCGAATGTGCCGTGCAGGCCGTGCCGCTCGGCGAAGGTCGGCACCGGCCGCGGCCGGCCCCACCACTTGAGCGTGATCACGTTGAGCGCAGGCAGCCCCGCGGCGACGCGACGGGCGTTGACCGGGTGCGCCTCGAGCAGCGCGATCGTGCGCCGCGTCCACTCCTCGGCTGCCGCGGCGGTGCTGGCCGCCTCGGGGGCGCAGGCCTGTGGCCGCAGCACCGGGTGGCGGTCACGGAAGAACGCGTCCGTGTCGGTGACGCGCTCGTCGGCGGACGGGCCGCCAGAGGCGGACGGACGCACTCGCAAGATGGCCTCGCCGCGCCACACCTCGGTGAGCGCGAAGCGGAGCCCTCCGCAGTCGAGCCCGTCGCACGCCTCGACCAGCAGCCGGGCGTCCCCGGCGTCACGGTCGGGGTCGGGGCGGCCGGTCAGCCAGAGGCCGGCATCGGCACCCGCGCGCCGCTCGGCCGGCCGCAGCGCCGCATACGCGAACACGTCGTCGGCCGAGACCTGCTGGCCCCGCCCGACGGCCTCCAGCACCGCCCGGCCCGGGAACTCCTCCGGCAGGTAGCCGAGCATCGCCCAGTGGGCGAGCTCGCTGGCGGGCGCGCGCCCGGGCCCGAGCGAGAGCATGACGCCGTTCGACCCGCGCGCCGTGAGCGCGTCGAGGTTGGGCGTCGCGGCCGCCTCGCTCGCGGTGCGGCCGCCCAGCACTGCATGGGCGCGGTCACCGAGCCCGTCGAGCAGGACGACGACGATCGGAAGCATGCGGCGACGCTACCGGAGCGGGCCGGCTACCGGCCCGCGTCCCTGCGCCAGCAGCGCCTCGAGCACGCCCACTACCCCACCCGGCACGAGCGCGCGCCACGCCGCAGCGTCGCCCGCCGCCAGCGCCGCCCGCACGTCTGCACCAGACACGTCCTTGGCCTCGCCCTCGTCCAGCACGACGACCTCGTACCCGGCCGCCGCCAGCCGCTCGCGCTTGCCGTGGCCCCACGCCGAGAAGAGCCGGATGTAGTGGGTCACGCCGGCCGGCACGTACGCGGGCCACAGCTCGGGCTCGTTGATCGGGAACGGGATGACGTGCACACGCGCGAGGTCGAGCCCGGCCCCGGCGGCGGCGGCCTTAACCATCAGCTGGCGCTCGGCGTAGGTGTACGGGTTCGCCGCGGGCAGGTGGCGCGCCGGGTCGAGCGGGTCGGGCCGCACGCGCGAGGGGTCGGGGTTGGTGATGCCGACGTACAGCTCGTCGCAGCGGGCGGCGGCGCCCAGCAGGTAGGCGAGGTGGCCCCGATGGAAGGGCTGGAAGCGCCCGTGCACCATGCCCAGCGGGGCGCGCCCCGGGGTCACTTGACCCGGACTCCCGCTCCCTCTTCAACCCGGCCGACACGCTGCACGAACTGGCCGGCGGCGGCGAGTGTCGCCTCGAGCACAACGGCGCGCGCGGCCGGCACGGCGACGAGGAAGCCGCCCGCGGTCTGCGGGTCGTAGCCGAGCGTGACGAGCCCCGGGTCGACCCCCGCGGCAACCGTCAGGTGCGGGCCGGCGTAGTCACGGTTGCGGCCGTCGCCGCCGGTGCGCTCGCCCGCGGCGATCACCTCGAGCGCGCCCGGCATAGCAGGGAAGCGCCCGGCCTCCAGCACGATGCGCACGCTGCTCCGGCTCGCCATCTCGTACGCATGGCCGAACAGGCCGAACCCGGTGACGTCGGTGACGGCAGTTGGCTCGAACGGGCGGATCGCGTCGGCGGCGGCGCGGTTCAGCGTTGTCATCCAGCCGACCGCGGTATCGAGCTCGGCGGCGCCGACGAGCCCGCGCAGCAGCCCGTGCAGCACAAGCCCGGTTCCCAGCGGCTTCGTCAGCAGGACGACGTCGCCAGGGCCCGCGGTGCTCTTGGCCCAGATCGCGTCGGGGTGCACCGTGCCGACGACGGCGAGCCCGTACTTCGGCTCCCTGTCGCGGATGGTGTGGCCGCCCGCGAGCAGTGCGCCGGCCTCCCGCACTTTCAGGTCGGCCGCGGCGAAGCAGTCCGCCAGCACCTGGGACGGCAGGTCCTCGGGAAAGGCTGCGATCGAGAGCGCCAGCAGCGGCGTCCCACCCATCGCGAAGACGTCGTTGAGCGCGTTGGTGGCCGCGATCGCGCCGAAGAGCGCCGCGTCGTCGACGAGCGGCGGGAAGAAGTCGAGGGTGAAGACGAGCGCCCGCTCGTCGTCGAGCCGGTAAACCGCGGCGTCGTCGGCGGGCGAGAGTCCGACCAGCAGGTTCTCCGCCTCGGCCGGGATGAAGCCGGCGAGCAGCTCCTCCAGCCGCGCCGCCGGATACTTGGCGGCGCAACCCCCGCTCGTGACGAGGTCGGTCAGCTTGACGTCAATAGCCATGCGGAGAGGCTAGCCGGTCAGCCGCGCAGTGCGGCCACGCCGAGGCTGCGCTCGATCGCCGAGGCGAGCTCGCCCTGTGACAGCGCCCCCTCGAAGCGCGCCTTGACCCGCCCGTCCGTGCCGACGAGGAACGTCCACGGCTCGGTCGGCAGCTTCCACTCGAGCACCCACGTGTTCGGCCCCTTGGAGGGGACGTTGTCGGTGTAGATCTCGACGTGGATGAAGCGCACCGCGGTGCCGGCCCAGCGCTTGCGCACGGCGTTGACGACATCGACGACCGGGCCGCAGGTGCGGCTCGAGCAGAACTTCGGGGTCGCAAAGACGACGACGAACGGCTGCTTGCGACGCAGCGCGTCCGCGACCGAGACCTGCAGCAGCTCGCGGTCGGGAGGGACGCGCGTGGTGAGCCTGGCGATGTCCTTCGTCGTCGCGAGGGTGGGGGTGCGCGAGGCGGGAGCGCGGTCGCCCACGGCGGGTGCCGCCGGGTGCGCGCGCACGATGACGTTGCCGAGCCCCGAGATGCTCTTGCCGTCGAGCTCGGCGAGCAGCCAGTAAGTGCCGGGCGCGGTCAGCCGGACGTGGCCGACGAAGATCTGGCCGGCCTCGCCCGCGTCGAGTTTGGCGCCGGGCGGCGAGGTGTCCTCGAGCACGGCCGTCCCGGTCGTGAACGCCGGCTCCTTCAGCCCCTTGCTCACCGAGAGACGGGCTCTGGGGGAGGTGAGGAGCCGGCCGTCGCGACCGATCACGAGGAAGGAGACCCGGACGTCGCCGGTGCCGTAGTCCGAGGTGCCGAGCACGAGGGTGACGTGGGTCTTTGCGGACTGCCAGCGCTTCTCGATCGTGGGGTCGCCGGCCCGGGCTACGCCGGCAGCGAGGCCCGCAGTGGCCAGCGCGGCGAGCAGGGCGACTGTAGCGAGGCGGCGCACGTAGGCGAGTCTAGCGAGCGGTCGCGCGGAGGCCGCCTGCGCCGGGGGGCACGCTCCTGCAGCCGGTAGATTCCACCCGTGACCGACGTGATCTGGCGCCCCGACAGCGCGACCGTGGAGCGGGCCAACGTGACCCGCCTGATGCGCGCCCACGGGCTCGCCGACTACCGCGGGTTCGTCCGGCGGGCAACCGCCGAGCCCGACTGGTACTGGCCCGCCGTGATCGACGACCTGGCGATCCCCTTCGCGCGGCGCTGGGACACGGTGCTCGACGACTCCGACGGCCCCGCCTGGGCTCGCTGGTTCGTGGGCGGAAAGCTCAACGTCGCCACGGCGTGCGTGCACCGCTGGGCCACGGGCCCGCGCGCCGACGCCGACGCCGTGGTGTGGCTCGGCGAGGACGGCGCCCGCCGCACCATCACCTTTGCCGAGCTGTCGCGCGAGGTGACACGGCTGGCCGAGGCGCTCGTCCGCCTCGGCGTCGAGCGCGGCGATCGCGTCGCCCTCTACCTGCCGATGTCGATCGAGACCGTAATCGCGTCACACGCCTGCGCGCACGTCGGGGCCATCCAGACGCCGATCTTCTCGGGCTTCGCCGCGCCCGCCGTGGCAGCCCGCCTGCAGGACGCCGAGGCGAAGGTGCTGATCACCGCCGACGGCTCGCTGCGCCGCGGCAAGGCGCACCCGATGAAGGAGATCGCCGACGAGGCGGCCGCGCACGCGCCCACGCTCGAGCGGATGATCGTCTGGCGCCGCTTCGGGGCCGCCGGCCACTGCCCGCTCACGCCGGGCCGCGACCTGGACTGGGACGAGGCGCTCGCGCCAAGCCCCGGGCTGCTGCCGGCCGCCGAGCTAGACAGCGAGACGCCGTACCTCCTCACCTACACATCGGGCACCACCGGCAAGCCGAAGGGCGTCGTCCACGTGCACGGCGGCTTCCTCGTCTCGGTCGCCCGCGAGGTCGCCTACTCCGCCGATATCGGCCCCGCCGACATCCTCCACTTCGTCACCGACCTCGGCTGGATCATGGGCCCCTGGACGGTCGTCGGCGGCGGCGCCGTCGGCTGCACGCTGCTGCTCACGGAGGGCGCGCCCGACTGGCCGCACGACCGGCTGTGGCAGCTCGTCGAGGCCGAGCAGGTGACGGTGCTCGGCCTGTCGCCGACGCTAGTGCGCGCGCTCACCGCCTACGGCGAGCCGACCGCCGACCTCTCCTCGCTGCGCGTCTTCATCTCGACAGGCGAGCCGTGGAACCCGGAGCCGTACCGCTGGCTCGCCGAGCACGCCGGCGGCGGCCGCGTGCCGATCATCAACCTCAGCGGCGGCACCGAGGTGGGCGCGGGCTTCCTCTGCTGCTCCGTGGTCGAGCCGATCAAGGTGTGCTCGCTCGGCGGGCCGGTGCCCGGGATGGACATGGACGTGCTCGACCCCGAGGGCCGCTCGCTGATCGGCACCGGCGAGGTCGGCGAGCTCGTCTGCCGGCGGCCGTCGCCGGGCATGACGCGCGGCTTCTGGAACGACCCCGAGCGCTACCTCGACGCCTACTGGCGCCGCTACCCCGACGTCTGGACGCACGGCGACTGGGCGACCGTCGACGCCGACGGGCACTGGTTCCTGCACGGCCGCTCCGACGACACGCTGAACATCGCCGGCAAGCGGATCGGCCCTGCCGAGATCGAGTCGGCGGCGGTCGGGCACCCGGCCGTGCGCGAGGCGGCGGCGGTCGGCGTTCCGCATGCGCTCAAGGGTGAGGTGGCCTGGGTCTTCTGCGCCCTCTCGCCCGGCTACGAGGGCAGCGACGCGCTGGCCGGCGAGGTCTTCGGGCTGGTGGCCGACGCGTTCGGGAAGCCGTTCGCACCGGAGCGGGTGGTCTTCGTCGAGGCTCTCCCCAAGACGCGGTCGGCCAAGATCGTGCGGCGCGCGGTGCGGGCGGCGGCCCTGGGGCTCGACCCCGGTGACCTCTCCTCGGTCGAGAATCCCGAGGCCATCACCGAGATCGCCCGGCTGGTACAGTGAGCGCAAGGTTTTCGCCTCACGGTCGTAAACTCTTGTGATCCGGCTCGCACTAGCCCAGCTCAACTCCGTCGTCGGTGACATCGACGGCAACGCCGAGCGCATCCGCCTGCGCATCGAGGAGGCCCGCGCGCGCGGCGCCGACCTCGTCCTCTTCCCCGAGCTCGCCCTCACTGGCTACCCGCCCGAGGATCTGCTGCTGCGCCCCAGCTTCATCCACGCGGCCGAGCGCGCCCTCGCCGCCCTCGCGCGCGAAACCCGAGACATCACCGCGCTCGTGGGAGTGCCGCTGTACGACCGTGACCTCGCCAACGCCTGCGCGGTGCTCGCGCACGGCCAGGTGGTCGCCGTCTACCGCAAGCGCTTTCTGCCCAACTACGGCGTCTTCGACGAGGACCGCTACTTCGCGCCCGGCCGCGACCTCGTGCTGCTGCGCGCCGGCGAGACGCTGATCGGGCCTACCGTCTGCGAGGACATCTGGCAGCCCGGTCCGCCCGCCACCGACCTCGCGCTCGCGGGGGCCCACCTGATCGCCAACATCTCGTCGTCGCCGTTCCACGTCGGCAAGGATCGCGAGCGCGAGGCGATGCTCGCCACCCGCGCCCGCGACAACGCCTGCTTCATCGCCTTCGTCAACGCCGTCGGCGGGCAGGACGAGCTGGTGTTCGACGGCCACTCGGTGGTGCTCGACGACGAGGGCAACGTGATCGCGCGGGCGCCCGGCTTCGAGGAGGCGCTGCTGGTCGTGGACATCGACCCGACGGCGGCGGTGGCGCGGCGGCTGCGCGACGTGCGCCGGCGGGCGCTGCTGCGCGACCGCGGCGAGCTGCCTGTCGTCGAGGTCGTCGACCTGGGGCCGCCCCGCGTGCACCCCGTCCGCGCCGAGCCCGCGGTGGCGCCGCCGCTCTCCGATCTCGAGCAGATGCGGCAGGCGCTCGAGCTCGGCCTGCGCGACTACGTCGAGAAGAACCGCTTCCGCGAGATCGTCGTCGGCGTGTCCGGCGGCATCGACTCGGCGCTGACGGCGGCACTCGCCGTCGAGGCGCTCGGGCCGGAGCGCGTGCACTGCGTGACGATGCCGTCGCGCTACTCGTCGGAGGGCACCCGCACCGACGCCCGCCTGCTCGCCGAGAGCCTCGGCACCTCGTTCCTGGAGCTGCCGATCGGCGAGATCGCCGGCGCCTACGAGACCGCCCTCGCCGCCCCGTTCGCCGGCCACGCACCTGACCTCACCGAGGAGAACATCCAGGCGCGTGTGCGCGGGATGCTGCTGATGGCGCTCTCCAACAAGTTCGGCTGGCTGGTCGTGACGACGGGCAACAAGTCCGAGCTGTCGGTCGGCTACGCGACGCTTTACGGCGACATGGCCGGCGGCTTCGCGCTGCTCAAGGACATCTACAAGACCGACGTGTTCCGGCTGTCACGCCATCTCAACGAGCGGGCCGGTCGCGAGCTGATCCCGGTCTCGACGATCGAGCGGCCGCCCAGCGCCGAGCTGCGCGACAACCAGCGGGACGAGGACTCGCTGCCCCCGTACAGCCTGCTCGACCGCGTTCTGGAGGAGTACGTCGAGCGCGACCGCTCGCGCGAGGATCTCGTCGCCGCCGGCTTCGATGCGGAGGTGGTGACGCGGGTGACGCGGCTGGTCGACCTGGCCGAGTACAAGCGGCGGCAGGCGCCGCCCGGGGTGAAGCTACGCCCGAAGGCGTTCGGCCGCGACCGGCGCGTGCCGATCACCAATCGCTGGCCCGGTTAGAGCCGAGCGAGCGGCTGGCCCGGCTAGGACTGAGCGGCGGGAAGCCCGCCGCCGAGGTCGAGCGTGCAGCGCAGCGCAGCCTCGATCTCTGCCATGCGATCGCCGGAGAGCACACCGACCTCGCGACGGAGGCGCTCCGCGCGGATCGTCCTCAGCTCGTGACAGAGCGCGTACGAGTCTCGCTCGAGCCCGGCCTCGCCGGCAGGCAGGCGGACGGCCGTCGGCAGCGACCGCTCCCGCTCCGCCGAGGTGAGCTCGCAGACGACGGGCTTGCGGAGGGCGTTGGTCACCACATCGCTCGAGACCACGACAACCGGCCGCTCTCCACCCTCGAACAGCTGCGCGTAGTAGATGCCCCCACGCACGATCTGGCCGATCACGGCGTTCCCCACGCTTCGGCGGAGAGCGCCTCGAAGTCGAGGTGCCGCTTCCGGTCAGCCTCGGTCTCGGCCTCGCGTTCAGCCGCGTACACCTTCTCCCACTCCAGGTCGGTGGCGATCTTGCGCGCCGAAGCGACGAACAGCTCGACGATCTCGCGCAGGAACGCCGACTGGTTGTCGCCCGAGAGCACCGGCTGCCCGGCCTGCACGCGCCGCGCGAGCCGGATGGCGACTTCCCGGCCGACGCGGTCGGAGACGTGCGCGTCCGCGGTGAGGTCGAGCTGCGCCATCAGCTGGCCCATCGCGCGGATCTGCTCGCCGAGCTCGGCTGGGGCGCGGAAGGTGTAGGTGCGCTCCGAGATCGCCATGCAGTCAGGGTAGCCTCGGCGCCCCGATTCTGCAATACGACATGTAAGACATGACGGGAACGGCGAGTGCGGCAACACTCGCCGCGGCGCACCGGCGACCCGCCCTGCCTCCCTACCGCGTCAGCAGCCGGAACGCCATCTCGAAGCCGCGCCCCAGCGGGATCGCCATGCGGATCATCAGCCCAGCCAGCGGCTCGAGGTAGCGGGCGCCGGTCGCGTCGCCGACATCGACCGGGTCGAAGCCGATCTGGTGGGCGAGCCCGGCCACGACGCCGCGGGCAGCCTCGTCGTCGCCGCACAGCAGCACCGTCGCCACCTGCCCGTCGAAGTCGGGCGAGGTGCGGATCGTGTGCGCGTAGACGTGGTTCCAGCCCTTCACCAGGCGGGCCGCCGGCAGCAGCTCCTGCAGCCGTTCGAGCCCCGACGTGCCGTACAGCTCGGGCAGCGCCGCCTGGCCCGGATGGTTCGCGTACGGGTTCATCGTGTCGATCACGACCTGGCCGGCGAGGCCTCCCAGCGTCACGACCGTCTCCTCGGCGACGCGCCACGGCAGCGCCAGCACCGTCACCTCGGCGCCCTGCACCGCCTCGGCGTAGGGCACCCCGTTCGCCGGGTCGCGCGACCCCATCACGACGTCGTGGCCGGCCTCGCGGAAGCGCTCGCCCAGGCCCCCGCCGATCTTCCCCGTGCCGAGCACCGCTATCCGCATGGCCTGCCTCCCTCGTCGCCGTGTGCCGCCGGCTACCGCACGAGCGCGCGGCGCCGGACGCTGTAGGCTCGGAGCATGGCAAACGTACGGGCAAAGGTGTTCGAGTACACGACGAGCGTCGACCGCAGCCTGCGTGTCAGCTCGGAGGGCGAGCAGCCAGTCGAGTTCGGCGAGAGCTGGACGCCCGAGCACATCCTGCTGGCCGCGCTGCTGCGCTGCGCGATCGCGAGCCTCACCTACTACGCGACGCCGGCCGGGATCGCGGTGGCGGTAGCGGGCGAGGCGCACGGGACGGTGACGCTGCGCGAGGACGAGGGCGTGTTCGGGCTGGTCGCGGCGGACGCGAGCTTCGACGTCGAGTTGACGCCGCTGCCGGAGCCGGAGGCGCTGGTGAAGCTGCTGCGCAAGGCGAAGGCCGGCTGCTTCGTGTCCAACTCGCTGTCGGTGCACCCCGAGTTCCGCTGGCGTGTGAACGGCGCAGACGTCGACCTGACGTGAGCGCTGCCACCTTCCTCGACGTCGCCGCCGTCCGCGCGCGCTTCCCGGCGCTGCGCCGCAACGAGCAGGTGTTCCTCGACGCGCCGGCCGGCACCCAGGTGCCCGACGCGGTGATCGAGGCGGTCGCCGGGTACCTGCGCGACTCGAACGCGAACCTCGGCGGCGCGTTCGGCACGAGCCGCCGCTCCGACGAGCTGGTCGCCCACGCTCGCGCCACGGCCGCCCGCTTCCTCGGCTGCTCGGCCGAGGAGGTCGTCTTTGGCGCGAACTCGACCACGCTCAACTTCCACCTCTCGCGCACCGCCGGCCGCGACTTCCAGCCCGGCGACGAGATCGTCTGCACGCGGCTCGACCACGACGCGAACGTCGCGCCCTGGCTCGAGCTCGCCCACGACCGCGGCCTCACGGTGCGCCTGGCCGACTTCCGCGACGACGGCTCGCTCGACCTGGACGACCTCGCCCAGCTGATCGGCCCGCGCACGCGCGTGGTGGCGTGCACCTGGGCGTCGAACGCCCTCGGCACGGTGAACGACGTCGCCCGCGTCGCCGCGATCGCGCACGAGGTGGGCGCGCTCGCCTGGATCGACGCCGTGCACTGGGCGCCACACGGCCCGATCGACGTCGCCGCGATCGGCGCGGACGTCCTGCTGTGCTCGCCGTACAAGTTCTACGGGCCGCACCTGGGCCTCGCATTCGCGCGCGCCGGGCTGCTCGAGGGCTGGCGGCCGTACAAGGTGCGCCCCAGCGACCCGTTCCCGCTTGGCCACCGCCACGAGACAGGCACCGCCGCGCACGAGCTGCTCGCAGGCTTCATCGCCGCCGTCGAGCACATCGAGGGCCACGGCTGGCCGGCCATCCAGGCGCAGGAGCGGGCGCTGGGCGAGCGGTTCCTCGCCGGCCTGCCCCCGAACGTCCGCCTGCACGGGCTGCCCGCGATGGAGGGCCGCGTGGCGACGTTCTGCGTGAGCGTCGACGGGGTCGCACCGGCGGAGGCCGCGCGCCGCCTCGCCGAGAAAGGCTACGCCGTGTGGGACGGCGGCTACTACGCGCACGAGGTGATGCCGCGGCTCGGCCTGCCCGACGGCGCCGTGCGCATCGGCTTCGTCCACTACAACACGCGCGACGAGGTCGACGGCGTGCTGGCGGCACTGGCGGGGCTGGAGTGAGCGGCGCGACCGGTGTCAGCGGCGGGGCCAGCGTCAGCGGCGCGGCCGGCGGCGACGCCGTCGCCGCGACGGCACCCCTCTGGCAGCGGCTCGGCATCGTGCCCGGGTGCACGCTCGCGCTGGTCGGCACCCCGGACGGCTTCGAGATCCCCGACCTGCCCGCGGGCGTCCGCAGCCTGGAGCGCGCGTCGGAGCCGCTCGACGTCACCCTCTTCTTCACGAGCCGGGAGCAGACGTTGCGCGGGCGGATGGCGCTGCTCGAGCCGTGGGTCGCGCCGGTGGGCGGCCTCTGGATCGCCTGGCCGAAGCCTGGCAGCGGCCGCGAGACCGACCTCTCTGCCGGGATCGTGCACGCAGTCGGGCTGGAGCACGGCCTCGTCGACGGCGGCGCAGCCTCGATCGACGAGACGTGGACGGCGCAGCGGCTCGTGCGCTGGCGCGGCGAGAAGGGCGCGGTAGCCGCTCCGTGAGCCAGGCACTCCCGATCATCGAGGCACGCCACCAGGAGGAGGCCGACGAGATCTGCGAGCAGCTGCGTGCGGCGGGCATCAAGTGTGGCGCGGCGCTCATGCCCGATCGCAACTCGACGACGGCCTGGCTCGGCTCGCTCGGCCCCGGCACCGATAGGCTCTGCGTCTTCGTCCACGAGGACGACGTCGAGCGGGCGCGCGTGGTGCTGGCCGAGCACCTGCGCCCGTAGCTCGCGGCCGCCCCACCTCCCGGTAGCATCGCGGCCCTATGGTCTACGAGCGTCACGTCCTTCCCAACGGCCTGCGTGTGGTCACCGCGCCGATGCCCCAGGCCCAGTCGGTCTCCTGCTTCCTGATGCTCGCCGCGGGCTCCCGCTACGAGACGCGCGAGCAGAGCGGGATCGCCCACTTCGCCGAGCACATGTTCTTCAAGGGCACCGAGCGGCGGCCCGCCGCCAGGGACATCGCGGCCGAGATCGACAACCTCGGCGCCGAGTTCAACGCGTTCACGGGCAAGGAGTACACGGGCTACTACGTGAAGGCCGCCGCCGAGCATCGCGACGCCGCGCTCGACGTGCTCGTCGACATGCTGCGCTTCTCCAAGTTCGACCCCGAGGAGATCGAGCGCGAGAAGGGCGTGATCGTCGAGGAGATGAACATGTACTTCGACACGCCACGCGACTTCATCGGCGGCGTCTACGAGGATCTCCTCTACGGCGACCAGCCGCTCGGCTGGGACATCATCGGCACCAAGGAGACGGTGCGCGCGGCCACCCGCGACACGTTCCTCAACTACACCAGGCGCTGGTACAAGCCGGGCCGCCTCGTGGTCGGCGTCGGCGGTGCGGTCGGCGAGGGCCTGCTCGACCGGATCGGCGAGCTGCTCGGCGACATGGCCCCCGAGGCCACGCCCACGCCGCTGGCGGCCGTCCCGCACCGCAACGGGCGCGTCCGGGTCTTCGAGAAGAAGTCCGACCAGGCCCACCTCGTGCTCGGCGTCGAGAGCTACCCGATCGAGCATCCCGACCGCTACCCGCTGCAGCTGCTGGCGACGGTGCTCGGCACCGGTATGTCGTCGCGCCTGTTCACCGAGGTGCGCGAGCGCCGCGGGCTGGCCTACTACGTGTTCGGCACCAACCACGCCTACACCGACGCGGGGTCGCTGTACTCGCAGGCGGGCGTCGACATCAACCGTATCGACGAGGCCGTCGAGACGATCGTCGGCGAGTTCCGCAAGATCGCCGCCGAGCGCGTGCCCGCACACGAGCTGCGCAAGGCGAAGAACATCGCCCGCGGCCGCTTCGTGCTGAGCCTCGAGAGCCCACAGGGGACGATCATGTTCGGCCTGCGCCGCGAGGTGCTGGAGGGCCACGTCACCGAGCCGGCGGACGTGCTCGCAGCGATCGAGCAGGTCACCGCCGACGCTGTCCAGCGCGTCGCCCGCGACCTGATCGCAAACGACAAGCTGCGGCTCGCGGTGATCGGGCCGTTCGACGACGCCGCGCGCTTCGACCGCCTGCTCGGGTAGCTCGCGGCCGAGCGGAGGGGCCGCGCTGCCCTAGCGGTCGCTGCCAACGCCCAGCGCGGCCGTCACGCCGCGCGCGAGTCGTGCCGCTGCCGCCGCGTCGATGCCGGGCCGGTACGTCATGACGGCGAGGAGCTTCGGCCCGCCGGGCGCGTAGACGATCGCCACGACGTGGCGGGCCTTGTCAGTCCAGCCGGTCTTCTGCGCGACCGGCAGGCCAGCCTTCACCGCGCCCAGCAGCGGCCCTCCCTCGGGCCGCGCAGCGAGCAGCAGCGCCAGGCCGAGCCTCGCCTCGTGCACGGTCAGGCCGGTGCGGCGCAGGGCGTCGGCGTTGCCGAGGGCGGCGGCGTGGACGGCACTGACGATGCGGCCCAGGTCGCGCGCGGTGGAGCGCCGCCAGGTGAGGAGCGGCGGCGGGGCGGGCGCGTCGAGAGCGGCGGCCTGCGTGAGCCGGTAGGTGCCCGGGAACGTCGTCGCCGTTGCCCCGATCGCCTGGAAGCGGGCGAGCAGGAGCGCCGCCGCGCGGCTCTCGGAGCCGTCGCCGAGACGCAGGAAGACCCGGTTCGCGGCGTCGTTCGACGAGAGCGAGATCATGGCACTGATGTCGCCCCACACGGCAGACCGCTCGGGGAACGGCCCGTAGCGGCGCAGCGCCTCGATCATCACGCCGAGCTTGACCGTGGAGGCAGCGAGGAACGAGGCGTCGGCGTTCCAGCTGGCATAACTGCCGGAGGAGAGATCCTGGACGTAGACGCCGGCCCAGCCGGAGAAGGCGCGACCGAGGGTGGCGAGCCGCCCCGAGAGCGCCTCGTCGCGGGAAGTCGCCGCCCGTGCTACCGCCCCGCTCCGCGGCAGCAGCCACACCCGGTGCGCCGTCACGGCTCCCAGCACCTGCGCGCCGGCCACGAAGCGCACGGTCACCGACTGCGGCCCGACCCGCCCGCGCACGGTGAAGCGTGCCTCGCCGTCGCCCACCAGGTGCACGCGCCCCGCCCAGCGCCCGCCCACGACGAGCACCGCGTCGCGGGCGCCGGCGGGTGCCCGCGCCACCACCTCGCCGAAGCTCGCCTCGCCGTCGAGCGGCGTCAGCAGGGTAGGCCCGGAGCCGCGGGCCGCCGCCAAGCCGGGAGCAGGAGCGGCGAGCACGGCCACGGCCGCGACGGCCACTACGGCCACGACGGCCGCGACGGAAGTCGCGAGGCAAGGCTTGGGCGGGATCGGCTGCACGCCGAGATCATGGCTGCCCGCAACGCTGGGCCGCGCCAATGGGCTGCCGCGACGACCCGCCTCGCCGGCGGGCAGGGTGGCGCCCCTTCCCGGCACTGTCGACGAACCTACCGTCCAGAGCGCGCTGGAGGGTGAGTTCGCCGATAGTGCGCCGCACGGGCGCGCCGCCCGCGGGCAGCCCAGCCTCGAAGCAACGCCGGCCACAGCCGGCCGCGCCGCTACTCCTCGCCCGCGTTCTCCCCGGCCGCCCGCTCCTGCAGCTCGCCGACCACCGCCGGATCGGCCAGCGTCGTCGTGTCGCCCAGCGGCCGGTTCTCGGCCACGTCGCGCAGCAGCCGGCGCATAATCTTGCCCGAGCGCGTCTTCGGCAGCTCCGGCGTGAAGACGATGTTCGCCGGCTTCGCGATCGGGCTGATGTGGTGCGCGACATGGTTGCGCAGCTCCTCCATCATCGCCAGCGAGCCCTCGGCGCCCCCGCGCAGCGTCACGAACGCGACGATCGCCTGGCCGGTGAGCGCGTCGGCGCGCGCCGCGACGGCGGCCTCGGCCACCATGGGGTGCGACACCAGGGCGCTCTCGATCTCGATGGTCGACATACGGTGCCCGGCGACGTTCATCACATCGTCCACCCGGCCCAGCAGCCAGTAGTCGCCGTCCTCGTCGATGCGCGCGCCGTCGCCGGCGAAGTAGAGGCCGGGGAAGCGCGACCAGTAGACGTCGCGGAACCGCTCCGGGTCGCCGAAGATGCCGCGGGTGATTCCCGGCCACGGCCTGCGCAGCACGAGGTAGCCGCCGCCGCCCGGCCCGACCTCCTCGCCGGCCTCGTTCAGCACGGCCACGTCCACGCCGGGGAACGGCTTCGTCGCGGAGCCGGGCTTCGTCGTCGTGATCCCCGGCAGCGGCGTGATCAGGATCATCCCGGTCTCGGTCTGCCACCAGGTGTCGACGATCGGGCAGCGGCCGCCACCGATGTGCTCCTGGTACCAGATCCACGCCTCGGGGTTGATCGGCTCGCCCACCGAGCCGAGCAGCCGCAGCGAGGAGAGGTCGTGCTTGGCGGCGTGCTCGGCGCCCCACTTCATGTGCGAGCGGATCGCGGTGGGCGCCGTGTAGAGGATCGTCACGCCGTAGCGCTCGACGATCTCCCACCAGCGGTCGTGCGCTGGGAAGTCGGGCGTGCCCTCGTAGAGGACGGAGGTGGCGCCGTTGGCGAGCGGCCCATAGACGATGTACGAGTGCCCGGTGATCCAGCCGATGTCGGCGGCGCACCAGTAGACGTCAGTCTCGGGCTTGTGGTCGAAGACGTAGTGGTGCGTGGTGGCCGCACCGACGAGATAGCCGCCGGTCGTGTGCGCGATGCCCTTCGGCTTAGCCGTGGTGCCCGACGTGTACATCAGGAAGAGCAGATCCTCCGCGTCCATCGGCTCACAGGGGCACGAGGCTGGGTCGTCGGAGAGGCCGGCGCAGGCCGCGTCCCAGGTGACGTCGCGGCCCGGCGTCATCGCCACGGGCGCGTGGGTGCGCTGCGCCACCACGACGGTGTGGACGCCGGGAGCGGCCTCGAGCGCCTCGTCGACGATCACCTTCAGCCCGACGGTGGTGCCGCGACGGCGCGCCTCGTCCTGCGTGATCAGCACCTCGCAGCCCATGTCCACCAGGCGGTCGCTGAGCGCATCAGCCGAGAAGCCACCGAACACGACCGTGTGCGGCGCGCCGAGCCGCGTGCACGCGAGCATCGCCACCGGTAGCTCCGGCACCATGCCCATGTAGATTGCGACCGCCGTGCCCTTCCTCACCCCGAGCTTGCGTAGCGCGTTGGCGAAGACAACGACGCGCCGCTGCAGGTCGGCGTACGAGATCGGCACGAGCTCGTCGGCCTGCTCGCCCTCCCAGTGGAACGCGATCTTCTCGCCGCGGTCCGCCTCGACGTGACGGTCGACGCAGTTGAAGCAGACGTTGAGCGTGCCGCCGAGATACCACTTCGCGTGCGGCGGCTCCCACTCGTAGAGGGTCGTCCACGGCTCGAACCAGTCGATGCGGCCGGCCTCGGTGGCCCACAGCTCGTCG
>CANFDS010000028.1 GCA_947445525.1 Actinomycetota bacterium | reverse complement strand
GCATCAGCCGCAGCGCCGTCACGTACTCGCGCATCCGCCGCAGCGGCTGGTCGTACGAGATGCCGTGCCACTCCTCGTTCCACTCCTTCGGCATCGGCCCCAGGCCGAGCGTGAAGCGGCCGTTCGACAGCTCCTGGAGGTCGCCCGTCGCGAGGTCGAGGTTGGGCAGCGTGCGCGTCCACTGCGCGATGTTGGTGCCGAGCCCGATCCGCGCTGTCGCGGCGGCGACTGCGGCGAGCGGGACGAACCCGTCGCGCCACGCCTCTCCCGACCAGACGGTGTCGAAGCCGGCGGCCTCTGCCGCCTTGCCGAAGGCGACGATCTCCGCGATCGAGACCTGCTCGCCGTTCACCTGCAGCCCGAGCTTCATTGCCGCTCCCTTCCTATGTGGCTGACCGATTGCTGCCGGCAGCGGCGCCACCGGCAGCAGCGATGCCGACGGCCGGCCGCGGCGCTGCCAGGATCTCGCCGTCGCGCACGACCTCGACGCCGTCCACCGTGACCGTGGGCCGCGTCATGACGCCGTCGAGGTGCAGCGCCGACGTGTAGCGCCGCTTGTAGAGCCCGTCGGGCGCCGAGACGCCGGTGCCGAGCGCGATGTGACAGGTGCCGTACACCTGCTTGTCCTCGAGCGCCGAGCCGATGGTGCGCGCCGCATAGTTCGTCCCCACCGACAGCTCGCCAATCCAGCGCGAGTTGTCGTCGCCGTGCTCGGCGAGCAGCCGCTCCAGGCGGCGCGCCTCCTCCCCGCCCTCGATCGAGACGATGCGGCCCTCGCGCAGCTCCCAGCTGATGGGAGTGGCCGGCCGGCCGATCTCCATCATGAACGAGTCGATCACGATGCGGCCCTCGCCGGAGTGCTCGTTGGGGCAGGTGTTGACCTCACCGCCGGGGAACACGGCTGCAGTCGCACCGTCCTCGAAGAACGAGGAGTAGGCGTACCAGGGCCGGCCCGCAGTGTCGAACGTGACATCGGTGCCGTGGGGCGTGGTGACCCGCACCGTGGTGCCGCGATTGAGCGCGTCGCGCGTGCGGTGGGAGATGTCGCGGACGACGTCGACGTCGGCGGTGGCGGCGCCACGCATCAGCATGTCCTCGGTGGCGTTCGACATCACGACGTAGGGGATGCGGCGCACGAGGTACGCCTCCTGGATGGCCTTCGCGAAGGAGATCGAGCGCGAGACGCACGCCACGATCGCGTCGGCCGCGAGCAGAGCCGCGCCCACCGGGGCTGGGACGTCCATGCCGGGCCGGGCGTTCGCCTCGAACGTGACGACGGAGGGGACGCCACCGGCGGCCGCGACCGCTCCGGCGATCGTCCAGACGAGGAGCGGGGAGACCTCGGTGTCGGCGGCGATGCAGATCTGCTGGCCGGGCTGCACGCGCAGCGTGCGCTCGACCAGCGTGGTCGCAGTGCGGACGAGCGGGACGAGGCGGCCGGGCTTGTGGCCCGTGTCGACGGCCTCGTACCAGTACTGGCTCACCGTGGCCCCCCGGGCAGCGTTGCCGCAACGAGCCCACCGACGCCGGGCGCCTCGTCGAGCGACCAGAGCGCGGCGAGCACCGTCTCGGCCTGGGCGTCCGGGATGACGCCTGCGGCGGCGGCGCGGAACACCGCCGAGAGCTCGTCGTCGCCGAGGGGGTTCATGGAGGCGCCGCGGAACGGGTCGATCTCGGCGGTCTCGACGCGGCCGTCCGCGAAGCGGAGCTCGAGCGCGGCCCCGTTGATGGTGTAGCGGTCGTCGGCTTCGACGTCGACGCGGCTGCGCAGCGCGAGGATCGCCGGGTCGGTGTAGGCAGCCTCGGCCATCTCGGCGAGCGTGAAGCGGCCGCGCGTCCAGGCCGAGGCGGCGCAGAAGCGGAGGTCGAAGCGGGCCTGCAGGTCGTTGCGCGGCGTCCCGAAGCGGGCGAAGCGCTCGGCCGAGACGCGCGCCACGAGCGGGTCGACGCGGAAGGTGAGCCGCTCCACCTCCGGCAGCGCCGCGCCGGCGAAGCGGTTGCGGATGGCGAGGACGCAGTCGATCGGCGCCTGCGTGATCGTCTCGGTGGGCAGGCGCTTGTACGCCTGGTCGCGCATCAGCCAGCGGCCGCGGCCGAGCGCGGAGAGCACCCCCTCGATGCGGTCGGGGCTCTCGCCCGAGAACGAGCTGAGCATCCCCTTCTCGCCCTCGAAGGCGGTGGGCGCCGTCTCGATGCCGCGCGCCGCCAGCTGGCAGGCGGTGACGCCCGCCCGCGCGGCCAGCCCCTGGTTGTACACATGCGCCGACGAGCCGATCGCCTCCATCGCACCCGTCGCGCTGCACATCGCGATCGCCAGGGCGTTGCGCGTCGTCTCGAGGTCGAAGCCGCGCAGCACGCTCACCGCCGCCGCCGCGCCCACGCCGCCGACGAGCACCCCCGGCGTGAAGCCACGCACGTACGCGTTCGGCATCAGCATGGTGGCCACGACGAGGTCGACCTCCAGCCCGAGCGCGAGCGCGTCGAGCACGAGCCGGCCGGAGCCACCGTGCACCTCGGCCTCGGCGAGCACGGCGGGGGCGACCGCCGACGTCGCGTGGACGTAGGTGCCCAGATGCGTCTCGTTGAAGTCGAGCACCTCGAAGAGCGCGGCGTTGAGCAGCGCCGCCTGCTCGCTCGTGGTCGTGTCACCGAGCCAGAGGACGTGAGCCTGGCGGCCGGTCGAGCCGGCCTCGAGCGTCCAGTCGCGCAGGGCCGCGATGGCCGGATGGTCGGCGGCGCCGACGGAGGCTTTGAGCTGGTTGAGCAGGAGGCGCTTCGCCTCGTGCCGCTCGTCGGCGGCTACGCCGGCGGAGCGGCCTGCTACGAGGAAGGCCGCCAGACGGCCTGCGACTGTCGACTCGGGCTCGTTCATGTGGACATCATGTCCGACCCGCTCGACACGCGCCCGACAGGCGTGAGAGATTGCGCAGGATGAACTCCACCGCACCCACCATCTGGGACCCCCTCCAGCTCGGCCCGACCCTGCTCAAGCATCGCATCGTGATGCCGCCGCACGGCCCACACTACGGCGAGGACAACCAGCCGAGCGAGCGGATGATCGCGTACTTCGCCGAGCGCGCCCGCGGGGGCGCGGCCGCCCTCGGTGTCGAGGCCACCTGGGGCTGGCGCGCGGGTGGAGCCCTCCGCGAGCCGGCCCGCCACGTCAATCGCATCACCACCTGGGAGCGCCGCGTGATTCCGGCGTTCGCGCGGCTCGCCGACGCGGTGCACGAGCACGGCTGCGCGCTGTTCGTCGAGCTCGGCGCCGCCGGCGTCAACGACAAGGGGCGACTGGCGATCGACACGTGGCATCCCGTGTGGGGGCCGTCGGCAGTGCCGTCGCCGGTGATGAACGAGCACGTCCTGGAACTGGATCGCGCGCAGATCCGCGAGATCGTCGAGGACTTCGGCCAGTCGGCCGCCAACATGCGCAGCGCGGGCGCCGACGGCGTCGAGGTGCACGGCGCGCACGGCTATCTGGGCATGCAGTTCCTGTCGCCGCACTTCAACCGGCGCAGCGACGAGTACGGCGGCTCGGTCGAGCAGCGCTGCCGCTTCCTGATCGAGTCGGGCGAGGCGATCCGGGCACGGGTCGGCGGCGCGATCACGGTCGGGCTGCGCCTCACCTACGACGAGTTCATCGGCGACGCCGGCATCACGCCGGAGCTGGCCGACGAGGTGGTCGCCGTGCTGGCCGCCACCGGCCTCTACGACTACTACTCGATCTCGTGCGGCGGCTATCACGCGCTGCGCTGGTCGATCCCGGCGATGGGCACGACCGAGGAGGGCTTCCTCATCCCCTACGCCGAGCGGGCGAAGCGGATCGTGGGCGATCGTGCCGCCGTGTTCGTAGTGGGGAAGATCCGCCGCTTCGAGCAGGCCGCCGCAGTGGTTGCCGAGGGCAAGGCCGACGTCGTCGCGCTGATGCGCGCGCAGATCGCCGACCCCGAGTACGTGAACAAGGCGCGCGCCGGCCGTAGCGACGAGATCGTCCACTGCGTCGGCGGGATGGAGTGCTTCGTGTCGGCCTTCGTGCTCAACAGCGGGCTGACGTGCACGGTCAACCCGGCCGCCGGGCGCGAGCGCCAGTGGGGCCACGGGACGCTGGTGCCGGCGTCGCCGGCGCGGCGGGTGACGGTGGTCGGCGGCGGCCCCGGCGGCATGCGCGTCGCGGCGGTGGCGGCGCGACGCGGCCACCAGGTGACGCTGCTCGAGCGCGGCGCGACGCTCGGCGGCCATCTCGACCTGCTGAGGCGCCTCCCGTCACGCGGCGAGTGGCAGCTGGCGATCGACAACCTCGCCCGGCCGCTCGCCCGGCTCGGCGTCGACGTGCGGCTCGGCAGCGAGGCCGACGCGGCCCTGCTCGGCGCCGGCGGCGCCGACGTCGTCGTCTGCGCGACCGGCTCGACCTGGGATCGGGACGGGGCCACGCCCGGCCGCCCCGACCGCGCCACGCTGCCCGGCGTCGAGCAGGGCAACGTCGTCGACATCGGCACGGCAGTGTGCCGTGCGCTCGCCGACCCTGCGGCGCTGGGCCGGCGCGTCGTCATCCTCGACGAGCACGGCACCTACTGGCCGATCGGCCTGGCGGAGCTGCTCGGGCAGGCCGGCGTCGAGGTCGAGATCGTGACGCGCAACCAGGTGGTCGGCGAGGAGCTGCGCCAGACGATGGACCAGGGCTGGGTGTTCCCACGCCTCGCGAAGCTCGGCGTCACGCTCACGCCCGCCCACACGGCCGAGCAGCTGGACGGGACCGACCTCGACCTGCGCGGCATCTGGGGCGGCACCCGCACGGTGCACGCCGACACGCTGGTGCTGTCGCTGCTGCGCAGCCCGGACGACCGGCTCTACCGGGAGCTGGCAGCGGAGGCCGCCGCGACCGCGACCGCCAGCGGCGGCACCACCCTGGCCGTCCACCGCATCGGCGACTGCGTCACCCCCCGTGCCGCCGGCGACGCGATCGTCGAGGGCGAGCGACTGGGCCGCGCCCTGTGACCGTCCACCGCACCCGCTTCGACACCGACCACGTCCGACCCGAGGAGGCATCCGCATGAGCGACGCCCTGCTGCTGCAGAACGACAAGGCGCGCATCGTCGACACCCGCACCATGGACTGGGCCGACCCGCTGCCGCAGGAGCCGCTGCATGGCGTCCCCGGCGCCAAGGTCAAGGTGCTCGCCCGCTTCCCCGGCGGCGAGCCGCGCGTGCAGCTGATGTACGTGCCGCCCGGCATCGATAACCTCAACCCGGCCGGCGTCGCCGAGCGCCACTACCACCGCACCGTGCGCGAGTGGGTCTACATCCTCAGCGGCGAGATGCCGTTCCGCGAGTACGAGTACCCCGACCAGCAGGTCGGGAACCTCGTCCACTACCGCACCGGCATGTTCCTCGACCGCCTCCCGGGCGAGGGCAGCGCACACGGCCTCGACCCGGGCAACGGCGGCACCGTCGGCTGCGTGTGCCTGGAGTGGAAGACCGGCCCCGGCACCGCGATCTCGGAGAAGGGCTCCGACAAGGAGACGGTCGTGGTCACCGAGAAGCAGGTGCACGCCGCGAAGGCTCCGGCGGCCCGGCCGTCCACCGTCACGAGCGGCCCCGGCATCGCCTACAGGACGCCGTCGGTGACGATCTACGACACGCTGGCCATGCAGTGGCACGTCCCCGGCCCCGGCGAGCCGTTCCACGGCACCGGCGCCAAGGTCAAGGTGCTCGCCCGTGACGAGGAGGGGCACGTGCTCGCCCAGAGCCTCTGGTTCCCGCCGGGCAGCGACTCGATGGGCCACGGCGGCCGGCCCGAGCGGCACTACCACAAGACGGTCCACGAGTGGGTCTACGTCCTGGACGGCGAGGCGGCGATCCGCGAGTACGGCCACGACGAGAGCGGGCCCGGCGTCCGCGTCGACTTCCGCGCCGGCGTGTTCCTCGAGCGCGAGCCCGGCCCCGGCGCCTTCCACGGCGTCGACGCCTCGGCACCGTCGCCGGTCGGGTTCCACTGCCTGGAGTGGAGAATCGGCCGCGGTAGCGCCGCCGGCGAGGCCGGCACCGGCGAGGAGAACGTCGTCGTCCACTGAGCCTGGATCCACCGTTTTTCGTGATCGCGGGGCGCTCGTCCGGGCTCTCAGGACGCGTTGGGGCCGTACGGGGCGGGCCGGTGGCCCGTTCCGGAGGCTCCAGCGCGGAGCGCACCGGCCGGGTGCAGGCCCCCGCCGCCGGAGGCGGGGACTGAAACCCCACCGGGGAGCGGCCTGGCAGTCTGGACAAGCTGCAACGCCCGCGAAGAACGGTGGATCCAGGCTGAGGCAGGCGCGGCGGGCGGCGCCTCGTACTGGCCACCGGGGCGCCGCCCCACAACGACGGAGGGCCGGCTTGCGCCGGCCCTCCGCACTGTTCCAGGACGACTGCCGCGCTAGGAGCGGGCGAGCTCGTCCACGTAGACGATCGGGGTCGCGCGGGTGAGGAACCCGGTGATCCCCTTCGAGAACACGACCTGCGTCTTGACCTCGACGAGCGGCACCGTTGGCTTCTCGTCGGTGATGATCCGCAGGAGCTCCTTCATCTGGCGGTCGTAGCGCGGGCCGGGGGACGTCCCCAGCATCAGGTTGATGAGGTTGTCGACCTTCGGGTTCGAGTACAGGTGCGAGTTGATGATGCCCTTCGTGCCGTTCACCAGGTACGTGAAGTACATGGCGTCGACGATGGCCGGGCGCTGCACGTTGATCCAGGCCTGGAGCTGGCCGGCACGGCGCTTGACCTCGAAGTCGGTCGGCGAGGCGATGACCTCGACGTTGACCTTGACGCCGACAAGCGAGAGCTGCGACTGGATGTACGTCGCGATGTCGGCCGAGTAGCTGAGGATGCCCGGGCTAGTCGTGATCGTGAACGTCAGGTTCGACTGGCCGGCCTCGGCGAGGAGCTGCTTCGCCTTGGTCGGATTGTAGGAGGCCGGCTGGAAGCCGGTCGTCTGCGGGAGCACGCTCGAGAACTGGAAGCGCGCCGGCTCGCCGAAGCCCTGGTAGACGGTCTTGATCAGGCCGGAGCGGAGGATCGCCATGTTGATGGCGTTCCGCACCTTCACGTCCTTGAACGGCGCGAAGCGCTCGTTGAGCAGCATCATGTCCATGCTCGAGTCGAGATCGGGGTAGGCGATCAGCTTCTTGCCGTTCTCGGCGACCGCTGCCTTGAAGTGGCTGCCGTCGAGGTAGTACGTGTTGTCGGCCTCGCCGCTGAGCATCAGCTGGAGCCGCGTCGCCGAGTCGGGGATCGCCCGCATCACGACGGTGTCGAAGTACATCTTGCTCGCGTTCCAGAAGTTCGGGTTCTTCTTCAGCTGCAGGCTCTGGCCGGGAGTGAACGACTCGACGTAGTACGGCCCGAAGGTCGCCGAGTTCGTCGCCATCCAGTCCTTGGCCCACGGGTCGGTGGCAGTGGCGTGCTTCTTGGCCTCGACCGAGTCGTAGATCGTCAGGCTGTACCAGAGCGTCGCGCCGAGCGTCATCGGGCCCGGGCGGGTGACGTTAAGCCGGACGGTGAGCGGGTCGATCACCGTGACGAGGTTCTTGGTGTCGAGGTTGGCGACCGAGAAGAGGAAGCGGGAGACACCGTCGAGCGCGTTCGCCCGGTCGTAGCTCCACTTCACGTCTTCGGCCGTCAGGGTGTTGCCGGCCGGGCTCTTGACGTTCTCACGGAGCTTGAACGTCCAGCTGCCGCTGGCCTCGCGTGTCCACGAGGTGGCCAAGAACGGGTCGACCGCGTACGAGCCGGGGAGCGCCTTGGCACCCTGGGGCAGGCCCTTGCCGCGCACGAGCGGGCTCGTGAACGTCGGTAGGTTGTCCGAGCTCGGACGGTTCTGGTAGTTCACCGGGTCGACCGAGGTCGGGAGACCCGCGACGACCTTGACGAAGGTCTTGGCAGCGGTCGCCTTGCCGGTCGCTGCGGTTGCCGTTCCAGCCACTGCGACGAGGGCAGCTGCGAGAACGCCGACCATCAGCACGGTGAGGCCGCTGTGGCGCACACTTTTACGCACTCTAAAAATCCTCCTTGTTCGCACCCACCCGGGATGGTGGAACCGCAAGTCTAGACCACACCGTGCCTGCCGTCACCGCGACCGGAGATATATCGGTTACGCAATCAGCAGGCGCCGGTGTCGAGGAAGCGAGCGACGACGACCGCCAGGCCTGCCGGGTCGGCAGGCACGACGCGAGCCACCGCATCCGGCGCCAGCCGTGCCGCCTCCTCCGAGTACGCCCCGAGCACGTCGTGCTCCGGAGCACAGACCAGCGTGCGCGCAGCGACGTGCGGCAGCCGGTCGCGGGTGGGATAGCCCAGCGCGACGCGGTAGGCGAGTGCATACGTCTCGCCGCTCTTCAGCACCTCGACAACGTCGCGGTGGAGAGCGTCGACCGACGGCGGCGGTGCCGGCCGGTGCCGGTCGGGCGTGCGCCGGTACCACGGCCACCACAGCTTCGAGTCGCGGCGGACGCTCCAGCTGCGCAGCAGGTGGCCGCCGTCCCAGACGGGCTCGAGCGGCTCGAGGTAGTGGGCGAGGATGTCGTCGCACTCCTCGGCGTCGAAGATGACGACGCCGTCCAGCACGAGCCGGTGGATGCGGCCAGGATGGCGCACAGCCGTCTCGATGGCGAGCATCGCGCCTGTGTGGGTGCCATAGAGGTCGACTCGGTCGAGGCCGCGCGCGTCGAGCGCCGCGACGATCGTGTCGGCGTAGTCGGCGGCGGTCGGCGTCGTCCATGGCGGCTTGTCCGACTCGCCGTTGCCGATCGTGTCGAACGCGATGACCGGGCGGGTGCGGCCGAGCTCGAGCAGAAGCGGCTCCAGAGAGCGCGATGAGCCCGGTGACGCGTGCAGCAGCACGAGTGGCCGGCCCGGGACATCGGCCACACGGCGGGTGAGCAGCTGGCCGGCCGGCGTCGGCGTGATGTCGCGCGTGACGCGCCCCGGGAGGGTGATCGCGGGCGG
The DNA here is from genome assembly GCA_947445525.1 of Actinomycetota bacterium. GTDB lineage: Bacteria > Actinomycetota > Thermoleophilia > Gaiellales > Gaiellaceae > CANFDS01. Next base: position 15,362 of record CANFDS010000028.1, on the reverse strand, counting down.
CGCCGGCGGGGCGGGTGAGAGGCCGGCGGCACCGGCGGCGAGCAGGTCGCCGATGCGGCTGTCCCGGCCGGGGCCGAGCAGCTCCGCGGTGACGCCCGGCGGCAGGGCCGGCAGCCGCTCGAGGTGGGCCGACAGCGGGTCGTCCGGGTCGGCGACGACGGCGGCCGGCACGGTGAGGCCCGCGAGGGCAGGCGCCGCGTCGTAGGCGAACGCGGCGCGATAGCCCAGCGGGTAGGCCTCGCCGGCGCGCAGTAGGTCGAGCACGGCGTTGTTGATCACGGCGGTCGGCGGCATCGCCACGGCGAGGCGCGCGGCCGCCTCGCGGCGGTACCAGGGCCAGAAGACGAACATGTCACGCACGCGCGACCAGTTGGCGATCAGGTGCGTCCCGTCCCAGGCGGGCGGGAACCACTGCGCGTAGTTGGCGAGCAGGTCGGCGCGCTCCTCCGCGGTGGGCATGAGCACGCCTTCGAGGACGGCTGCCGCGACACGGCCCGGATGGCGTGCCGCGAGGTCGAGCCCGATCGCCGCGCCGGTGTGGAATCCGTAGACGACGCAGCGGTCGAGGCCGAGCGCAGCGAGCGTCTCGACCAGGGCGTCCGCGTAGTCGGCGATGCCCGGCTGGGCGAGGGGCAGCGGGTCGGAGAGTCCGTAGCCCGGCGTGTCGAGCGCGATCACGGTGAAGCGCGGCGCGAGGGCCTCGGCCAGCGGCAGCAGCGATACGGACGAGAGCGGCGAGGCGTGCAGCAGCACGGCGGCCGGGCCGCTGCCGCCGCGCCGGTAGTGCACCTGGCGGCTGCCGACGGTCACGAAGCGGCGAGCGATAATGGGCATCCTGCGATCCTACGACTTGACCCGCGACGCTGCCCGCGGGAGGGTGGCGCCATGCACGGACTTGCCGTTGGACTCCAACTTGCCCGGATGCCGTTCGCGGAGGCGGTCGAGATCGCGCGGGCGGCGGAGGACGCCGGCTTCAGCAAGCTCACGGTCGGCGACAACATGACCGAGGGCTTCACGATGGTCGGAGCGATCGGCGCGACGACGCGCAGCGCGCAGATCCACACGTCGATCGTCACCTGGACGCGCACTCCGGTGTTGACCTCGCTCGCCGCGACGACGGCGGCGACGCTGACGGGCGGCCGCTTCGGCCTGGGCCTGGGCACGATGCCACGCGCCTGGAGCGAGGACTACCACGGCATCCCCTACGCGAACCCGGTGGGCCGGATGCGCGACTACGTCGGCGCGATCCGCGCCGCGCTGACCGCCACCCCCGACCTGCCCGTCGACCACGAGGGGCCGTTCTACCGCTTCCGCGGCTACCGGCCGCTCGTCCCACCCAGCGAGCATCGCATCCCGATCACGCTGGGCGTGATCCGCCCGCGCATGTCGCGGCTCGCCGGCGAGATCGCCGACGGCGTCTGCCTCGACTCGATGAACTCGGTGGAGTGGACGCGCGACGTGCTCTGGCCGCAGCTGCACGCCGGGCTCGCCACTTCGGGGCGACCGCGCTCGGCGTTCGAGGTCGGCACCGCCGTGATCTCGGCGATCGCCGACGACCCGCACAAGGCCCGCAACATGGCTCGGCGCACGATCGCCTTCTACCTGATAACCCCGTACCTGAAGGACGTGATGACCCATCACGGCTGCGGCGACGCCTACGACCGCGGCCTCGAGGCGCTCGAGCGTGGCGATCGCGAGGCCGCCGCGCGCGCCATCCCCGACGAGATCGTCGAGGCGATCGCCGTCACGGGGACGCCGGACGAGTACCGGGAGAAGCTGCGCCGCTACGTCGGCGTCGTCGACTGGGTGCGGCTCTCGCCCGCCCATGCGAACCCTCTGCCCATCGTTATCGACCAGGCGCGGCGGATCGTCGCCGCAGTCGCGGACGCGTAGAGAGAGGGAGCTGACCGTGAGCGCCTACACCCTGGTGCGCGAGCCACTGACGTTCGGCGCGACCACCATCAAGAACCGCATCCTCGTGGCCCCGCACGGGCAGACCTCAGCCGTCGACAACGCGCCCAGCGACCGCCAGGTCGCCTACTACGAGGAGCGCGCGAAGGGCGGCGTCGGCATGGTCGGCGTCGGCGGCACGGTGGCGACGCTGCGCAAGGGGCTGCTGCAGCGGCGGATCTCGGCGCGCGACGTGCGGGCGATCCCGATGCTGGCCCGGCTGGCCGACGCGGTGCACGCGCACGACTGCCGCGTCGTCGTGCAGCTCGGCTCCGCCGGCGTGATGGACCGCGCGCGCGTGGACATCGACGACTGGCATGCGGTGCAGGGCCCGTCACGCGTGCCGTCCGCGTTCGCGAACGAGCTGCCGGTGGCGCTGGAGCTCACCGACATCAGGGCGCTCGTCGCCGACATGGCCGCGTCCGCCGCGAACCTCCAGGCCGCCGGCATCGACGCCGCCGAGGTGCACGGGGCGCACGGCTACCTGCCAATGCAGTTCCTCTCCCCCGCGACCAACCGCCGTACCGACGCCTACGGCGGCTCGGTCGCCAACCGCACCCGCCTGCTGGTCGAGATCGGCGAGGCGATCCGGGCACGGGTGGGGACGGGCTACACGGTCGGCGTGCGGCTGTCGTACGACGAGTTCCTGCCGGGCGGCGCCGGGGTCACGCCGGAGCTGATGGACGAGGTGCTCGGCATCCTCGCCGATACAGGGCTCTACGACTTCTTCGACATCTCCTGCGGCGGCTACCAGACCTTCCACCGCGCCGTGATGCCGATGAGCGGCGGCCCGGACGCATTCCTGCTGGAGCACGGCAAGCGGGCAAAGGCGATCGTCGCGGGCCGCGCCGCCGTGTTCCTCGTCGGCCGGATCCGCAACATCGCGACGGCCGAGCGGGTGCTGCGAGAGGGTGGCGCCGACGCAGTCGCGATCGCGCGCGCCCACATGGCCGACCCGTTCCTGGTGCAGAAGAGCCTTGCCGGCCGGGAGGACGAGGTGACGCGCTGCGTCGGCGCAAACCAGTGCATCCAGGAGGTCCTCGCCGACCGGCCGATCACCTGCGCCGTGAACCCGGCGATGCAGCGCGAGCGGAAGCTGGGCGCCGGCACGCTGCGGCAGGCGCCGCAGGCCCGGCGCGTGGCCGTCGTGGGCGGCGGGCCGGGTGGCCTGCGCGCGGCGGCGACGGCGGCGGCCCGCGGCCACGCGGTGACCCTGTTCGAGCGCGCCGACGTGCTCGGCGGCCACCTCGACCTGCTACGGCGGCTGCCCACGCGGGCCGACTGGGGCATGGCGGTCGAGGATCTCGCCGGAGCATGCGGCCGCGCAGGCGTCGACCTCCGGCTGGGCACCGAGGCATCGGCCGACGGCCTGCGCGCCGGCGGCTACGAGGCGGTGGTCGTCGCGGCCGGTTCCACCTGGGACCGGGACGGCTTCACGCCGGCGCTTCCTGGGCGCGAGCGGATGCCCGGCTGCGATCAGGACAACGTTCTCGACGTGGGCACGGCTGCCCGGCGGGCGCTCGGCGACCCGAGCTCGCTCGGCGGCCGCGTCGTGATCGTCGACGAGACGGGCACCTACCTGCCGCTCGGCCTCGCGGAGGTGCTCGCCGCGGCCGGCGTCGCGGTCGAGGTGGTCACGCGCCACCCGGCGGTGGGCCAGGAGGTGCGCGAGACGATGGAGGCGCCCTGGACGTTCCCGCGCCTCGAGGCCGCCGGCGTCCGCTTCTCCCCTGGCCTCTTCGCCGAGCAGATCGACGGCGACCGGCTCGACCTGCTCTCGGTGTGGGGCACCGCGCGCCGCTGCGTGGAGGGGGTCTCGACGCTCGTCCTCTGCATGCTGCGCACGCCCGACGATGCGCTCTGGCGGGCGTTCGCGGATGGCCCGCTCGAGGTCGTGCGCATCGGTGACGCGCTCGCCCCGCGCGCTGCCGCCGACGCCATCCACGACGGCGAGCTGGCCGGCCGGGCGCTGTAGGTGCGGCGGCCGCGCGCCGCCCGGCCGCTGCACCCGACGCCACCGGCCGTTTGCCCTGTGCCACACCGAAGTGAGATCATCGTCGGCTACCGGGCCACGCAATCCCAACGCTAAGGAGCACCGATGCCTGATACCACTCTTCGGCTCGGGCCGACCCCCGAGCAGATCGCAATGGACGACCGCGGCTGGATCGAGCTCGTGCACTCCCCGGAGATCGCCGTGCAGGCGCTGCCCGCCGAGGGCTGGCCGGTGGGCGCCCAGCTGAAGGTGCTCTCGATCAGCGGGAAGACCGGCGCGCTCAGCGGCGAGCTGCTGCTCCCGGCCGGCTACCGCCGTCCCGCCGGCCACTACGCCACGCACGTCGAGTGGCTCGTGCTGGAGGGCGCGGTGCGGGTCGGTGGCACGCTGCGCGGCGTCGGCTACTACGAGTTCAACCCGCCCGGCGGCGCTACCGAAGCGCTCACCTGCGACCAGGGCGCCAAGATCCTCTTCCTCTGCCGTGCCCGTCCCGACTTCGTTCCGGCCCCCGGCCCGCACGGCACCGCCGACCGCATCCAGCTCGACTCCGAGACGATGCCGTGGCAGGGCTCGCACATCCCCGGCCCGCCGCCCGGGATCATCCTCAAGCTGCTGCGCCACGTGCCCGAGACGAACGAGATGACGTGGATCTGCGCCAACCCGCCGCGCTGGGACTACCCGCTGCTCGAGTACCACGACTGCATCGAGGAGCTGTACCTGATCGAGGGTGACATCTGGCTCGGCAACTCCGGCACTATGCGCACCGGCTCGTACCTCTGGCGGCCGCCGTTCATCACGCACGGGCCGTTCTACAGCCACACGGGCGCGGTGCTCTTCGGCTGGGTGCCGTCGCTGCTCGTCAACCACTTCCCCGACGATCCGCGCCGCACCGTCGAGGAGAACATCGCCAACTACGAGCAGAAGCAGCGGGCCGCCGCTGCAGGGGGAAGCTAGCCATGGGTCGCCAGCACATCGAGTTCCACCAGGCGTACGAGGTCGAGAAGCTCCACCGCACCGAGGGGCCGCTCAACGGCGCCGTCGAGCAGCGCCAGTCGGAGGACGACGAGACCGGCGCGTTCACCTCGATCGTCACGTTCCCGGCCGGCTGGCAGGGGGCCTGGAACGGGTACCGGCGGCCGTTCGAGCTGTTCGGCCTGCGCGGCACCGCGACGCTCGGCGGCGAGCGGTTCGACGCGGGCTTCTATGGCTACGTCCCGAGCGGCACGGATAGCGCCGCCTTCTCGGTGGGCAAGGACGGCGCCCAGCTGCTGCTGATGGTCGAGGCGGAGGAGGAGCCGAAGGGTGGCCGCCCCGAGATCCAGGATACGAACGAGCTGAAGTGGGCCGACCACGGCGTCGCGGGCGTGCCGCCCGGCCTCGTCATCAAGCTGCTGCGCGTCGATGCCGAGAACGGCGACTGGACGTGGCTCGCAGCCGGGCCCGCCGGCTGGCAGGAGGATCGCGCCGAGATCCACCCAACGGTCGAGGAGGCGCTGATGCTGTCCGGCGACATCCTGCTCGGCCATCGCGGCGTGATGAGCGCCGGCTCGTACTTCTGGCGCGTGCCCGACATCGAGCACGGCCCGATGGTGTCGCTCGACGGCAACGTCATCTTCTTCCGCACGAAGGGCGGCTCGATGGCCGTCACCTGGGTCGAGGTGCCCGGCTGGAAGCAGATGGTCGAGGACTACCGCGCGCTCAAGCCGCTGTACCGCGCGCCGGCCTGAGCCACAACGCGTCGCCGGGCGGTCGTCGACCTCGGGCGGGCACCTGTCGTCCGGCATAGGATCCGCCGTGCGAGCGCACGAGCGACCACGAAGGAGGAGGCAGCGATGGGCAACGCATTCGGGCTGGAGGGCAAGGTCGTCCTCGTCACGGGGGTCGGCTCACAGATCGGGATCGGCCGCTCGATCGCGCGGACGCTGGCCCGCGAGGGCGCCATCATCGCCGCCAACGACGTCATCCACGACGACCTGGCCCTGACCGTCGCCGAGCTGGAAGGGCTGGGCGCCGAGGTCTCGTCGCACCTTGCCGACGTCTCCGACCGCCACGCGGTGCGGGCGATGGTCGCCTCGGTCGAGCGCGTGCACGGCCGCATCGACGTGCTCGTCAACAACGCGGGCATTGCGAAGCGGGCGTCGCTCGTCGAGATGACCGAGGAGCAGTGGCGGCGCACGCTCGACGTCAACCTCGGCGGCTGCTTCAACGCCTCGCAGGCGGTCGCGCCGATCATGATGCGCCACGGCCACGGGCGCATCGTCTCGCTGTCGTCGCTGATGGGCTCGCCGTGGGGCTGGGACGAGCACGTCCACTACAACGCCGCGAAGTCCGGGATCGAGGGCCTCACGCGCGGCCTGGCGATGGAGCTCGGCCCGCACGGCATCACCGCGAACGCGGTCGCGCCCGGCTTCATCTGGACGGCGCAGTCCACCGCGGTCGGCGACTCGCTCGGCCCGGCCGGGCTGGAGATCGCAAAGGACTTCATCCCGCTGCGCCGCATCGGCGACCCGCAGGAGATCGCCGACGTCGTCCTCTTCCTCGCCTCCGAGCTCGGCCGCTACGTCACCGGGCAGACGCTGCTGGTGGACGGCGGCATCACGCTCGGCGACCTGCGGAAGGCGTTCGAGCCGCTGACGGGGAGCTTTCGCTAGCGGGAGGCGCCGGTACGGGCGGGCGCCGGGCGGGCGCCCGCCGCGCGCCGCTACGCCGGATACGACCCGAACACGCGCAGCTCGGCCGTCTGCGCCCGCGTCTCGGCGAGCGTCTCGCTGATCACGTGGTCGAGCGGATGGCCGGCCAGCACCGCGTCGAAGCGGTACTTCCACGGCGTCTGCGGGATCGGCCGCGAGACGAGCTGCACGAGGTCGATCTCGTGGCGGCCGAACGGCTCGATCGCGCGGTGGAGCGAGCCGGGCCGGTGGTCGGTGACGAAGGCGAAGGCGGTGCGCCAGTCGGCGGCGTGGGCATGGTCGGCGCTGCCCTGGCTGCGGTCGAGCCGGGTGGCGGTCGAGAGCGAGACGAAGCGCGTGTACGCCTCCTTGTGATCGCCGATGTCCTCGGCCAGCACGGCGAGGCCGAACAGCTCGGCGGCGCGCAGCGGCGCAATCGCCGCCTCGCGCGGGTCGCCGTGCTCGGCGACGAGCTTCGCGCCGCCCGCCGTCGTCGACGACGCGATCGCGGTCGCCCAGGGCATCGCCGAGAGCAGCTCGCGGCACTGGTCGATCGCCTGCGGATGCGACCGCACGATGGTGATCTGCTCGAGCGGCACCTGCGCCAGCGCGAGCAGCGCATGCTTGATCGGGATGACCGTCTGTGCCTGGATCGACAGCTCCTCGGTCACGTAGAGGATGTCGTGCGTCTCGGCGACGGGACCGCCCAGCGAGCTCTCGATCGGGAGCACGGCGAAGTCGACCTCGCAGGCGGCAGCCGCGCGGGCGACCGCGGCGAACGTCGGCAGCGATACCAGCTCGGCGCCGGTGGGGAAGAGCTTCTCGGCTGCGACGGCGCTGTTCGTGCCATCGCCGCCCGGATACGCGACGGTGATCATCGACACCTTTCGGGGAAGGAGCGGCCCGGAGACTCAGCTAGCCGGCGCGAGGGCAGGGCGAGGGCGCCGGCTAGCGCGCAAGCGCGCGCGTGCAGCCGCTAAAGGCGAAGAAACGGCTGCGCGCCACCGGGCTCATCGGCAGGAAGGGTAGCGAACGCGCTCGGCGGCCGCCGGTTCCCGGCGAGGGAGCCCGCCCGCTACAGCCCAAGCGCTGCCAGCACGGCGTCGCCGACGTCGGCGGTGGACGCGCTGCCACCGTGGTCGGGAGTCTGGACGACGGTGAGCGCGTGGGCCACCGCGGCGTCGAGCTTCGCGGCCCACTCGTGCTCGCCCAGCCCGTAGGCAAGCAGCAGCGAGGTCGTGAGCAGCATCGCCGCCGGGTTGGCGAGGCCCTTGCCCGCGATGTCCGGGGCGGAGCCGTGCACCGGCTCGAAGATCCCGGGCGTGCCGGCAACGCCGATCGATGCCGACGCGGCCAGGCCAAGGCCGCCGCAGAACCCGGCGACCTCGTCCGAGAGGATGTCGCCCATCATGTTCTCGGTGAGCATGACGTCGAACTGGGTCGCGTCGAGCACGATCTGGAGAGCGCAGTTATCGACGTACATGTGCGAGAGCGCGACGTCCGGGTACTCCTTACCGAGCTCGGTGACGACCTCGCGCCACAGCCGCGACGTCTCGAGCACGTTCGCCTTGTCCACCGACAGCAGCTTGCGGCGCCGGGTGCGCGCCAGCTCGAACGCCGTGCGCGCGACGCGCTCGATCTCATCGGCGGAGTACTCGAGCGTGTCGTAGGCGCGGCCGTCCGGGTGGCGCCCGTGCTTGCCGAAGTAGATGCCGCCGATCAGCTCGCGCACGATCAACAGATCGATCGCGCCGGCCTTCGCGGGGCGCAGGTTGGCGTAGACGGCGAGCTCCTTGCGCAGCTGGAGCAGGCCCTGCTCGGGCCGAACCGGCTTGCCGTCGAACTCGGGCAGACCGACTGCCGCGAGCAGCACCGCGTCAGCCGACTTGGCCGCCGCGAGCGTCTCGTCGGGCAGCGCCGCGCCCAGCGTCTTGATGGCGCCGCCGCCGAACGGCCGCGGGTCGAGCTCGAGCTCGAGCGGGAGGGCCTGGAGGACGCGCTCGGCCTGGGCCATGACCTCGGGCCCGATGCCGTCGCCGGCGAGAGTGACGATCCTGGGCACAGCGAGAACCTACCTTGCGGTCGTGGGCGGCGGGCGGCGGACGGGGGTCAGACGACGATGCCGAGGCGGTCGAGCAACGCGTCCGCGTCGGGGGCGATCTGAATCGGGCGGAGGCGATCGGCGACAGGCTCGGGGGTCTTCAGGCCGTCGCCGGTGACCAGCAGCACTACGCGGTCGCTCTCACCCAGCTCGCCGCGGCGCACCGCTTCGCGCAGGGCGCCGAGCGTGACGCCGGCCGCGGTCTCGCCAAAGATGCCGGCCTGCTCGGCGAGCAGCGCCATGTTCGTGCCGATGTCCTCCTCGGGCACAGAGTAGATCGCGCCGTTCGTCAGCTTCGCGGTCTCGACGGCGATGTCGCCGTCGGCGGGCGAGCCGATCGCAAGTGAGCGGGCGATCGAGTTAGGCCGCACGGGCACGACCCGCTGGCCGCTCTCGAACGCCGTCTGCACCGGATGGCAGCCCTCGGGCTGGCCACCGTAGAGGCGCGGCAGCGCTCCCTCGACCAGGCCGAGGTCAATGAACTCGCCGAAGCCCTTGGCCAGGCGCGCGTAGAGCGCGCCGGAGGCGATCGGCGAGACGACGGCGGTCGGCAGCTCCCAGCCGAGCTGCTCGACGATCTCGTAGGCGATCGTCTTCGAGCCCTCGGCGTAGTACGAGCGGAGGTTGGTGTTGACGAAGCCCCATGGCAGCTCGAACGAGAGCTCGACGTTGAGGCGCGAGCAGTCGTCATACGTGCCTTTCACCGAGTAGAGGGTCGCGCCATAGACGGCGGTGGCGAGCAGCTTTTCGGGCTCGAGGTCGGACGGGACGAAGACGACAGCCTCCATCCCCTCGGCGGCGGCGCGGGCCGCGACCGCGTTGGCAAGATTGCCCGTGGACGAGCACGACAGCGTCTGGAGGCCCAGCTCGACCGCCTTGGCGCACGCGACAGCCACGACACGGTCTTTGAAGGAGTGTGTCGGGTTGGCGGTGTCGAGCTTGACGAAGAGCTCGCCGATGCCGAGCGCGGCTGCGAGCCGTGGCGCCGACACGAGCGGCGTCATGCCGGGAGCCAGCCGCTGCTCCTTCGGCGCGGCGACCGGCAGCAGGTCGGCGTAGCGCCAGATCGAGAGCGGGCCGGCCTGGATCGACTCGCGGCTGATCGACGCGCGTTGCGCCGCGAGGTCGTAGACCGGCTCGAGCGGCGCAAAGCACTTCGAGCAGATACCGACGGCCACCAGCTCGTGCTCGGCCCCGCACCGCCGACAGCGTAGGGAAACAGCAGGCACTTATGACTCCTTCCGAACTCGCTCGACACATCCGTCCGGGATTGGCACCTCGCTCTATCGAGCAGGTTGCCGAGGCGTCTTAGGGCCGGTCCCTCAGCCTCTCTTGATGCGGAGCGGGCCGGGGCCCACCTCCGTTAACGCAGCACTATAGCGAATCCATCGACCGTCGTGCCAGCGCCTGAAGCCCCCGGCCCCGGGAACGGCGATCTACAGCATGTCGCGGCGCGGCTGCGTGATCGCACCCAGGCTGGCGCTCGACACGAGCGCCGCGTACTTGGCGAACACGCCGCTCGTGTAGCGCGGCTCCGGCTTCACCCAGCTCTTCATCCGCTCGGCGATCTCATCGTCGGACAGCTCGACGCGCAGCTCGCGGTTGTCGACGTCGATCACCACGATGTCGCCCTCCTGCAGCGCGGCCAGCGGGCCGCCGCGATAGCACTCGGGCGCCACGTGACCGACCATGAAGCCGTATGTCGCGCCGCTGAAGCGGCCGTCGGTGACGAGCGCCACCGAGTCCGACAGGCCCTCGCCGACGATGGCGGCGGTGACGTGCAGCATCTCGCGCATGCCGGGGCCGCCCGCGGGGCCCTCGTAGCGGATGACGACGACGTCGCCGGGCTTGATCTTGCGCGCCTTGACGGCCGCGAAGGTGTCCTCCTCGGAGTCGAACACGCGCGCAGGCCCGCGATGCAGCATCCGGTCGTGGCCGGCGAGCTTGACGACGCAGCCCTCGGGGGCGAGGTTGCCGCGCAGGATCGCGATGCCGCCCCGGGGCTTGAGCGGCTGCTCGATCGTCAGCACGACCTCCTGACCGGGCTCCTCCTGAGCTGCCGCGGCGATCTGCGACAGCGTCCGACCGTCGACGTTGAGCGCGCTGCCGTGGACGAGACCCTGCTTCAACAACTCGCGCGCGATCAGGGCGACGCCCCCGGCACGGTAGAGGTCGGTGGCGACGAAGCGCCCGCCTGGCTTCATGTCGGCGATCACCGGCGTCCGCGCCGAGATCTCGTCGAAGTCGTCGATCGTGAACTCGATGCCGAGCTCCTGCGCGATCGCCACCAGGTGGAGGACGCCGTTCGTCGAGCCGGCAGTAGCCGCGACCGAGGTGGCGGCGTTCTCGAGCGCCTCACGCGTGATGATGTCGGACGGCCGGATGTTCTCGCGCAGCAGGTGCATCACGAGCTTGCCGGCCTCGTAGGCGGCGTCCTTCTTCGACAGCTCGGGCGCCGGGATGCCGTTGAGGCCCGCCGGTGAGATGCCGAGAAACTCGAGCGCGGCCGACATCGTGTTGGCGGTGAACTGGCCGCCGCAGCCGCCGGCGCCGGGGCACGCGACCGACTCCAGGTCGTGCAGCTCCTGCGCCGTGATCTTGCCAGCGGCATAGGCGCCGATCCCCTCGAAGACGTCCTGGATCGTGACGTCCTTGCCCTTATAGCTGCCCGGCGCGATCGACCCGTTGTAGAGCACGAGGCTCGGCAGGTTGAGGCGCGCCACGGCCATCACGCCCGCCGGGATCGTCTTGTCGCAGCCGACCAGGCAGACGACGCCGTCCATCATGTGGCCTGCGACGGCCAGCTCGATCGAGTCGGCGATCAGGTCGCGCGAGATCAGCGACGCGCGCATGCCGGTGGTGCCCATCGAGACGCCGTCCGACACCGAGATCGTGTTCATCTCCATCGGCGTGCCGCCCGCGTCGCGGATGCCGCGCTTGACGTGCTGCGCGAGCATGCGCTGATTGAGGTTGCACGGCATCGTCTCGATCCAGGTGGTGGCGACGCCGATGATCGGGCGCGCGAGATCCTCGTCGGTGAAGCCGGTGCCCTTCAGCATCGCGCGGGCTGCTGCGCGGTCGGGGCCGTCGGTGAGCGCAGCGGAGTTGCGCTTGGCGGGATCGGACGGGCGGTCGTACGGATTCGAGCTCATGCCTGGATCGTAGAGGCTTACCGCCCGCGGCGGCGCGGCACACCTCCGGGAGCTGCGCTGATCAGACAGCCGGGCCGGCGCCGCTGGGCGCGACGGCCAGTGGCAGCACGCGGGCGTCGGGAAAGCGGTGCGTCAGCTCCTGCGCCACCGGGTCGGCCTTGCCGCGGCGCGCCCACACGATCACCGTCGGGCCGGAGCCCGAGATCGTGACGCCCAGCGCACCCTGTGGCAGCTGCGCGCGCAACTCAGGGAACAGCGTGGCGGTGGCGGCGCGATACGGCTGATGCAGGCGGTCGTCGAGCGCTGCCGCGAACAGCCCCTCGTCGCCGCTGGCCGCTGCTGCGCCGAGGAGAGCCGCCCGGCCGACCGTGAACGACGCATCGTGCAGCGAGAACTGGGCCGGCAACGCTCCACGCGCCTCCTCGGTCGAGACGCGGTTGCCGGGGATCACCGCGATCGGCATGGCTGGCAGTCGGTCGGCGATGCGCGCGATGCGGAAGCGGTCACCTTCCTGCCACGTGAAGGTGACGCCCCCCGCGAGCGCGGCCGCGAGGTTGTCGGCATGGCTCTCGAGCGTCAGCGCGTGGACGAGCAGCTGCTCGGGCGTGAGCGGGCGCCGCGAGACGTGCATGCCGGCGGCGAGCCCGACCGCGATCGTCGCGGCCGACGAGCCGAGGCCGCGCGCCAGCGGGATCCGGTTGACGAAGCGGAAGCGCCAGCCGTCGACGGGGGCGAGCAACGCGAACGCCTGCAGCCCGAGATGGTCGTGGCCGGCAAGGCGCACCTCCTCAGCGCCCTCCCCTTCGACCTCCACCTGCAGGCCCGGCGCCTCGGTCAGCTCGACCTCGTTCCAGAGATCGAGGGCAACGCCGGCGCAGTCGAAGCCCGGCCCGAGGTTCGCCGAGGTGGCGGGGGCCCGGAACTTCATCGTCACCGGGCGGCCGCAGCGATGGCGTCGGGGTCGGCGTCGACCTTGACCGGCGGCGGGGCGTGCTTGTTGGCGATGTCCGGGTCCTTGAGCCCGTGGCCCGTGATCGTGACGACGACCCGCGCCCCCTGGAGCTCGGTGCCGCGCCGCAGCCAGGCAAGCCCGGCCGCCGAGGACGGCTCGCAGAAGAGCCCCTCCTCGCGGGCCAGCTGCAGCCAGGCGGCGACGATCTCGTCGTCGGTGACGGCGACGACCCGGGCACCGCTCGCCTCGACCTGGGGCCGATGCACCGGCGTCTGGATCTTGATCGCGCTGGCGAGGGTGTGCGGCCGGTCGTCGGACTCGATCGACCAGAGCGGCGTCGTCAGCCCGGCCTCGTCCAGCCCCTTCACGTAGGCCCGTGTGTTGCCGCCGCCGCCGTAGGGGATGACGAAGGCGTCGGGAGCGCCGCCGAGCTCCTCGACGATCTCGAATACCACCGTCTTCTGGCCCTCGATGCGGTAGGGGTTGAGCGAGTTGACGAGGGCGTGCGTGCCGCGGTCGGCGAGCTCGCGGGCGCCGGCCAGCGCTGCGTCGAAGTCGCCGCGCACCTCCAGCACCTTCGCACCCAGCGCGCGCGTCTGGATCAGCTTGCCGCCGGCGATCGCACCCTCGGGGATGAGGATCAGGGCGGGGATTCCGGCCCGTGCCGCGTACGCCGCCGCCGAGGACGACGTGTTGCCGGTGGAGGCGCAGATAACGGCTTTCGCTCCCTGCTCGGCTGCCTTGGAGACGGCCACGGTCATCCCGCGGTCCTTGTAGGAGCCGGTCGGGTTCGAGGCCTCCCACTTCAGCCAGAGGTCGATGCCGAGCAGCTTGCCGAGGCGCGGCGCATGCAGGAGCGGCGTCGAGCCCTCTCCGAGCGAGACGACGGGGGTCGCCGCCGAGACGGGCAGGCGGTCGCGGAAGCGCTCGATCAGAGGGGTCACGGCTGGGAAGGGTAGCCGTCGGCGCCGGCCGCGTGCCTACGACCAGCCGAGGCCGCTGACGCCGCGGTCGGAGACGACCGGCAGCGCCATCGGGCGCGACCTCGTCTCCGGGAGCTCGGCGATGTCGGCAAGCGAGCGCAACACCCGGCCCTCCGGCGCCTCGTGCAGCACGACGTGCATCGCCGCCCCCGAATCGATCGGCGTCTGGATGAGGCGCGACACCGACACCTCGTGGGCGGCAAAGCGCTCGGCGATGCGGGCGAGCACACCCGGCCGGTCGTCGACCTCGATGTGCACGTAGAACGGTGACGGCAGCTCGCCGGCCGGGAGCTTCTGCAGCGTGCGCCAGGTCGAGTCGTTCTGGAGAAAGCCAGTGCCGTGCGTGCCCATGATCGCGACCATGTCGGCGACGACTGCGGACGCCGTCTCGATGCCGCCGGCGCCCGGCCCCTCGAGCATGATCTCGCGGATCGCGTCGCCCTGGAGCATGACGGCGTTGAAGGCGCCGTCGACGGCGGCGAGCGGGTGCTGGCGGTCGACGAGCGACGGCCGCACGCGCACGTCATAGCTGCTGCCGACGAGCGTGGCGGAGCCAACGAGCCGCACCACCATCTGCAGCTCGCGCGCCGCGGCGACGTGCGCCTGGGTGACCTCCGTGATGCCCTGGAAGTCGACGTCCGCGAGCGTGATGCGGCAGCCGAACGCGACCGAGGCGAGGATCGCCATCTTGGCGGCCGCGTCGCCGCCACCGACGTCCTCGGTCGGGTCGGCCTCGGCGTACCCGAGCCGCTGCGCCTCGGCGAGCGCGCCGGCGTAGTCGGCGCCGCCCTCCATATTCGTGAGCATGAAGTTGGTCGTGCCGTTGACGATGCCGAGCACGCGGCGCACGTTCGTAACGATCAGCGACTCGCGCAGCACCTTGATCACGGGGATCGCCGCGCACACCGACGCCTCGAAGCGGAGCTGCACGCCGGCAGCCTTCGCCGCGCCGAACATGTCGCCGCCGCGCTGGGCCAGCAGCTGCTTGTTCGCCGTGACGACGGGCTTGCCCGCCGCGAATAGCTCGCGCATGTACGTCCCGGTCGGCTCGATGCCGCCCATCACCTCGGCGACGATGGCGATCGACGGGTCGTCGCGGATCTCGGCGAAGTCGGTCGTGAGGATCGTCGGGTCGGGCAGCCACTTGCGCGCCCGCTGCGGGTCGCGGACGAGCGCCTTGACGACGCGCAGCCGGTGCCCGGTGGCGCGCTCGATGTCCTCGGCGTTCTCGACGAGCAGTCGATGCACGGCGGCGCCGACCGTCCCGTAGCCGAGCAGGGCGACGGGGACGTCGACGGCGTCTGTCGAGATGGTCGGCACGGGCGCCATGGTACTTCACGGGCGGCGAGGGCTCGGCGGTCGCACCCACTCCCAGCCGTGGCGCGGGCTACGGGCGGCGGCGGCGTGCACCAAGAGTAACCGTTCAGGCCGTCCGCTGACCTGGGCCGGTGTTTACGCCGGGATGAGGGTCGGGGCGGGTTGCCCTGCTGCGACGGCGGTGAGTGTTTCGGTGAGGTAGCGGAAGAGGCTTCGGTGTTGGAGGCGGCAGCTGCCGTCGGCTG
>CANFDS010000027.1 GCA_947445525.1 Actinomycetota bacterium | reverse complement strand
GCCGCGCTGGCGCGGGCCGCGGGCCGGCCGGTGCTGCTCCAGCTGTCGCGCCGCCAGGAGTTCCTCGCCACCGACAAGACCCGCCACCCGATCACGATCGACCTGGAGACCGGGGTGCGCAGCGACGGCACGATCACCGCGCGCCGGGCCCGCATCGTCCTCGACGGCGGCGCCTACACCTCGGACTCGCTCTACTCGACCGAGCTCGCGCTGATGACGGCGGCCGGCCCGTACCGGATCCCGAACTTCCACGCCACCTCGCACACCGCCTACACGACGCGCACCCCCTCGGGCTCCGTGCGCGCGCCGGGTGGGCCGCAGCTGTGCTGGGCGGTCGAGCAGCACACCGACGTGCTGGCCGAACGTGTCGGGCTCGACCCGGTCGAGTTCCGGCGGCGCAACCTCGTGGCCGATGGCGACACGGGCCCCACGGGGCAGCTCTTCCGCAACCCGGCGGCAATCGAGTGCCTGGAGCGCGCCGCCGAGCTCGCCGGCTGGGGAGACGATGGGGGCGCCGGCGGCAGTGGCGCGGGCGCGGCCCGCCTGCCCGACGGCGAGGCGCTCGGCGTCGCCTGCTCGTGGTGGCCGAGCGTGCCCGCGCCCTCGGGCGCGTACGTGAAGCTCAACGCCGACGGCTCCGGCACGATCATCACCGGCGCCCAGGAGAACGGCAGCGGCGCCGTCATGGCCTTGCCGCTGCTGGCGGCGCGCGAGCTGGGCATGCAGCCCGGCCAGTTCTCCGTTCTCCACCAGGACACCGCGGCCGGCCCCTGGGATCTCGGCAGCCAGGGCAGCCAGACGACGATCAACAATGGCCGTGCCGTCGTGGCCGCCGCCGCCCAGGTGCGCGAGCAGCTGCTCGCCCTGGCGAGCGACCTGCTCGACGTGGCGCCCACCGACCTCGAGCTGGCAGCAGGCGTCGTCCGCGCCAAGGATGCGCCCTCCCGCTCGGTGCCGATCGCGCAGCTGGCGGCCCAGGCCCACGGCGGCGAGCTGCTGCTGGGCAGCGGCTCCGGCCCGCCTCCCCCGCTCCCCGAGCACGACCTCTCGGCCTGCTCCGGCCGCGGCTTCTTCGGGGCGTTCGGGTCGCCCTCGTTCACGTGTCACATCTCGCGGGTGCGGGTCGACCGCGAGACCGGCGTGGCGCGGGTGCTCGAGCACACGGCAGTGCACGACTACGGCTTCGTCGTCAACCCGGCGGGCGCGCGCGGCCAGGTCGAGGGCGGCTCCCTGCAGGGCATCGGCCTGGCCCTGTCGGAGGGCACCAGCTACGGGCCCGACGGCCGCCAGCTCAACCCGCACCTGCTCGACTACAAGCTGCAGACCGCAGCCGACGCTCCGCGCTTCCGCGTCGACTTCGTCGAGGGCAGCCTGGCCGCCGGGACGCCGTACGGCATGAAAGGCGTCGGCGAGCCACCCGTCGTGCCACCGCCCGGCGCTGTCGCCAATGCGATCGCCCGGGCCACCGGCGCCCGGGTGCGGCGCCTGCCAATGACGCCGGAGCGTGTGTGGGCAGCGGCGAACGGCATCGATCCGGACGCAGCGGCTGCGGCAAGCGGCAGCGAGGCCGGGGCATGACCACGTACGCGGCGCCGCGCACGGTGGCCGAGGCCGTGGCGCTGCTGGCGGCGACGCCGGGGGCCGCCCTCGTGGCCGGTGGCACCGATCTCGTCGTCGGGGTGCGGTCGGGCAAGCAGGGGTGGCCGGGCGCGCTGGTCGCGATCCACGGCGTCGAGGAGCTGTGCGGGATCGAGGAGCCGGTGGGCGGCGGGCTGCGGCTGGGCGCGCTCGTCACGCACGACGAGCTCGCCGGGCACGCGGCGGTGCGCCGCCACTTTGCCGCGCTCGCCGATGCGTCGGCGATCGTCGGCTCGCCGGCGACGCGTGGCACCGGCACCGTCGGCGGCAACCTCGCCAACGCCTCGCCGGCGATGGAGCTGGGCTCGCCGCTGCTCGTGCACGGCGCCGAGGTCGAGCTGGCCGGGCCTGCGGGCACGCGCCGGATCGCCGTGAGCGCCTTTCTGGCCGGACCCGGCCGCACGACCGCGCGCCCCGGCGAGCTGGTCGTCGCGGTGCACCTGCCGGCGCCGGGTGACCCCGGCGCCCCCGGCGCCCCCGCCGGCCCCGGCGCCGCCGGCTCCGCCTACGTCCGCCTCCAGTACCGCCGTGCGATGGAGATCGCCGTCGTCGGCGCCGCCGCGCTCGTCACGCTGGCTGACGACGGCACCGTCAGCGCGGCCCGCGTCGCGCTCACCGCCGTTGCGTCGACCTGCGTCGAGGTGCCCGGCCTCGCCGCCGCCCTCGCCGGCCGCGCCCCGACGGACGAAGCCATCGCCGCCGCTGCCGCCCTCGCGGCCGCCACCGCCACACCCATCAGCGACGTGCGCGCCTCCGATGCGTACCGCCTCGCGCAGGTGCCCGTGGCCGTGCGCCGCGCTCTCGCCGCCGCCGTCGCACGCGCCCGCGGCGACCACGCCGCAGCCCCCATCCCGTCGTCCAACCAGTGGAGCCCCTGACCCGCACCGTGGCACCCGTCGCCGTCACCCTCACCGTCAACGGCATCCCCGTCGCCGCCGCGATCGAGGCCACGCGCTCGCTGCTGTCGCTGCTGCGCGCCGAGGCCGGCCAGACCGGCGCCAAGGAGGGCTGCGACGACTCCGAGTGCGGCGCCTGCATGGTGCTGCTGGACGGCCGCCCCGTGAACTCGTGCAGCTACCTCGCGGTGCAGGCCGACGGCCGCAGCGTGACCACCGTCGAGGGCCTCGGCCGCGCCGACCGGCTGAGCGTGCTGCAACAGGCGCTGCTCGAGCACGGCGGCGTCCAGTGCGGCTTCTGCACGCCGGGCATGCTCATCTCGGCCACGGCCCTGCTGGCCACGACACCCGACCCCAGCGAGGACGAGGTGCGGCAGGCGCTGGCCGGCAACCTCTGCCGCTGCACCGGCTACCAGACCATCGTCGACGCCGTCCTCGCGGCCGCGTCGGCAGGCACCGTCGGAGCCTCCCCCGCGCCGCCCGCATGACCGCCGGCCGCTCCCCCGTCGGCGTCGTCCTCGGCAGCCACATGCCGCCCGAGCGGATCGTCGCCACCGCCCGCCGCGCCGAGGAGTTCGGCTATGGCGAGCTGTGGTTCTCGGAGGACTGCTTCTTCGCCGGCGCGTTCGCCGGGATCGCGGCGGCGCTGGGCGCCACGCGCGAGCTGCCCGTGGGCCTCGGCATCGCCTCCGCCGTCACGCGCCACCCGGCGCTGCTGGCGATGGAGTGCGCGACGCTCTCGCGCATCTTTCCCGGGCGCTTCCTGCCGGGCGTCGGCCTGGGCGTCCCGTTCTGGCTCGACCAGATGGGGCTCAGGCCGCGCTCGCCGCTGACGGCGCTGCGCGAGTGCGTCACCGCCCTGCGCCGGCTGCTCGACGGCGAGACCGTCACCACCCGGGGCGCGCTCTTCAGCTTCGACGAGGTCGTCCTCACCCACCAGCCCGAGGAGCGCCTGCCCCTCTACACGGGCCTCGTCGGCCCGAAGGGCCTGCAGCTCTCGGGCGAGCTGGCCGACGGCACGATCCTCTCCGTCCTGGCGGGCACGGAGTACATCCGCTGGGCGCGCGAGCGCATCGCCGAGGGCCAGGCCGCCGCCGGCCGCACGGGCGAGCCGCACCGCGTCGTCACCTACGTCCTCTACGCCGTCGACGACGACCCGGCCGCCGCGCGGGCCGCCGTCCGCGACGCCGTTGCCTTCTACCTCGCCGCCATGCCCGACAACGCCCTCACCGAGGTGCTCGGCATCCAGGCCGAGGTGCAGGAGAAGCTGGCGCGCGGCGGCCTCGAGCTGCTCACCCGCGAGCTGCCCGACGCCTGGATCGACGCCATGGCGATCGCCGGCACCCCCGCCGACTGCACCGCGAAGCTGCAGGCGTTCCTCGACGCCGGCTCCGACGCGGTCGGCCTCTGGCTCTTCCCGCTCGACCGCGGCGAAGAGGTGCTCGAGCGCACCGCGCGCGACGTCCTCCCCCGCCTCTGACCCGATCCGGCCCGGCCCGACCCGAGGAGCACCCATGGCCCAGCGCGTCTTCTTCATCAACAAGCTCCACCCGGGCGTCGACCCCGACGACTACGAGGCCTGGATCCGCCGCGTCGACTACCCCATCGCGCGCGCCCAGGGCGCCATCCTCGCCTACAGCGTCACCCGCATCGACGGCACGCTCTCGGGGGAGGGGGCGTCGCCGTACAGCCACCTCGAGGTGATCGACATCACCGACCTCGACGAGTACCGCGCGCTCGGGTCGAAGCCCGAGTTCGTCCAGCTGCTCTCCGAGTGGTCGGAGTTCGTGGCCGAGGCCGTGATGGTGCACGGCACCGTCATCGACTGATGCCGTAGCAGCGTCATCCGCGCCACCCCCGCGGTATGCTCGTAGCCGATGCCCGCCGTCGAGGGACTCGGAATCCAGCCCGTCCCGCGCGAGCAGCGCACCGGCACCTGGGTCGATCTGTTCGCGATCAACTTCGCGTTCGGCATCAACCCGCTGTACTTCGTGA
Source organism: Actinomycetota bacterium (assembly GCA_947445525.1). GTDB lineage: Bacteria > Actinomycetota > Thermoleophilia > Gaiellales > Gaiellaceae > CANFDS01. The sequence continues at coordinate 20,606 of CANFDS010000027.1, read as the reverse complement.
TGGGCGCGATCGGCGTCATCACGTTCGACCTGCCGCTGTGGTGGGCCGTCGCCGGGCTCACCGTGGGCCAGCTCTGCTCGTACGCGATCCTGGCGACGGCCGCCCACATGGGCTCCGACTACGGCATCCCCGGGCAGGTCGGGATGCGCGCGTTCCTCGGCTTCTGGGGCGCGCGCGTGCTCTCGTCCGGCTACCGCACGGTGGCGGCGCTCTACTGGTTCGCGGTGCAGGCGGTGACGACGGCGTTCGCCGTGCAGGCCCTCGCCGAGGCGCTCGCGGGCTGGCACCTGCGCGTCGTGCCGGTGGCGCTCGTGCTCGGCGCCTTCCACGCGATCCTGGCCGTGCTCGGCTTCGACGTGCTGCGCTACGCGACCAGGGTGATCCTGCCGCTCGCGATCGCCTTCCTCGTTGTCATCATCGTCCTCTTCGTGCGCAGCGACGATCCGCGCTTCGCGGTCGGCCACGTGTTCGACTCGCCTGGCCATCACCTGACCTGGGTGCACTTCTCGGCGTACGTGACGCTCGTGATCGGGTCGCAGTTGACGTTCCTGCCGAGCATCGCCGACTTCTCCCGCTATACGCGCTCACGCCGCGACAGCGACATCGGCCTCTACACCTCGGCGCTGCTGAGCGCCGTCATCGTGACGTTCGTCGGCGGCTTCGGCGCGGTCGCGGTCGGAGCCGTCAAGAATCCCTTCGAGATCGGCGCCGGGCTCACCGGCAACAAAATCGTGCTCGCATTCCTGCTGGTGGCGGTGATCGTCCAGTCCACCGGTGTCAACATCATCAACGCGTACAACGTCGGCATGTCACTGGCGAACGCGGTGCCGCGCTTCGGCCGGATCGTCGCGACCGCGATCGGGGCTGTCATCGCCGTCGCGCTCTCGTCCCAGCCCGATCTGCTCACCTCGGCCGCCGACTGGATCACAAACCTCGGCAACGTCTCGGCGCCACTCGCGGGCGCCGTGATGGTCGACTACCTCGTCGTCAAGCGCCAGCGCGTCGACGTGGCCGGGCTCTACGACCCGCGTGGGCCGTACCGCTACTTCGCGGGCGTCAACGTCGCCGCGGCGGTGGCGATCGCCGTGGCCATCGTCGTCTACTACGTGATGCCGCACAGCCTGTCGAAGGCCGCCTGGGGCTTCGGCGTGGCGGCGGTGCTGTACTGGGGTCTGTCGAAGGTGCAGCAGCGGGTGCCGGCGCTGGCGGGTGGCGGCGTGCGCTGAGCAACGGCTGCCAGGCCGGACTCCCCCCTGCTCTTGCGCCGCCCTCAGCGAACTCACTCCACGGCCACCTGGACGGTAAGTTCGAGAAGGCGCCCGGGGGCGGGGCCGCCCCCGCAGCTGCCACCGGCCTCATTCGGACATGTCCGGCCAGGCCGATACCGTCCCGGCCGATGCGTCTCATCGTCGCCCGCTGCGAAGTCCTCTACACCGGCCGGCTGACCGCCACCCTGCCCGAGTCGACGCGCCTGCTGATGCTCAAGGAAGACGGCTCGGTGCTCGTCCACGCCGACGCGGGCGGCTACAAGCCGCTCAACTGGATGACGCCGCCGACGGCGATCGAGGTGGACGAGGAGGCCGGCGTCATCGTCGTGCGCAAGCGCGCCGGCAAGACCGAAGACCGGCTCGAGATCCGCCTGATCGAGATCCTCAGCGACGTCGCCCACGAGATGGGCGAGGCGGCCGGGCTGGAGAAGGACGGCGTCGAGCGCGACCTGCAGCTCGAGCTGGCGGCGCAGCCGTGCGCCCTGGGCGAGGAGCTGCGCCTGGTGAAGCGCGAGTGGATGACCGACATCGGGCCGGTCGACCTGATGTGCCGAGACGAGGACGACGAGTGGGTGGCGGTCGAGATCAAGCGGATCGGCACGATCGAGGCGGTCGAGCAGATCAGCCGCTACCTCGAGCGGATCCGGCTCGACCCGGCGCTGGCCGGCTGCCGCGGCATCCTGGCGGCGCAGAAGTTCAAGCCACAGGCGATCGTGCTGGCCGAGTCCCGCGGCATCCGCTGCGCCGAGGTCGACCTGGCCGCGCTGCGCGGCGAGCGCGTGCCCGACCTGACACTGTTCGCCTGACCGGCAACGGCTGACTGCTGGCAGCTACGGCGCGGCGCGCGTTGTGGTTCGATAGGTGGATGGGCATTCGCGTCGGCATCGACACCGGGGGGACGTTCACCGACCTCGTCGCGGTGGACTCGGAGACGGGCCGCTGGCATGTGGCCAAGGTGCCGTCGAACCCGGCGAACCCGGTCGCAGCGATCGGCGAGTCGCTCACCGGCGCCGGCTTCGACCCCGCCGCCGTCGAGTTCGTCGTCGTCGGCACGACGATCGGCATCAACGCGGCGCTCACCCGCCGTGGCGCGCGCGTCATCTACGTGACGACGCAGGGCTTCGAGGACATCCCGTTCATCCAGCGGATCAACCGCAAGCACCACTACGACTTCCACTGGCGCAAGCCGACGCCGCTCGTCCACCGGCCCGACTGCATCGGGGTGCCCGGGCGGCTCGACGAGGAGGGCCGCGAGATCGAGCCGCTCGACCTGAGCGGTCTCGCCGACCGGGTCGCCGCGTGCCTCGCCGCCGCGCCCGGCCCGGGTGCCGCCGCGACCTCCGGCCCGGCCGGCGCCGACGTCGCAGTCGCCGTCTGCACGCTCTTCTCGTACCTCAACCCGGCGCACGAGCTAGCGATCCGCGACGAGCTGCGCGCCCGCTTCCCCGGCCTTCCCGTCTCGCTGTCGCACGAGATCGCTCCGATCTGGCGCGAGTACGAGCGCGGCACGACGGCGCAGGTCGACGCGTTCACGAAGCCGCTGTTCGAGCGCTACGTGGACGGCGTCTCGCAGGCGTTGCTGGAGAAGCAGGTGGCCGGGCGTTGGGCCCTGCTCAAGTCGAATGGTGGCCAGGCGCTGGCGCATGAGGCGCGCGAGCGACCGGGTCACCTGCTGCTGTCCGGCATCGCCGGCGGCGCGATCGGCGGCGCGCAGATGGCGCGGGCGGCCGCTGCACCCGAGGCGGTCGCGCTGGACATGGGCGGGACATCGTGCGACGTCTGCCTGATCGTCGGCGGCGAGGCGCTCTACGCCTCCGACTACGAGATCGAGTTCGGCTTCCCGGTCGCAGTGCCCAGCGTCTCGACGCGCACGATCGGCGCGGGTGGCGGCTCGATCGGCTGGGTCGACCCGGGCGGCTTCCTGCAGGTCGGCCCGCAGAGCGCGGGCGCCGACCCCGGCCCTGCCTGCTACGGCCGCGGCGGCACCGAGCCGACGATCACCGACGCCGACGTCGCGCTCGGCCGGCTCGACCCGGGGTTCTTCCTGGGCGGGAAGCTGCCGCTCGACCCTGCTCTCTCTGCTGCGGCGCTCGGCCGGGTGGGCGCGCAGCTCGGCCTCTCCGCGGTCGAGGTCGCCTCGGCGATGGTGCGCGTCACCAACGAGAACATGGCGAACGCGATCCGCATCGTCACCGTCGAGCAGGGCATCGACCCGCGCGGCTTCGCGCTGATCGCCTTCGGCGGCGCGGGCGCCACGCACGGCTGCGAGATCGCCGACGCGATCGGCATGCGCCGCGTCGTCGTGCCGCCCCGCCCCGGCCTCTGCTCGGCCTTCGGTGCCCTCGCCGCCGACGTCCGCGTCGACGCCATCCGCTCCGTCTACCTCACCGACAAGACCACGACGGCGCCGCAGCTCGACGGCCTCTTCCGCGAGCTCGAGGCGCAGGCGCTCGCAGACCTCGCGGCGCAGGGCGCGACCGCCGCGCCCGTGATCCGCCGCTCGATCGCGATGCGCTACCAGGGGCAGAACTACGAGCAGGAGGTGACGGTGCCGCCGGGCCCGGTCGACGAGGCCGCACTCGCCGCCATCTACGCCGACTACGGCCGGCTGTACGAGGAGTTCTACGGCTACCGGCTGGACGGCATCCCGGTCGAGCTGGTGCGGCTGCAGGTCGTCGCCGACGAGGGCGCGCCGGCGCTCGCGTCGCTCCCCAGCGAGACGCACGCGGGCGAGGTGGCCAGCACGGTTGCCGAGGCCGCCGTCACCTCTCGCGACGTCCACTTTCCCGGCCACGGCTTCGTGCCAACCCGCGTCGTCCGCCGCGAGAGCCTCGCAGCCGGCGTCCGGGTCGACGGCCCGGCCATCGTCGAGTCGATGGACTCGACCGTCGTCGTCCCGCCCGACTGGAGCCTCCACGCCGCGCCCAGCGGCATCCTCGATCTGGAGAAGCGCGCATGAGCACCGCAGCCGCCGGCGGCCCTGCCGCCATCGACCCCGTCACCCTCGGCATCGTCAACAACGGCTTCGTCAACGTGTGCCGCGAGATGGGCATCACGATGATCCGCACCGCCTTCTCTCCCATCTTCAACGAGGGCCTCGACTTCTCGTGCGTCCTGTTCGACCGGCACGGCAACATGATCGGCCAGGCCGAGTTCTGCCCGGCGCAGATCGCCGCGAGCCTCTTCATCGTGCGCTGGACGCTCGAGGAGTTGGGCATCGAGAGCTTCGAGCCCGGCGATGTCGTTCTCCACAACGACCCCTACCGCGGCGGCGCCCACATCCCCGAGCACTCGGTGATCCGGCCGGTCTTCCACGAGGGCGAGCTGTTCGGCTTCGTCGCCAACGTCGGCCACCTGGCGGAGATCGGCGGCAAGGCGGTCGGCTCGTTCGCCGCCGACGCCACCGAGGTGTTCCAGGAGGGCCTGCGCATCCCGCCGATCAAGATCGTCAAGCGCGACGTCAACGACATGGAGCTGTGGCGGCTGATCATGGCCAACCACCGCACGCCCCGCAACACGTGGGGCGACCTGAACGCGCAGATCGGCTCGCTGCGCGTGGCCGAGCGCCGCGTGATCGAGATGGTCGACCGCTACGGCCGCGACTTCCTGGAGCAGGCGGCCAACGAGCTGATGGACTACAGCGAGCGCTGGATGCGCGCCGAGATCACGAAGATCCCCGACGGCGTGTACGAGTTCACCGAGCGGATGGAGGACGACGGCGTCGTCGACCAGCCGGTGACCTTCCACGTCACCGTCAACGTGCGCGGCGACGAGCTGATCGTCGACTGGACGGGCACCGACCCGCAGGTGCGCGGCCCGATCAACGCCACCTACGGCGTCACCGCCGGCGCTACCTACAACGCCGTCTTCCACCTCACCGACCACCACATCCCCAAGAACTCGGGGGCGTACCGGCCGATCCGCATCATCGCGCCGCCCGGCTCCGCCGTGAACGTGCAGTACCCCGGCCCGTCGGTGGGCGGCAACACCGAGACGCATCCGAAGCTCGCCGACATGGTGATCGCAGCCCTGGCGCCCGCGCTGCCGGGGCGGGTCGCGGCGGCCGAGGGCGGCACCGCCTGCAACTTCCTGTTCGGCGGCATCCACCCCAAGACCGGCGACTACTACGCGAACTACCACCTCGAGGGCGGCGGCTGGGGCGCCAAGAGCTACGACGACGGCAACGACGCGATCATCGTCAAGAACGGCAACTGCCGCAACACGCCGGTCGAGATCTTCGAGACGCGCTACCCGCTGCGCGTGCGCGAGTACTCGCTGATCCCCGATTCGGGCGGTGCCGGCGCGATGCGCGGCGGCCTCGGCACGCGGCGGATCATGCGCGTCGAGGAGGGCGCCGAGGTCACCGTGAACGCGCTGTTCGACCGGACGAAGCCCGGCTTCGGAGCGTTCGGGCTGGAGGGCGGCGGCAAGGGCGGCTACGCGGCGATCAAGGTGAAGCGGAAGGGCGAGAGCGAGTTCCGCACCTTCAGCGAGGTGTTCGGCACGGTGTCGCCGTCGAAGTTCACGAACATCGTGCTGCGCGGCGGTGACGAGGTGCTGATCGAGAGCCCGGGTGGCGGCGGCTACGGCGACGCGCACGAGCGCGACCCGGAGCGGCTGGCTCGCGATGTCTTCGAGGGCTTCGTCAGCGCCGGGCAGGCCGCGGCGCTGTACGGCGCGGCGGTGTCGGCGTGAGCGGCGCGGCCGGGGCCGGGCCGGGCGGTGCCGCCGGTGGCGGCCACTGGGTCGAGCTGAAGCCCGCCGTCTGGGAGACGGTCGTGCGCGCCTGCGACTGCTGCGGCCAGGTCGTGCCGAAACGGCTCTGGGTGGTCGACGTCGAGGGCCGCGAGCGACGGTTCTGCGGCCTCGAGTGCGAGTCGCTGTACCGCTCGTACGTCCTGCCCAAGCTCGCCCGCTAACGGCGCCGTGACGGCCGGCCGCATCCTGCTGCTGGACTACCCGTACGCCGAGACGGCGGCGGAGGAGGCGGCGCTGGCACCGCGCGGGGTGGTGCGTGCGGCCGGCGAGGCGCTGCGGGCGGCGGGCCTCGCGGATGTCGAGGGCCTGCTCGTGGACATGGCCCCGGTGGATACGGCCTTGATGGATGCGCTGCCGCGGCTGCGGGCAGTCTCGGTGATCGGGATCGGGCTCGACGCGATCGACCTCGCCGCGGCCGCCGCCCGCGGCATCGCAGTGCGCAACGTGCCGGGTGGCTCCACCGAGGACGTCGCCACCCATGCTGTCGCCCTGCTGCTCGCCCTGTGGCGCCGGCTGCCGGTGTACCACGCGCACGTCGCGGGCGGCGGCTTCGACTTCACGGCGGCCGGGCCGATCGACAGCCTCGCCTCGCAGACCGTCGGCATCCTCGGCTTCGGCCGGATCGGCCAGGCGACGGCGCGGCGCCTGGCCGCCTTCGGCTGCCGCGTCGTCGCCACGAGCCGCAGCGACTCGCCGGCCTACGCCGCGCTCGGCGTCGAGCGCCTCCCCCTCGACGACCTGCTGCGCGCGAGTGCGGCACTCGTCGTGGCCGCGCCCCTCAACGACGCCACCCGCGACCTGCTCGACGAGCGTCGCCTCCGCCTGCTGCCGCCGGGCGCCGTCGTCGTCAACGTCGGGCGAGGCCTCGTGCTCGACACGCCTGCCGTCGCCCGGCTGCTCGCCGAGGGGCACCTCGCCGGCGCGGGCCTCGACGTCTTCCGCAGCGAGCCTCCCGGCCCGGACGAGTTGGCCATCACCGCCGCGTCGCCCAACACCATCCTCACGCCCCACGCCGCCTTCCACGCCGTGGACACCGACCTGGCGATCCGCCGCGCCGCCTGCGCGAACCTGCTGGACGCGCTGGCCCTACCGGTAGACGGCGCCGCGGCGTCGGCGTAGGATCACCCGCAGGGGCTGCGCATGGCTGCGACGCGATGAGAGAGGAGAGGACATCGGTGTGGTACTGGCTCGTACCGGCGCTCGGCGCGATCTTCTTCCTGGCGGCTCTGGGCATCACCTCGAAGCTCGCGCTGGAGACGATCGAGTGGCAGCAGATCATCCCCTGGGGAGCGGTCTGCTACGGGGTCTTCACGATCGTGCTGATGGGCTTCTTCGACACGCGCTTCGCCCTGGGCAGAGGCGGCTTCTGGGCGGCCATGACCGGCATCTGCCTGTCGGCCGGCGCCGTGCTGACGATGCTCACGCTGTCACGCACGGAGGTCAGCATCGCCGTCCCGATCACCGCCATCTACCCCGTGCTGACGCTGATCGCCGCAGCGATCTTCCTCTCCGAGAGCATCACCGTGCCGAAGGTGATCGGGACGCTGCTCGTGGTCTCCGGCGCCGCCGTGATCGGCCACTGGAGCGGCTGAGCGGCCGCCTCGCCGCGCCGCGCACCACCTCATGAGCCTCTTCGTCTCGCTCTTCGCCCGCCAACTCCTGCGTGATCTGCAGCAGGCGCCGGGACGGGCGCGGGCACGCCGAACCGACGTGGGCCGGGCTGCGCGCTGCGGCACCGTCGCCGAGCTGCGAGCGGCCGCCCGGCGGGAGGTGCCGGGCGCGGTCTTCGACTTCGCCGACGGCGGCGCCGAGGACGAGGTCACGCTGCGCGCCAACGTGGACGATCTGGCAGCGCTGCGGATCGCCCCACGGATGCTCGCCGGCAGCGCCGAGATCGACCTCTCGACGACGGTGCTGGGCCGGCGCCTGGCCGTGCCGCTGATCGGCGCCCCGACCGGCCTCACCGGGATGCTGCACCCACGCGGCGAGCTGGCGATCGCGCGGGCGCTCGACCGGGCGGGGTCGTTCTACACGCTGTCCACGCTCGGCTCGACCTCGATCGAGGAGCTCGCCCGTGAGGTGCCCGGCCCGTCCTGGTTCCAGCTCTACCTGTGGCGCGACCGCGGCATCGTCCGCGACCTCGTGCAGCGGGCACAGGCAAGCGGGTACGGGGCGCTCGTGGTGACGGTGGACGTGCCGCGCCTGGGCTCACGCGAGCGCGACCGGCGCAACAGCTTCGGCGTCCCTCCCCGCCTGACGCCACGGCTCCTGGCCGACTCGCTGCGGCGACCGCGCTGGACTGCCCGCACGCTGCGCGACCCCCGCGTGACGGCCGCCAGCATCACCACGGTGCGCCAGGGCACCGCCGCCGACCCCGCCAGCCTCGTCAACTACATCAACGGCCAGTTCGACCCGGCCGTCAGCTGGGCCGACCTCGCCTGGGCGCGGGCCGAGTGGCCGGGGCCGCTCCTGGTGAAGGGGATCCTGCGCGCCGACGACGCCCGGCGGGCGGTGGACGAGGGCGCGGACGGCATCATCGTGTCGAACCACGGCGGCCGCCAGCTGGACACGGCCGTGTCGGCGATCGCGGCGCTGCCTGCCGTCGTCGACGAGGTAGGCGCGGATGCCGAGGTACTGATGGACGGCGGCATCCGCCGGGGCACCGACGTCGTGAAGGCGCTGGCGCAGGGGGCGCGGGCCTGCCTCGTCGGGCGGGCGCTGCTCTACGGCCTGGCGGCCGGCGGCGACGCGGGCGCCGAGCGCGCGCTGACGATTCTCGTGGGCGAGCTGCGGCTGGCGCTGGCGCTGGCCGGCTGCGACGCCGTCGCCGACGTGGATCGCAGCCTGCTCGACGCCACCACGCTGCGCCGCTGAGCTGCGCCGCTGAGCTGCGGCGCCAGCCGACCCGACGGGCCCCGCGCGAACCCGCCGCCCGCTGCCGTAGGATCACCGCAGTGGACGGAAAGGGGTCGCTGATGTCGTGGCTGCTCCCAGCCCTGGGCAACGCGCTCACGCTGGGCCTGATGGGCATCGCGTTGAAGTACGCCCTGAAGACGATCACCTGGCAGCAGGCGGTGCTGCTGGTGCCGATCGCCTATGCCGTGATCGCGCTGGTGCTCATCTTCGGCTTCGGCACGCGCTTCCCGGTGGGTGTCGGCGGTGCGTGGGCGGCGTTGACGGCGGTGTTTGCGGCGGCGGCGCTGGTGCTGGTGTTCGTCGCGCTCGACCGCGGCCAGGCGTCGATCGTGGTGCCGGTGACGTCGATCTACCCGATCGTCACGCTCGTGGGGTCGGCGGTGTTCCTGGCCGAGGGCGTCACCGTGCCCAAGGTCTTGGGGACGCTACTCGTGGTGGCCGGCGCCACGCTGGTCACGCGGTAGCAGCCGGCCACGAGGCGAGGCTCAGTCGCCGTAGTCGATCGGCGTGATGTAGCGCGGGTCGGAGTGCGCCTCCCAGTAGAGGTCGCGCAGCCGTCGCGTGACGGGGCCGGCGGTGCCGTCGCCGATCGGCCGGCCGTCGAGGCTGGTGATCGCCATTACCCCGCCCGCGGTCGTCGACGAGAACAGCTCGCTGCCGCGGCGGAAGGTCGCCTCGTCGATCTTCGTCTCGCGCACGGGGATGCCGTGCTCGCGCGCGAGCTCCATCACGGTGAGCCGCGTGATGCCCTCCAGCGCGCCCGCATCCGGGGTCAGCAGCTCCCCGTCCACCAGCGCGAACACGTTGTAGCCGGCGCCCTCGGTGACAGTGCCGTCGCCATCGAGCAGCACGGGGTAGCGCCCGCCGCGGTCGTACGCCTCGTAGAGGCCGCGCGTGAGGTCGCCCCAGTGGAAGTTCTTCACGGTCGGGTCGACCGACGACGCCGGGATCCGCTGCACGCTCTGCGGAATCACCGCGTCCATGCCCCCGTCGCGCTCGTCCCACTTGAGGAGCCACACGTACGGGATCGCGTACGCGTAGAAGCGGTTGCGGAAGGTGCGCGGGTCGCGCGAGCCGGGCGCGGGGACGCCGCGGGTGCAGATGATGTCGACGTACGACTCGCGCAGCCCGGTGCGGCGGACGAGGTCGGCGAGCGCCGCCGCGATCTGCTCGCGGTCGAGGCCCGGGTCGAGCCGCAGCCGCTTGCAGCCGCGCTCGAAGCGGTCGAGGTGCTTGTCGAGCCGGAAGAACGCGCCGCCCCACACCGCGACGACGTCGTAGGTCAGGTCAGAGCGGGAGAACCCGGTGTCGGTGATGGGGATGCGCGCCTCGTCGATCGGCACGACCTCGCCGTCGATCAGGGCGGCGCCGGCGGCGAGCCGTGGGTCGACCGGCACACTCTCGGCACGATCTCTCTGCACTTCAACGGCCATCATGTCCTCCATGCCGGCTCCGGCGCTCGTACTCACGACGTTGGCTCCATCGTCGCCCACGCGGGGTGAGAAGTCCAGCCGGAGCGGGCGCCGATGCCACCGGCTGAGAGCGTGTTACGCTGTATGTCAATGACTGCGACTGGACGTCCCGCTGCGAAGACCCCGCTCTCGTTCCGACTCCACGGCGAGACCGCGCGCCTGCTCGAGCGGCGTGCGCAGGAGGCCGGAGAGACACAGACCGCCCTCGTCGAGCGCTACGTCGAGGAGGGGCTGCGCACGGATGTGCACCCGCTCGTGACCTTTCGCGACGGCACGGCGGGGCGGCGCCCATGCATCGTCGGCACGAGCCTCGGAGTGTGGCAGGTAGTCGAGACGATCCGCCAGAACGGCGGTTCCATCGCCGAGACCGCCGACTACCTCGGCAAGCCGGTGGAGCTGATCGAGGCCGCCGCCCGCTACTACGCCGACTTCACCGAGGAGATCGACCGCTGGACCGAGCGCGCCAACGCCTTCGCCGAGCGCGAGGAGGCAAACTGGCGCCGCCAGCAGGAACTGCTCGGATAGCGGCCGCGTGAAGCTGCTGCTGGACGAGATGTTCTCACCGCTGCTCGCCGACGCCCTCCGGCAGCGGGGCCATGACGTCGTCGCCGTCGCCGAGTCCACGGCACTCTCCGGGAAACGCGACAGCGTCATCTTCGCCGCCGCAGTGGCCGCCGGCCGCGCACTCGTCACGAACAACGTCGTCGACTACGTCCCGCTCTGCCAGCGTGCCGCGATCAGCGGCCAGGGCCACTCTGGCCTCCTGCTCACCAGCGACCGCTCACTCCCCCGCGACCGACCAGCAATCGGACGCAGCATCAAGGTGCTCGACGCGCTCCAGCGCGCACACCCGTCCGACGATGCGCTGCGCAACCGCGTCCTCTGGGTCTCGCCTACCGCGAGCTCCGCGCTGTGATCGAGGCCGCGGTGAACAGGGACCTCGACTATAGTGATGAGCGATGTTGGCGAATATGCCCAGAAGTAATAGTCTCATGCGTATGATATCGGAATGGTGAAGCGTACTTCCTTGAACCTCGACCTCGACCTCGTCCAGGCCGCCAAGGCCGTTCTCCACACCTCCGAGACGACGGAGACGATCCATCGCGCGCTCGCCGACGTCGTCCGCCATGACCGCCTGCGCCGCCTCACCGAGCGTCGCTTCGAGCTCGCCGACGACGAGCTGGCGGAGCTGCGCCGCTCCCGGACGGAGGGCACTCCGCCGGTCTCCCCCACGCGCTGACCCGTGGAGCTCGCCGACACCAGCGCCTGGACGAACCGGCACAAGGACGCCAGGGTTCACGCCGACTTCGACGCTCGCGTCCTCAGCGGCGAGATCGCGATCTGCCCGATGGTGGAGATGGAGCTGTTGTGGACGGCAAGGACGGCGATCGAGTTCGCGGAGCTTCGCGAGGAGCTCGAGGCGCTGCCCGAGGTGGTCATCTCGCCAGAGGCATGGGTGCGTGCGATCGACGTCTGGAACGAGCTGACACGGCGTGGTCAACATCGTCAGGTCAAGCAGCCCGACCTGCTCATCGCGGCGGCCGCCGAGCTTGCCGGCGTCGGCGTCTGCCACTACGACGCCGACTTCGAGGCCATCGCGGCAGTGACCCGTCAGCCCACCCGCGCGCTCGCCCCGCTGGGCTCGCTCTAGGAGCGCAGCCTCGCCGTCGCCTCCACATCGATCTCGTAGAGCGCCGCATCCGCGTCGACGCAGCGCACCTCGACCCCGTACAGCTCGCGCGCGGCCTCGATCGAGACGAACTCGTCGATCACGTCCTCGAGCACCCACTCGGGCGGCCGCGTCTTCGGGTCATGCCAGCCGCCGCCGCCGCCCTCCCAGAAGCGGATCACCTTGTTCTGCTTCGCATGCACGCCGCTGCGCATCACGCCGATCTCGAGCTCGTCCGGCCCATTCCAGTCGTGGATCAGCCCCGAGCCGAGCGCCGGCAGGCCGCCCTCCCAGCCCCACACCGGCACCACGCCACGGCTGCCCAGCACCGACAGCGTCGCGTCGCCGTGGGTCAACTCGAAGTCGCGCGTCACACCGAGGCCGCCACGATGGCGGCCCGCGCCCGGCGAGTCCTGGATGAACGCGTAGCGATGCGTCAGCACCGGGTAGACGCGCTCCTGCACCTCCACCGGCTCGTTGCGCGTCCCCGAGGCGTACAGCGAGATCGCCGTGTGGTTGTCCTTCTTCCCCGGGCGGGCGCCGTAGCCGCCCTCCTTCCAGATGTACATCACGAACTCTTTGCCGTAGCCCTCACGGTTGTCCATCCCGCCCACGACCATGTTCGTCATGTTCCCCGAGCACGCCATCGAGCGCTCCGGCAGGATCTTCAGGTAGCAGCCGAACACCGCGGCGCAGATCACCTCGTACGAGGTGGCGAACGCGCCCGAGATCGGCCGCGGGAACTGCGCGTTCGTGATCTGCCCCTCCGGGTTGATCACGTCGATCGCGTTGTAGATGCCCTCGCTGGCGGGGACATGCGGGAAGATCGCCTTCGTCGCCACGACGACGGCCGACTGCGCCATCGAGCGCGTCGAGTTGACCGCGCCGGTCGCCTCGGGGGCGCTGCCAGTGAGGTCGTAGGTGGCGCGGTCGCCGGCGATCGTGATCTTCACCTTGATCGGCAGCGGCACGGCGTGGTCGCCGAGCGGGTCGAAGTCGACCGCGTCCTCGAACTCATAGACGCCGTCGGGGAGCTTGCGGAACTCCTCGCGCAACAACGCCTCCGAGTAGAGGATCAGCTCGTTCATCTCGTCCTTGATGAGGGCCGTGCCGTACTTGTCGAGGAGCGCCTGGAAGCGCTGCTCGCCGGTGCGGCACGAGGCGACCTGGGCGAACGCGTCGCCCTGCGTCGTCTCCGAGACGCGCACGTTGCGCAGGATGAAGCGCAGCACCTCGTCGTCGAGCACGCCCTCGCGCACCAGGTGAATCGGCGGGATGTAGAGCGCCTCGCCGTAGGTGGACGGCGCCTCGGCGTGGAACGAGCCCGGCACCGGGCCGCCCGCATCCGACCAGTGCGCCGAGTTCTGCACGAAGGCGACGAGCTCGCCGTCGCGGAACACCGGCATGATCGTGCGCACGTCCTGGCAGTGCGTCCCGCCGAGGAAGGCGTCGTTCATGATGAAGATGTCGCCCTCGTGGATCGCCTCGCGGCCGACCCAGGAGATGACCGCCTTCACCGTGTGCGGCAGCGTGCCGACGTGGGCGGGCAGATCCTCCTTGCCCTCGGCCACCATGCGGCCGTTCGCGTCGCAGATGGCGGCGCTGAAGTCGCGGCCCTCGCTGACGACCAGCGAATGGCCGACGCGCTCGAGCATCATGCCCATCTCGTCGACGACGCTCATGAACGCGTTGCGCAGCACCTCGAAGGTGATCGGCTCGATGTTGCCGGTGCCGACGGTGGCTCCGGCGCCCGGGCCGCCCGCAGCGCCCGCGCCGTGGCTCGTGCCGCTCACTTCGACTCCTTCCGCTCGAGGAGCGTGACGATGATGTTGCCGACCTCGTCGACGCGCGAGGCGGTGTCGGGCGGCAGCACGACGGTGGTGTCGAGCCGCTCGACGATGCAGGGGCCGGGGAGCGTGTCACCGGCCTTCAGCGCGTTGCGGTCAAGCACGCGCGTCTCGACCCAGCCGTAGCCCTCGAAGTGCACCAGGCGCTGCCGCTCGGCGAGCGGGGCGCGCGTGTTCTCGGCATAGGTCATGCCGCCGAGCGTGGGCTTCTCCCGGTGGCCGCGGGCGGTGACGCGCAGGGTCGAGGTCTCGACGGGCGCGTCGGGGTGCGAGTAGCGGTACTGGCGCAGGTGCTCCTCGTGGAAGGCGACGATCGCGGCGACCAGCGCAGCGGGGGTGACGGCGGCCAGCGGGACGGTCACCGAGTGCAGCTGGCCGACATAGCGGAAGTCGACGCCGAGCTCGACGGACACATCCGCGGCGGCCACGCCCTGGCGAAGGAGGTTGCCGACGACGCGCTCCTCCATCTCGCCGAGGACGCGGGCGACGTCGGCGAGGTCGATCTCGGCCTGGCGGCGCACGTACGACTGCGAGAAGTCGTCGAGCGGGTCGACGAACAGCAGGCCCATCGCCGAGGTGACACCCGGGAACGGCGGCACGATCACCTCGGGCATCTGCAGCTCGCGCGCCAGGTCGACGGCGTGCAGGGCACCGGCACCGCCGAACGCGATCAGCGAGAACTCGCGCGGGTCGAAGCCGCTCTCGACCGTGACCATGCGGATCGCCTTCACCATGTTGGCGTTGGAGATCTTGAGGATGCCCTCGGCCGCGTCCTCCAGCGAGAGGCCGAGCGGCCCGGCGATGCGCTCCTGGATCGCGTCGGCGGCGCGCCCGCGGTCGAGCGCCATGCGGCCGTCGAGGAAGAGGTCGTTGGAGACGCGCCCCAGCACGAGCTGCGCGTCGGTGTTGGTCGGCTCGCTGCCGCCCTTGCCGTAGCAGGCCGGGCCGGGCACGGCGCCCGCCGACTGCGGGCCGCTGCGCGGGTAGCCGGCCTGGTCGAGCCAGGCGATCGAGCCGCCGCCGGCGCCGATCGAGATCACGTCGATCGAGGGGAAGCGGATCGGCATCCCCCACTCCAGGTCGAAGTGGGTGGTGAGCTGCGGCTGGCCGTTCCGGACGAGGCCGATGTCGGCGCTCGTGCCGCCCATGTCGAAGCCGACGACGTCCTTCCGGCCCGCCGACGCCGCCACCGCCGCCGCGGCGATCACGCCTGCGGCCGGCCCCGAGTTGAGCGTCTTCACGGCGACGCCCTTCGCGTAGTCGGTCGTCATCGTGCCGCCGCCGTTGTGCATCACCAGCACGACGTCGGGGCGGTAGCCGTCGGCGAGCAGGCGCTCCTCCAGGCGATCCATGTAGACGCGCAGGATCGGCGCCGCGTACGCGTTGGCGACGGTGGTCGCGGTGCGCTCGAACTCGGGCGGCTCCGGCAGGATGTCGGTCGAGATCGAGACAGCGATCCCGGGCAGCTCCTCCTCGAGGATGTCGCGGATGCGGCGCTCGTGGGCCGGGTTCATGTGCGCGTTGATCAGACAGACGGCGACCGAGCGCAGGTCGCGAGCGCGGATCTTGCGGGCGGCGTCGCGGACGCTCTGCTCGTCGAGCGGCGTGATCACGTCGCCGCGGTAGTTGACGCGCTCGACCACCTCGAGCCGGTGGCGGCGCGGGATGAGCGGCGCGGGCGGATCCCAGAGGATGTCGTAGAGCTCCTCGCGGTTGGCGCGGCGGATCTCGAGGACATCGCGAAAGCCCTCGGTGGTGACGAGCGCCGACGGGGCGCCGCGCTTGGTGATAACCGCGTTCGTGGTGACGGTGGTGCCGTGGAACAGCGTGTCCACGTCCGCCGGCGCGATGCCGAGCGCCTTCAACCCCTCGACCACGCCGATGTCGAACGTGGGCGGCGTCGACGGCACCTTGGTGACGCGCGCCTCGCCCGTCTCGCTCACCGCGAAGAAGTCGGTGAACGTGCCTCCCGTGTCACAGCCGACGATCCAGCCCACGAAGCGTCTCCTCACGCCCGGACGAGCGGCCGGGCCGGTTGCGGTGTCGAATTCGTTGCGCCCCCGATCGGCGAGGATCGGGGGCGCGGGGCGATGGTACGTCACGGGGTGGGAACGTGCCCGCGGAAGCGCCCGCTACGCCGCCGCCACCTGCGCCCGCCGCCGCTCCAAACGCGCCACCGCCAGCTTCAGCGGCTCGCGGCTGAGCAGCCAGTCGCCCGGATGTCGCAGCGGGCCCGGCCGCGACGCCAGGATCGGCTCGATCGCCGCCGGGTCGCCTATCGCGACGAGGCCGCGCACGGCGCCCAGGCGCACGGCCCGCACGGGGTCGGCGAGCAGGCCGAGCAAGACGCGCGACGCCTCGCCATCGCCGTAGCCGCCGATCGCCACGCACGCCCACTCCCGCGCCGAGGGCTGCGGGTCGGCGAGGGCGATCTCGGTCAGCCGCGCCCGCGCGTCCGGGGGCGCCCCGAGCGCCGCGAGCGCCCGCACCGCCGCCAGCCGCGCGCTCGCCCGGCCGCTGTCGAGCAGCTCGACCAGCAGCGGCACCGCCCGCGCCTCGCCGGCGTGCGCCAGCAGCCGCGCCGCGACGTGCGCGTACTCGGGGTCGCTGCGCAGCGTCTCCAGCAGGACGTCCAGGTCACCCGCGTCCCGCGCGTCCAGCAGGCGCTTGAGGCCCGCGTCGGGCTCGTCGTCCTCGCGCACGTTCGCTCGCCCCCGCCCCGCCCCGCTACTTCCGGGTCGCGCCCGCCGCGACCATGCTCTCCTCGAAGATCTCGAGGCCCTGCCCGAGCTCGTCGTCGGTGAGCGTGAGCGGCGGCAGGAAGCGGACGACGTTGGAGTAGATCCCGGAGCCCAGCAGCAGCAGCCCACGGTCGAAGGCCTCCGACAGCACGCGGCCGGCGAGCTCGCTGGCCGGCGCCTTGCTCGCCCGGTCGCTCACCAGCTCGACCGCCAGCATCGGCCCGATGCCGCGCACGTCGCCGACCTCGTCCACCCGCCGCAGATCTTCGAGGCCGCCGCGCAGCTTGTCGCCCAGCTGGCGCGCCATCTCCATCGTCTCGGGCCGGCGCAGCTCGTCGAGGATGACCGAGCCGGCCGCGCACGACACCGGGTTGCCGCTGAACGTCCCGCCCAGCCCGCCCGGGTGCGGCGCGTCCATCAGCTCGGCGCGCCCGGTGACAGCACCCAGCGGCAGGCCGCCGCCGAGCGTCTTGCCGACGGTGATCAGGTCGGGTTGCACGTCGTAGTGGTCGATCCCCCACATCGAGCCGGTGCGGCCGCACCCCGACTGGATCTCGTCGGCGACGAGCAGGATGCCGTAGCGGTCGAGCACCTCCTTCAGCCGCGGGATGTAGTCGAGCGGCATCGGCAGGAAACCACCCTCGCCCTGCACCGGCTCGAGCACGGCGCACGCGATGCTCTCGGGATCGACCTCGGCCTTGAAGAGGAACTCGAGCCCCCGGATCGCGTCGTCGCTGCTGATGCCGCGGTACGGGTACGGCGCCGGCGCCCGGTACACCTCGGGCGCGAACGGGCCGAACGTCTTCTTGTAGACGATCTTCGCGGTCATCGTCATCGTCAGCAACGTGCGGCCGTGGAAGGCGCGGTCGAAGACGAGGACAGCCGGGCGGCCGGTGGCGGAGCGCGCGATCTTGACCGCGTTCTCGACGGCCTCGGCACCGGAGTTCGTGAGGAAGCTCTTCGACGGGCCCGCGCACGGCGACACCTCGTTCAGCTTGCGGCACACGTCGACGTAGGAGTCGTACGTGGCGACCATGTTCATCTGGTGGAGGAACTTGTCCACCTGCTCGTGGATCGCCGCGACGACGGCCTTCGGGTTGTGGCCGAGGTTCTGGCAGCCGATGCCGCCGACGAAGTCGAGGTAGCGCTTGCCGTCGAGATCGGTGATCACGGCACCGTCGGCGCTGGCGACGGTCAGCCGCGGGTTCGTGGCCCCTCGCGCCACGTGCTGCTCACGTGCGTCGATCAGGTACTGGGACTTCACGATTACCACTGCTCCTCATTATCGGGTTGAGCGGATCGTATCGACGGGCAAGGGCCGCCGCCGCCCGCGCATTGCTGCGAGAATCGCTCCCATGCGCAACATCGACATCAACTCCGACCTGGGCGAGAGCTTCGGCAACTGGACGATGGGCGACGACACGGCCCTGATCCCGCTGATCACCGCCGCCAACGTCGCCTGCGGCTTCCACGCGAGCGACCCGATCACGATGATCGGCACCGTCGAGACCTGCAAGGCGAACGGGGTCGCCGTGGGCGCGCATCCCGGGCTGCCCGACCTGCTCGGCTTCGGGCGCCGCGTGATGAAGATCACGCCCGAGGACGGCTACGCCTACGTGCTGTACCAGGCCGGTGCGCTCAAGTCGGTGGCCGAGTCGCGCGGCCTCGAGCTGCACCACGTCAAGCCGCACGGCGCCTTCTACACCATCCTCCGCGACGACGACGAGCTCGCCGCTGCCGTCGTGCAGGCGGTGAAGGACCTGATGCCGCGCCCCGCCATCTACTGGCCCGACTTCACCGACGCGTCGCTGCCGCGCGAGGCGCGCAAGGCCGGCGTGCGCGTCGTGCACGAGGTGTACGTCGACCTCGAGTACCGCGCCGACGGCTCGCTCATCCTGCAGCGCCAGAAGGTGCCGGCCGACCTCGTCAGGGCCCGCGCGCAGATCCGCCGCTGGATCGAGGACGGCGTCGTGCTGGCCGCCGACGGGACGCTCGTGCCGGTGCAGGCCGAGAGCGTGTGCATCCACGGCGACGGGCCGAACGCGATCGAGCTGACGCAGTCGGTGCGCGCCGAGGTCGAGGCCTGCGGCTGCGCGGTCGCACCGCTCGTCAACTGACCCCACGCCGGCGAGAAGAGGAGCCCTGCCATGCGCTTCGGACTGATGTTCAGCCACCAGGTGCCGCCGGGCAGCGGCCGCTCGTGGCACCAGCCGTACCGCGACATGCTCGACTGCCTGCCGCGCGCCGAGGAGCTCGGCTACTCGTCGGCGGTGCAGGTGAGCCACCACGTGCAGCGTGATGGCCTGTGCCCGTCGCCGCTCGTCTCGATGGCGGCCGCCGCCGCGGTGACCCGCACGATGCGCATCGCCACCGGCGTCCTGCTCGTGCCGCTGTATGCGCCGCTCAGGCTGGCCGAGGACGTGGCTGTGCTCGACGCGCTCTCGAACGGGCGGTTCACCTTCGGCGTCGCGCCCGGCTACGTGAGCGAGGAGTTCGCCGCGCACGACATCCCGAGGCCGGAGCGCACGCGCCGCTTCTGGGAGGCGATCGACCTGATGCAGAAGGCGTGGACGGAAGAGAGCTTCGGCTTCGACGGCGAGTTCTACCGCGTCGCCGAGGGCTCGTTCGTCAACCCCAAGCCGATCCAGAAGCCGCACCCGCCCATCTGGTATGGCCTCTCCGGCCCGAAGTCACTGGCCGAGGCGGCACGGCGGCACGGCGTGCTCTACCCATCGCCGCGCCACGGCATGGCCGAGCTGAAGGAGCACCTGGCCATCTACCGCGCGGCCTGCGCCGAGGCCGGCTGGACGCCGACCGAGCTGCCGCTCGGCCGCGAGGTGTTCGTCGCCGAGACGCAGGCCAAGGCCGAGGAGCTGGCCGGGCCTGCCGTCACCTACCTCTTCCGCGAGCTGTACGGCGCCAAGTCGGCGGCCGGTGAGCGGGAGCTGCGCGACGACGCCGGCAACCTCGTCACCGACAAGCACGACGTCGACTTCGCCAACTTCAAGGGCCGCTACATCATCGGCACCCCCGAGTTCGCCTACAACGAGCTGAAGCGCTACCAGGACGAACTCGGCGTCACCGAGTTCGTCAACTGGATGCACCTGCCCGGGCTCGAAGCGGGCGCAGCCATGAAGTCGGTCGAGCTGTTTGCGCGGGAAGTCATGCCGGCCTTCGGGGTGGAGGCGTGAGCGGGGCGGGCGCCGCCGGGCGCCCCTTCCGCAAGGTGCTGATCGCCAACCGCGGCGAGATCGCCGTGCGCATCATCCGCACGCTGCGCGAGCTGCGCATCGGCTCGGTAGCCGTCTACTCGGAGGCCGACGCCGCCGCCCCGCACGTCCGGCTCGCCGACGAGGCCGTGCTGCTCGGGCCCGGACCGGTCGGCAAGAGCTACCTCGACCGCGAGCGGCTGTTCTGGGCGGCGCGCGAGAGCGACGCCGAGGCCGTCCATCCCGGCTACGGCTTCTTCAGCGAGAACGCCGGCTTCGCGCGCGAGTGCGGCGAGAACGGCCTGGTGTGGATCGGGCCGCCGCCCGAGGCGATCGAGAAGATGGGCATCAAGACCGAGGCCCGCAAGCTGATGGAGGAGGCGGGCGTCCCGGTCGTGCCGGGTACGACTGCGGCGCTCGGCTCGGCCGAGGAGGCTCTGCACACGGCGCGCTCGATCGGCTTCCCCGTCGCCTTCAAAACCTCGGGCGGCGGCGGCGGCAAGGGCTTCCACGTCGCCTACGGCGAGCACGACGCGATCGCCGCCTTCGAGCAGTCGCGCACCGAGGGCGAGCGCTTCTTCGCCAACGGCGACGTCTACGTGGAGAAGTACCTCGAGGACCCGCGCCACGTCGAGGTGCAGGTGCTGGGCGACGCGCACGGGAACGTCGTCCACCTCTTCGAGCGCGACTGCACGGTCCAGCGCCGCCACCAGAAGCTGATCGAGG
>CANFDS010000026.1 GCA_947445525.1 Actinomycetota bacterium | reverse complement strand
GTCGAGCAGCGCGTTGACCTTCGCGATCGTCTGGCCGACCTTCGGGTCCTGCGTCTTCAGCCAGCCCTTGCGGACGATCGGGGTGGCGTGGTCGAACGGCCAGATCGCCTTGTCGTCCTGCAGCACGACGAGCTTGAGGTCGGCGATCTGCGGGTCGGTGCCGAACGCGTAGACGCAGTCGCCGGCGCCCTGCTTGAGCGCGACGTAGCGCAGGCCGACGTCGTACGTCTTCGTCTGTCCGAACGAGATGCCGTAGTGCTTCTTCAGCCACGGGACGCCGTTGGGCGCGGTGAGCTGCTCGGCGATGGTCGCGTAGCGGGTCTTCGCGGCGACCTTCGCCAGGTCGGAGAGCGTCTTCAGCTTGTTCTTCTGCGCGTACGCGGCGGTGCAGGCGATCGCGTTGCCGTCGTTGAACTTCGCCGACGGCAGCAGCTCGAGGCCGCGCTTGCCGTAGCACGCCTGATCCTTCGCGAACAGCTTCGCGAACGTCAGGCCCGGCGTGTAAGGGAGCTTGCAGACGTACAGGAACATCGTCCCGGTGTACTCGGGGTAGAGGTCGATGTCGCCCTTGCGCAGGGCGGCGTCGGTGATCGTCGTCGAGCCGAGGTTGAGCTTCTTCTTGACCTTGAAGCCGGCAGCCTGGAGTGCCTGCGCGTAGAGCTCGCCCACGACGAACTGCTCGGTGAAGTCCTTCGATCCGATCGTGATCGTGCCACCGGCGGCGGGGGCGGCCGGAGCTGCGGCGGCGCTGGCGGCAGCGACAGCGGCGGTGGCCACGGTGACGAGGAGCGCCGCGAGGCGCGGTAGACGGCGGAGCAGCGTGCGAGACATGTGTCCCCCTGTGTCGGTGATGGCTTACATGGTCAAACGAAACGTAAGCCGCGGGGAGTCCCGAACCGGCTCACCAGCCGGAACAGCCCCTCGACGAGCAGCGCGAGCGCCGCGATCGGCAGCACGCCGGCCAGGATGATTTCGTTGCGGATCGTCGCGATGCCGTTGAACACGATCTCGCCGAGGCCGCCACCTCCGATCAGCGCGGCCAGCGTCGCCGTCGAGACGATCTGCACGGCCGCCGTGCTGACGCCCGCCACGACGAGCGGCAGCGCCAGCGGCAGCTGCACCAGGCGCAGCACCTGACGCCCGCTCATGCCCATCCCACGGGCGGCCTCGAGCGCGGCGCGATCGACGTTGCACACGCCGGCATAGGTGTTGACGAGGATCGGCGGCGTGCCCACGGCGACGAGTGCTATCACCGACGGCGTGAAGCCCACGCCGACGAGCGGCAGCGCCAGCGCGAGGATCGCCAGGCTCGGCACGATGCGGCCGAGGTTCGCAAGCTGCACCACGGCGAAGCCCAGCACCGAGCCGACCCGGGCCGCCAGCACCCCCAGCGCAGTGCCCAGCACGGCGGCCAGCGCCAGGCTGACGACGGTGAGCTCGACATGCGTCACGAGCGCGCCGCCCATCCGCCCGCGGTTGTCGCTCCACCAGTTGAACGTGTTGACGAGGGTGTGCACGGCTACGCCGCCCTCCCCGCCCGCAGCCACGGCTGGCTGAGCCGCTCGGCCAGCACCAGCGCGAGGTCGAGCGCCACCGCCAGCGCCGTCGTGCACACCGCGCCCACGACGATCAGCGTCGGGAAGTCGCGCCGCACCCCGTCCACGATGATCTGCCCGAGCCCGCCGCCGCCGACCAGGCCGCCGACGGTGGCGATGCCGATCGCCGTCACGGTCGTCACGCGGATGCCCGCGACGATTGCCGGGATCGCGAGCGGCAGCTCGATGCGCAGCAGCACCTGGCGCGGCGTCAGTCCCATCCCCTCGGCCGCCTCGCGCACGGGCGCCGGCACAGCCGCGAGCCCGACGAGCGTGTTGCGCACCAGCGTCAGCTGCGCGTAGACCACGAGGCCGATGATGACCGGCCAGCTGCCGAGGCCGATCAGCGGCACGAGGATGCCGAAGAGGGCGATCGACGGGATCGTGTAGAGGATGCCCGCGAGCGAGAGCAGTGCGGCCGAGGCGATGCGACGGCCACGGACGGCCAGCGCCAGCGGCAGCGCCACGGCGAGCGCGATCGCCAGCGAGATCGCCGTGAGCTTCAAATGCCCGAGCGTCGCGCTCTCGATCTCGCCGCGATGGCGCTCGATCCAGTCCCAGCGGATCTCCACGGCGCGAAGCCTAGTCAGTCACCGGCGCCGCGGCTCTCGCGCCGCTGCGCCACCTGCGACAGCACCACCGCGAGCACGAGGGCGCCGCCGTAGAACAGCTGCTGCACGAAGTTCTCGACACCCATCTGCTGCAGGCCCGTGATGCCCGTTTGCAGGAAGTACACGGCGATGATCGCCCCCCACGGATTAAAGCGGCCCGGCAGGATGCTCGTCGCGCCGAGGAAGGCGGCGGCGTAGGCCGGCAGCAGGAAATTCGCGCCGGAGCTGGGGTCGGCGGCGCCGAGGGTACCCGCGTAGAGGACGCCGGCGCAGCCGGCGAGCGTGCCGCAGGCCACGAATGCGGCGAGCCGCACCCGCGACACCGAGATGCCCGAGAGCCGCGACACCGAGCGGCCACGGCCCACGAACAGCAGCCGCCGGCCGCTGGGCGTGAACTCGAAGACGTAGAAGAGGATGGCGCACAGCGCCACGCCGTAGTAGAAGCCGAGCGGGATCGAGAGGAAGCGGCTGTCGTACACCGGGCCGACGAGACTCTGCGAGATGCCCGAGATCGTCTCGGAGGCCGAGATCCAGTAGGTGATTCCGGCGAAGAACGTCCCCGTGCCCAGGGTGACGATGAACGGGTCGATCCCGAACATCACGATGATGGCGCCGTTCACGATGCCGACGCCCGTGCCGACCACGACGGCGGCGACGATCGCGGCCCCGATCGGCCAGTGGTAGTTCACGTTGAGCAGCGCCAGCGTCATGCTCGACAACGTCAGGGCCGACGCCGCCGAGAGGTCGTAGTCACCCGCGGTCAGCGGGATCAGGATCGCGAGCGTGAGCACGACGAGCACGGCCTGCATGCCGAAGATGCCCGAGAAGTTGAGCACCGTCGGGAACGTGTCGGGCCGCATGATGCTGAAAGGGATGATCAGCACCCCCCACGCCAGCGGGAGCGCGATGCGCTGCACCACGTCGGCAGGGTTGGCGCGCGCTCGGCCGGCCAGGCCCGCTGCCACCGCAGCCGGGGAGAGGTCGACGCGCCGCCGCAGGCCCTTGAAGCTCATCCGTGCACCTCCGTCGCGCGCAGCAGCTCCAGGGCGAGCTCCACGCTGTGATAGCACTGCTCGGTGATCCGCTCCTTCGTCACCTCGGAGCCCGTCAGCTCACGCACGATGCGGCCCAGCCCGAGCACCAGCACACGGTCGCAGATCGCCGCGAGCTGCTCGTAGTCGGACGAGCAGCAGATCACCGACATGCCGCCCGCCGCGGCGTCACGGATCATCCCGAAGATCTGCTGGCGCGCGCCTACGTCGACGCCCTGCGTCGGCTCGTGCAGCAGCAGCACGCGCGGCTTTGTCTGCATCCACTTGGCCAGCATCGCCTTCTGCTGGTTGCCACCCGAGAGCGCCGAGTAGCGCAGCGTCGGATCGGGCGGGCGCACGTCGTACTCGGCGGCGAGGGCGCGCGCATCGGCGCCCATCCGGCCGCGGCGCAGCGCGCCCGCCTCGAAGTAGCGGGGCAGGGTCAGCATCGTCACGTTGTCGACGACCGAGAGCGAGCCGATGGCACCGTCGCGCTGGCGGTCGGCGGGCAGCAGCGCGAGCCCGACGCGCAGCGCGTCGCCCGGGGCGATCGAGGTGAGGTCGAGGTCGCGCTCGCGGCCCTCGACGTGGAGGCGCCCGCTGCGGGCCGGCCGGGCGCCGCACACGAGGTACGGCAGATCCTCGAGGCCCGACCCGGCCAGGCCGGCGATCCCCAGCACCTCGCCCTCGTGCAGGTCGAGCGAGACGTCCTCGATGCGGCCGCCCGCCAGCCCGCTGATCGAGGCGGCCACGCGGCGGCCGGCCAGGTCGCGGTGCTCGGCGACGAGGTCGATCAGCGAGCGACCGATGATCAGCTCGACCAGCCACGCCTTCGAGGTCTCGCCGGTGACGACCGTGCCGGCGGTGCGCCCGTCACGCAGCACGGTGATGCGGTCAGTGTGCTCGCGCACCTCGTCGAGGTCGTGCGAGACGAGGATGATCGACGACCCCGCGGCCGCGATGTCGCGCACGAGCTGGAACAGCTGCTCGGTGCCGGCCTGCGGCAGGAACACGGTCGGCTCGTCGAGCACGAGCACGCCGCCGCCGATGTGCTCGCCCTGCAACGACCCGCGCATGCTCTCGACGGCGCGGACGATGGCGAGGGTGGCCCGCTCCATCGGCGAGAGGCTGGCCACGACGGCCTCGGGCCTGATCGCCAGCCCGTAGCGCTCGAAGACCTTGCGGGCCTGGCGCCGCTCGCTCGCCCACGACACGTGCCACGGCCTACCGACCCGGTCGAGGTCGGTGATGCGGAGGTTCTCGACCACCGTCAGCGACGGGATCAGCCCGAGATCCTGGTGGACGAACGACAGCCCCAGCGTGCGGTACTGCCCGGAGTGGAGGGGCAGCGGCACGGCCACCCCGCCTACCTCGAGCTCGCCCTCGTCGGGCTCGTGGAAGCCGTTGAGGATCTTGATCAGCGTCGACTTGCCCGAGCCGTTCTCCCCGAGGAGCCCGTGGACTTCCCCGGGGAGGACGGTCAGGTCGACGCGGTCGAGCGCGCGTACGCCCCCGAACGACTTCGAGAGCCCCGTGATGCGGAGCGCAGGTGTCGTCGGGACGGCGGCCATCGCTACTTGGTGAGGCCCCAGAGCTTCGAGTAGCCGGCGATGTAGGTGGCGCCGTAGCCCTTGAGCGGCGACGGCGGGGTGCCGGTGGCGCCGATGTTCGAGGCGTCGAAGATGCGGCGCGGCAGGTTCTGCGTCGCGGGAGCCGGCTGGCCGAGCAGGATGCGCAGGATGACGTCCATGTCGGCCCAGCCGTGCCAGTCGAGGCTGTAGCCGATGTCGAACAGGACGAGGCCCTTGTCGGCCTTCTGCTGGATCATCTTGAGCACGAAGTCCGAGCCGTCGACGGTGCCGAGCTTGACGCGGTCGAGGGCGCCGGCGGCCTTGATGCCGGCCACAGCGAACGTCGTCATGCCGTCGTAGATCGGATGGACGAAGGTGATCTTCGGATCGGCGGTGAGGGCGGCCTGCACCGTGCTCTGCATCTTCGTCGACCACTGTGCGAGCGGAACGTTGACGACGGTGGTCTTGCAGCCGGGGCCGCACACCTTCGCGTACTCGTCCTCGATCGCCGCGACGAGGCCCTTCGACGGGTTCACCTCGTTGGCGGTGATGATCAGCGTGTTGGCGGTGCCCTTGGTGTAGGCGATCGTGTAGTCGGCGGCGACGCGCTGGGTGGCCTGCGAGGCCATGTCCATGCGGGCCGACACGTTGTCGAACGCCGGGGTTCCCTCGTTGACGAGGTTGCCCACCACTACCGGGATGCCGGCCGCCTTGGCCTTCTTCAGCTGCGGCTGGATCAGCCTGGGGTCGGGAGCGCCGATCAGCGCGATCAGGTCGGCCTTCTGGGCGATCGCCTGCTCGACACCCTGGGCCCACTGCGCCGGCGAGCCCTGGTTCGTCTGCTCCTTGACGGTGATGCCGACGGCCTTCGCCGCAGCCTTCACGCCGCCGTTGAGGAGCTGCTGGTACGGCAGTGCCGAGAAGATCGGGACGATGAAGATCGTCTTGCCCTTCGCCTTGCTCGCGTCGATCGCCGCACCGGGCGACTTCCACCTGGGAACGGCATGGAACTTGTCCACCTGCGCCTCGGCGTACGCCAGGTCGGGCAGCGCAGCCCGCTGCGACGGCGCAGCCTGGGCGGCCGCGACAGCGACCACCGACACGATGGCCGCGAGCAACGCGGACCCGACTCTGACACGACGTCTCGAAACGGTCATGCGGTTCCTCCTCCTAGGTGTACGACGAGACGGGCGAGTCTAGACCGTCCGCGACCGCTGGCACAAGCGGCCGCGCACCGTGGGCGGCACAGGCCCGGGTTGGGGTGCAGGTTGCACCCGCACGCGCTACCGCCGTACGATTGGCCGACACGGCGACGATCGGGGGATCAGTGATCGAGTTCGGCATCTTTCAGAACGGCGCCAGCCACCTGCCGGCAACGGAGGTCAACGGCCTCTACGTCAACGCCGTCGACCTGCCGACGACGCAGAAGATCCGCCGCCAGACGCTGCTCGACCAGATCCGCCAGGGCATCGTCGCCGACCGGCTCGGCTACGAGTACTTCTGGCTCACCGAGCACCACTTCCAGCCCGAGGGGCCGGAGTTCAGCCCGAACCCGCTGTTCACCGAGATGGCGATCGCCACGAATACGAAGCGCATCCGGCTGGGCCAGAACGCGAACATCCTGCCCTGGCACCACCCGCTGCGCCTCGCCGAGCAGATCGCCATCCTCGACATCGTCAGCGGCGGGCGCGTCGAGATCGGCGTCGGCCGCGGCTACCAGCCGCGCGAGGCCGAGACGCTGGGCGGCGTGATGGGCGCGACGATCCAGGACCAGGAGCGCAACCGCTCGTTCTTCCACGAGGCCTACGAGATCCTGATCAAGGCGATGACGGAGCCGTCGTTCTCGCACCACGGCGAGTTCTTCACGCTGCCGCCGACGTACACGCGCTGGCACCACCCGGTGACGATGGCGTACTTCAGCCAGCCCGACGTCGGCCGCACGCTCGAGCAGGTGCTCGACGTCGGCCAGCCGGACATGTACACGGGCGGCATCCCGATCGTCGCCACCGCGACGCGGCTCAAGGAGATCTCGGTGTACCCGCAGCCCGTGCAGAAGCCGCACCCGCAGATCTGGGAGCCCTCCACCTCGGAGCGCTCGATCCGCTGGTCGGCCCGCCAGGGCATCAACGGCTACTTCGTCGCCGAGCCGAACGCGCGCATGAAGAAGGCCGTGGACGCCTACTACGACGAGGCCGAGCAGGCCGGCTGGCCCGACCGGCTCGGGCTGGGCGAGTTCAAGTACCCGTACGACGCGCAGCGCAAGCGCGGCTGCGCCGCCGGGCGCTGGGTGCACATCGTGGACAAGGGCGTCGGCAACCGCGAGAAGTTCATGACCGGCCTGCAGATGCAGTGGGACTGGTACGGCTCGTTCGGCTTCGCCTTCGCGCTGGCCGAGGCGGGCGACCCGCCGGTCGACTTGCGCAACCGCGTCAACCCCGAACTGGTCGTCGAGAAGAAGGTCGCCCTGGTCGGCACGGTCGACTACGTGATCGAGGAGATCATGCGCACGCGCGAGATCCTCGGCGGCGGCGGTGACTTCGCGTTCAACTGCTACTTCGAGACGAACGGCTTCGAGAGCGCCGAGGTGGAGGAGCAGATGCGCGTGTTCGCCGAGGAGGTCATGCCGGTGCTGCGCCGCGCCGACGGCGGCATGTCGCAGCTGCCGCTCTCGGACGTCTCGTTCGCGGTGGAGCAGCCGCAGCTCTGGTAGAAGACAGGCACGCTCGTGCCCTGAATCGCCCCTGGAGGTTTCGCATGGATCTGTACGTCGTCCTACGACGCGATGGCTGGCAGGACACGAACGAGCTCGGCCTCGCGGCAGAGCGGTCGAAGGCCGTTGCCGACTCGCAGTTCCCCGCCGACATCAGCTGGGTACGCAGCTACGTGGTGCCCGAGGAGTCGGGCCGCCTCGGCACCGTCTGCATCTACCAGGCGTCGAGCGAGCAGGCGATCCGCGACCACGCCGCGGCGGCCGACCTGCCGGTCACCGAGATCCGGCGGTCGATCAGCACGGTCGTGATGGGGCCCGACCCCGAGTAGCGCCTACTCAGCTCCAGCGCTCGAGCGCGCCCGGGTCGAGGGCGCGCTCCTGCCAGCTCCACAGCTCGCGGCCGGCCAGCATGCCCTCGTAGAGCGCGTGGTCGATGCGCCGCGGTGCGACCGCGTCGCCGATGCGGTGCACGGGGCGGCTGGCGGCTTTCAGCTCGTGGTAGAGCGCAGCGTCGGCGACCGCCGGCAGGGCGAGCACGACGGTGTCGGCCTCGACGGTCTCCTCGCCACCGCCGAGCAGGTCGACCAGCGTGACTGTGCCGCCCTCGACGCCGAGCGCCCACGAGTAGAGGCGCCAGCGCAGCCCCTTCTGCACGAGGCGTGCCGGCAGGAAGGCGGCGTCGGCCGGGTTGGTGCTGAGAGGGAAGAGCGTGGCGAAACGGCTGACCAGCTCGACCTCGCGGCCCTGGTCGAGCAGCAGCTCGACGACGCCGGCGGCGGCGCGGGTGCCGTCGTCGTCGAGGACGACGACCCGGTGCCCGACCTCGGCCGTGCCGGCGATCACGTCCCAGTGCGTCACGACGTTCGCCTGGTCGGCACCGCGCAGGCGTGGGATGTGCGGCAGCCCGTGGCAGAAGCCGTCGCGGCGCGCGCGGGCGCCCGTGGCGACGACCACGACGGCCGGGTCGAGCTCGTCCACCAGCGCCTGCGTCGCCGCCGTGCCAAGGCGCACCTCCACCCCGTGCCGGGCGAGCGCGCCCGCGAGATCCTCGGTGAGCCGGCCGAACGTCTCGCGCGAGGGCGTGCGCCCCAGCAGGCGCAGCTGCCCGCCCAGCTCGGCCTGGCGCTCGACGAGCGTCACCCGGTGCCCGCGCTCGGCGAGGGTGGCGGCGGCCTTCAGGCCGGCCGGCCCGCCGCCGACGACGAGGAAGCGGCGCGGGGACGCCGCGGGCCGCAGGGTGCCGATGCCGAACAGCGCTTCGCGCCCCGCGGCCGGGTTGACCGCGCAGGAGATCGGCAGCCCGCGCGTCGCCCGGCCGACGCAGCCCTGGTTGCAGCGGATGCAGCGCACGATCTCGCTCTCGCGCCCGTCGCGCGCCTTGTTCGCCCACTCCGGGTCGGCGATCTGCGCGCGGATCAGCGCGACGAGGTCGGCCTGGCCCGACGCGACGAGCTCCTCGGCCTGGGCCGGCTCGACGATGCCGCCCACGGCCAGCATCGGCAGCCCGCCGACGGCCTCCTTCAGCGCGCGCTGCCTGTCCAGCAGCCAGCCGTCGCCGATGTCCGAGGGGGCGACCGCCCAGCCCATGTTGCTCGTCCCCGCGGTGACGTTGAGGTAGTCGACCTGCCCGCCCGCGCGGAGGGCGCGCGCGACGGCGATCGCGTCGTCGCCACCGAGGCCGCCCGCCGCGTAGTCGTCGAGGCTCACGCGCACGCCCACCACGAAACCGGGCCCGCAACGCTCGCGCACCGCCGCCACGCAGGCGAGCGGGAAGCGCAGCCGGTTCTCGAGCGAGCCGCCGTACTCGTCGGTACGCAGGTTGAAGAGCGGCGACAGGAACTGGTGCAGCAGGTAGCCGTGCGCGAAGTGCACCTCGACCCCGTCGAAGCCGGCGCGCTGCGACAGCTCTGCCGAGCGCGCAAAGCCCTCGACCACCTCCGCGATGTCCTCCCGCTCCATCGGCTGCGGCG
Organism: Actinomycetota bacterium; assembly: GCA_947445525.1. Classification (GTDB taxonomy): domain Bacteria; phylum Actinomycetota; class Thermoleophilia; order Gaiellales; family Gaiellaceae; genus CANFDS01. The sequence continues at coordinate 16,243 of CANFDS010000026.1, read as the reverse complement.
TCTCGTTGAACGCGGCGGCCCGCACGGCCGACGGCGCCCACAGCACGCGCAGGTCGTCGGAGCCGTCGCTGGCGCCCTTCGCGCCGTAGTGCGAGAGCTGGGCGACGATGGCCGCGCCATGCTCGTGCACCGCGGAGCAGACGCGCCGGTCGGCGTCGACCGCCTCCTCGCGGTACTGGTACGCCGACACGCGCGAGAACCCCGCGACCGAGGACGGGTGGACGAGCCGGTTGTCGGTGATCAGCAGGCCGGCCCCGCCCTTTGCCCGGTCGACCTGGTAGGCGAGCGTGCGGCCGGTCTCGACCCCCTCGGCCGTGAAGTACTTGCCGTGCGCCGACTGGACGACGCGGTTGCGCAGCCGCAGCGAGCCGATCTCGAGCGGGCTGAAGAGGTGCGGATATGCGGTCAGCGCGGCTCGCGATCCACGTCAGGCCTCCGTCGCCGCGCGGTAGGCGTCGACGATCTCGCCGCCGGTCGCCGACCAGCAGCTCGGCCTCCCGGCCATCTCCGCGATCGCCCGGCGGAAGTGCCGGATGCGGTGCGGCTGGCCCATCAGCCACGGGTGCACCTGCAGACACAGCATGCGCCCCTGCCCGTGCCGCGCCGCGTCCTTCTCGAGCACGTCGTAGGCGGCGACGACCTGGTCGGCCCAGGAGGGCGCCGTCTGGTGCATCGAGAGCATCACGTTGACGTCGCTCAGGTCGTTCGTCACCGGCAGCGACCAGATCGGCCCGCCCGGCGTCGTGAACGGCACCGGCACGTCGTCGTTCGGCCAGTCGCAGAGGTACTCGACGCCGCGCTCGGCGAGGATCTCGGCGGTCAGCCGCGACTCGCTCTGCCCGGGCGACAGCCAGCCGCGCACCGGTGCCCCGTTGGCCTCGCCCACCACCGTCAGCGCCTCGGCGATCAGCGAGCGCTCCGTGTCCTCGGGCAGGTCCACGTGGTGCACCACCGACGACGACGTGCCGTGCGCGATCAGCTCCCAGCCGCGGCGCTTCGCCTCGTCCACCGCCGAGCGGCGCTTGCGCACGAGATCCGAGTTGACCGCCGCGGTGGCGCGCACGCCGTGGGCGTCGAGCACGTCGGCGACGCGGTAGAAGCCGATGCGGTTGCCGTAGTCGCGCCACGTCCAGTCGCGGAAGTCCGGGTACTCCTTGGTGGGCGAGCCGGCCACGCGGAACGGCTTGCCGTCGGCGTCGAAGTGGAACCACTCGAGCGCCACCAGCACCATCAGCGCCACGCCCTTGCCGCCGGGCCACAGCACCTTCGGCCGCGCCGTGATCGGCGACCACTCGTACAGGGTGTGGTCCATCCCGTACGAGCGGTGCGGGTAGGTCAGGTAGTCGCGGCCGAGCCCCGCCTCGGGCGCCCCGCCGCCCGCCCCTGCCCCACCGCCGCTCATGCCCCCACCGCCTTCTGCGCCGCGTCGAAGGTGTGGTCGTAGTACCAGTCAGCGATGTCCACCCCGCGCGTCCACCACACGTCGTCGAAGCCGCGCATGTAGGCGATCACGTCCTCGAACGCCTTCTGCCGGTGCGGCTGGTTGACGAGGTACGGATGGATGGCGATGCCCATCACGCCCCCGTTGCCCTCCTCGTACAGCGTGTCGAACTGGTCGCGGATCATCTGCCCGTAGTGCTCGGGCGGGTAGAGGAAGACGTTGTACGCGTAGACGTCGTTCAGCTCGAGCGTGTAGGGGATCGAGATGAGCCGGCCGTCGCGCACTTTCACCGGGAACGGCTGGTCGTCGTGGAAGAGGTCGCAGACGTACTTGACGCCCGCCTCGGCCAGCAGGTCGAACGTGCGCTCGGTGTAGGTGAGCGCCGGCGACAGGTAGCCCGAGGGCTCCTGCCCGGTGAGCCGCTTGATCGTGGCGAAGGAGTCCGCGATCATCTCGCGCTCCTCGTCCTCGCTCATGCCGAAGGCGTAGCGCGTGTTGTAGATGCCGTGCGAGAAGAAGTCCCAGCCGCGCTCCAGCCACGGGGCGGTCGTCTCCGGGTGATGGTCGCCCAGCGCCGCCGACCACGAGATCGAGCCGGTGATGTCGTACTCGTCCATCAGCTCCAGCAGCCGCCACATGCCGACGCGGTTGCCGTAGTCACGGTTGGAGTAGGCCTGGACGTCGCGCGTGACGCGCGCCCACGGCTTGCGATACGGGCGGATGGGCGACTCGAGCTCGTAGTACTCGTGGTTCGTCGCGATCCACACGGCGAGCCGCTTCCCCTCCGGCCATTCGAGGCGCGGGCGGCCGACGATGGGCGCGTGCGCGTAGCGATCCGGGTCTGAGAGCATGCGCGGACCCTAGCGCGGCCGGCAGGCCAGCAGCAGCGAGGCGCGTCCGTCCTGCACCACGGTGCCGCGCTGGTTCAGGATCTCGACCCGCCGCACGACGACGCCCTTGCCGCCCGAAGAGGCGAGCCGCAGGCTCTCGACCGTGAAGCGCGCCCGCACCGTATCGCCGGCCCGCACGGGCGCCAGGAACTTCCACTCCTTCAGCTCCAGCAGCGCGAGCGTCGACGCGCCGAAGTGGCCGAGGTCGAAGAGCAGGCCGGACGAGATGCCCGCGACGAGCAGGCCGTGGGCGAGCCCGTCGAGATGGATCTGGTTGCGATCGCCGGTGAGCCCGGCAAAGGCGAGGATGTCGGCCTCGGCGACCTCGCGGGGCCCGGTTTCCAGCACCTGGCCCTCCGCGAGGTCGTCAAACCACAGCGTCATGCGAACGCGGAGATGCCCGTCACCGCGTTGCCGATGATCAGCGTGTGCACCTCGTTGGTGCCCTCGTACGTGTACACCGACTCGAGGTTGAGCATGTGGCGGATGATGTGGAACTCGAGCGCGATGCCGTTGCCGCCCAGGATCGAGCGGGCCTCACGGGCGATCTTCAGCGCCTCGCGCACGTTGTTCATCTTCCCCAGCGAGATCTGGTCGGGCCGGACGGTGCCCTGCTCCTTCATGCGGCCCAGGTGTAAGGCGAGCAGCTGCGCCTTCGAGATCTCGCACACCATGTCGGCGAACTTGCGCTGGGTGAGCTGGAAGGCGGCGAGCGGCTTGCCGAACTGCTCGCGCTGCTGCGAGTAGTCGAGCGCCGACTCGAAGCACGCCCGCGCCGAGCCGATGACGCCCCAGATGATGCCGTAGCGCGCCTCGTTGAGGCACGAGAGCGGCCCACGCATGCTCGTTACCTCGGGCAGCCGGTACTCGTCCGACAGGCGGACGTTGGTGAGGCTCAACTCCGAGACGCGGCTCGCGCGCAGCGACATCCGGTTCGGTATCTCGCGCGCCTCGAAGCCGGACGTGTCGGTGGGGACGACGAAGCCGCGGATGCCCTCGTCGGTGCGCGCCCAGATGATCGCGAGGTCGGCGATGGTGCCGTTGGAGATCCAGGTCTTCGAGCCGTCGAGAATCCAGTCGGCGCCGTCGCGCCGCGCCCGCGTGCGCATGCTCGAGGGGTCGCTGCCCGACTCGGCCTCGGTGAGGCCGAAGCAGCCGCAGATCTCGCCGGCGGCCATGCCCGGCAGCCAGCGCTGCTTCTGCTCCTCGGAGCCGAACTTCCAGATCGGGAACATCGCGAGCGAGCCCTGCACCGAGACCGACGAGCGCAGTGCGGCGTCGCCGTACTCGATCTCCTCGGCGACGATGCCGTAGGCGACCGCGCCCATGCCCGCGCAGCCGTAGCCCTCGAGGTGCATGCCCAGCATGCCCAGCCGGCCCATCTCCCGGAACAGCTCCTTGGGGTACGGCGTGCCCGTCTCGAACCACTCGTTGATGTCCGGCAGCACCCGGTCGCGCACGAAGCTCCGCGCGGTCGCGCGCACCAGCCGCTCCTCGTCGCTCAGCAGCGCGTCGACGTCGAGGAAGTCGTAGGGGTTCATGGTGCTCATCGGGCTCCTTCTCGGACTCGCAGTGTCACCTGCATGATGCCCGTCGGCGACCGGGAGCGGCGGCGGAAGCAGCCGGGGCCGGGGCGAGGGTCAGGAGGGCCGGGCTACGGCAGGAACGGGGTCGGGTCGACCAAGCGGCCGAAGCGGCGCAGCTCGAAGTGGAGGTGCGTGCCCGCGCAGGTGCCCGTGCAGCCGGCCGTGCCGATCGGATCGCTCGGGTCGAGACGCTGGCCGACCCGCACGGCGGCGCGCGAGAGGTGGGCGTAGAGCAGCTGGTACCCGTTGCCGATGTCGACGAGCACGAGCAGGCCGTAGCCCTCGTAGCCGCTGAGGTAGCCGACGGCGGTCACGTCGCCCGCCGCTGCCGAGCGGACGGCGAGCGACCGGAGCATGCCGATGTCGATGCCGGGATGGAAGCCGCGCCAGCGAGGCCCATACCCCGATGAGACCGTGCCGTCGGCCGGCCACACGAACCGGCCCTCCTGGACGGCCCGCACAGAGCGCTCGGAGGCGAGGGCGCGCCGCTCGCTGGGCGTGGCAAAAGCCGGTACTGCGAACGCGGCGGCGAGGCCGAGGGCGAGGAGCAGCCCTGCCAGATGTCGACGAAACGACAGCACGGCGGCGCAGAATAGAGCAAAACCTTTAGAAATTCAACTACTGGTCGGGCGTTCCTGCTTCCCCGCTGAACATTTTCTCACGTCGTATCCAGCCCGGGCGGTCACCGTAGCCGATAGGCGATCAGCTCGCGGACCGGCTGCGGGTGGGCCGGATGCCCGGTGCCCGCACCCACGAGCAGGGTGTCCCCCGCAACGGCCGGGCACGAGTTGCTGCCGGCGCGGGCGCGCGCCTGCCAGACGAGCTTCCCGTCGCTCGTACGGAAGCCCCAGCTGCGGCCGTCGAAGGTGGACGTGAAGACGACGTCGCCGGCGACGGTCGCGCATCCGAACACCGGCTGCGGCAGCACGCGGCGCCAGAGCCGCCGACCGGTCGCCGCGTCGAGCGCGACGAGCTCGCCGGTGCCCTTCGTCACGTCGAGGGTACCGAGCGGCGCGTTCGAGACGGCGCTCTCGCGCGTGCAGAGGTTGACGACGGGCACGAAGACGCGGCCGGCCGCGTAGGCCATCGGCGTCTCCACCCCGCCGAGCAGCCCCGGGCACACCTCCACGGCCTTTCGTGGCAGCGGCCCGCGGTCGTTGCGGTGCACGCCGACCTCGACGTCCCACAGCCGCCGGTGGGTCGCACGGTCCCAGGCGATCACGCGCCCGGCCTTGCCCGCGCCGATCACGACGCTGACCGAACGGCCGCCCCGCTGGACGCTGGCCAGGATCGGCGAGTCCTGGAAGTCGTAGTCGCGCACATCGTGCGGCGTCACCTGGTCGTGCCAGAGCAGCTTGCCGGTACGGCCGTCGAGCACGAGCAGCGAGTCGGTGTAGAGGGCAGGCCCGGCATAGGCCGCCCCGTTTGGCAAGGCCGGGGTGCCACCCCAGGGGCCAGGGTTCGCGGTGCCCACGTAGACGCGACCGTCGGCGTCCACCGACGCCGGGTACCAGGCTCCGCCGCCACCCGCCTGCGGTCTCGCCCACGGCCCCTTGATCGTGTCGAACCGCCAGACGATACGGCCCGTCACCGCATCCAGCGCGTACAGCGCCCCGCGCCCGCCCGGCGGGAAGCCCACCGTCGAGAGGTACACCCGCCCGTCCGCACTGACCGGCGCGACCTCGATGAACTGCTCCGTGCGGCTCGCGAGCCGCCTCGCCCAGAGCTGGCGGCCGGTCTCCGCGTCGACGGCGTAGGCGGTGGTGTCGGTGGTGCCGAAGACCCGCCCGCCGGCATAGCCGATGCCGTTCGGCCCGGAGTTGCGCGCGTGCGAGCTGCGCGTCCACAGCAGGAGCCCCGTGCGCAGGTCGGCGGCGTAGAGCCGGCTGTTGAGGTCGAGCGCGTAGACCCTTCCGCCCACGACGAGCGGCGTGCTCGCGAAGATCCCCTCGAGGCCCGACGGGCTCGTGAACGGCAGGCGCCAGGCGACCTCCAGCCGGCCGACGGTGGCCGCGGAGATGCCTGAGCCCGCCGCGGCCCGGGTCGAGGCCAGGTTGCCGTTGTGGAGCGGCCAGTCGCCAGCTGCCGGCCCCGCCGACCCTGCCGCGGGAAGCAACAACGCCAGCAGCGCCCCGGCAAGGAGCCCGCGCAGTGCCCCGCGCCGGCGGCTGCGCGCGCCTCGACTCGGCGCGTCAGCGCCACGGCAGCCGACGCCCGGAGGAGGCGCGCTCGGGGCTGTCAGAGTTCTTGTGGGCGCTCTCATGCGATCGTTATAACGGGTTGATCGACGGGCTCGGACGGTTTCGGCGAGCCGAGCGCCTGTCGAGGGAGGCCAGGCCGTGGGCGGTGAAGACGACGCCCTGCGGGAGGCACTGCCGCAGCAGCCCGCTGCGCCGGGATCGGCCGTCGACGATGCTCACTATACCCACGCACCGCCACCCCGGGCTCCGATCATCGCCGCCAGCGCGACTCGATGGCAGCAGTGCGATGACCGCACGGCGCCACGCCGAACGCTTCGGGCAGCCCTGCCAGTGGCGGGGATATGGGGCTAGGATGGAGCTCGTGAGGGAACAGGCCGGGCGTGGAGGTGGGGATCGCTTCGAGCAGGGAACGGCGCTCGCCGTCCGCCTGCTCGGCAACATCGAGACCGTCGTCCGCGGCAAGCACGAGGAGATCTCACTGGTGCTGGCGGCGCTGATCGGCAACGTCCATGTGCTGCTGGAGGACGTGCCGGGCACCGCGAAGACCGTGCTCGCCCGCGCGATCGCAGGCAGCATCGAGGGGGCGGCCTTCTCGCGCATCCAGTGCACGCCGGATCTCCTGCCCACCGACATCACCGGCCTCTCGGTGTACGACCAGAGGACGCGCGAGTTCGAGTTCCGGCCCGGCCCGATCTTCGCCAACATCGTCCTCGTCGACGAGGTCAACCGGGCGATGCCGAAGACGCAGTCGGCGTTGCTGGAAGCGATGGCCGAGCGGCAGGTGACGGTCGACGGTGTGACGCATCCGCTGCCGGCGCTATTCCTTGTGATCGCCACCGAGAACCCGATCGAGCAGGAGGGCACGTTCCCGCTGCCCGAGGCCCAGCTCGACCGCTTCGCGCTGCTGACCGCGCTCGGCTTCCCCGCGCTCGACGAGGAGATCGCGATCGTGGCGGCGCAGCGGCACACACACCCGCTCGCGGGCCTCGCGCCGGCCATCTCGGCCGACGAGCTCCGGCTGCTGCAGGGGGCAACCGAGGACGTCTACGTCGACGAGCTGATCCTGTCGTGGATCGTCTCGCTCGTGCGCGCGACCCGTGAGGTGGAAGGCGTCGCGAACGGCGCCTCGGTGCGCGGCAGCCTCGCCCTCGAGCGCATCGCGCGCGCCCGGGCGCTGCTGCACGGCCGCCCGTACGTCGTCGCCGAGGACGTCGAGAAGCTGTTCCTCCCGGTCATCGGCCACCGGCTGATGCTGACGACCTCGTTCTACGCGGAGACGCGGACGCTCGGCCGCGACGCCGCTCTCGGCCTCGTGCAGGCCCGCTGCCTCGCGCTCGCGCCGGCGCCCGAGCCCGACTGGGAGAGCGCGCACCCCGATCCGGTCACGCCAGCGTCGGGCTAGGCGCCGTGGGCGCCGGCGACCGCCAGACCTTCCCGCTCGTACCGCGCCGGCGGCTGACCGGCCTGCCGTTCGGCGAGCGGCCGAGCCGTCGCCGCGGGCCCGGCTCCGACATCATCAGCGCCCGGGACTACCAGCGTGGCGACCCGGTCTCGACCATCGACTGGCGGGCCTCGGCCCGGATCTCGGCCGCCGTCGGGCAGGATCACTTCATCGTGCGTGAGCACGCGGCCGACGAGACGCCACGGGTCGTGATCGTCTGTGACCGGCGGCCGGGCATGGGGCTCTTCGACGAGACGCTACCGTGGCTGTCGAAGCCTGCCGCGCTGCTCGCCGCGGCGACGGCGGTCGCGGCGAGCGCGGCGGCGGCCCATACCGATGTCGCACTGATCGACTACGCCGGGCTCGACGCGCGCGGCGGCGAGCCGTTCTGGCTCCCGCCCACGCGGATCGACGGCATTTACCTGACGACCGAGCGGGAGGGTCAACGGACGCCGTTCGACGCCCCCGACGACAGCCTCGAGGCGGCGCTGCTCTTCCTGGGTCGCTTGCGCTCGACGTTGCCGACCGGCTCGTTCGTCTTCCTGCTTTCGGACTTCCTGGTGCCGCTGCCCGCCGAGGCGCTGCTGCTCGCGGTCGGCCGCGGCTGGGATGTCGTCCCGGTCGTCATCCAGGATCCCGTGTGGGAGCAGAGCTTCCCGGCGGTCGGCTCGATCGTCGTCCCGGTCGCCGAGCCCGGGCAGAGCGGCGTCCAGCTCGTCCGGCTGAGCCGACGCGAGGCGGCGGCCCGCCGCACCCACAACGGCGAGCGGCTGAGCACCCTGCTGGAGGAGCTGACCGGGGTTGGTGCCGACCCCATCCTGCTGGGGACGAGCGACCGCCACGAGGTCGACCAGGCGTTCATCGGCTGGGCCGAGGCCCGCCGGCTGGGAGCGTGGCTGCGATGAGGGAACGGGGGGCGACAGGAGCGGCAGGCCGGACACGCCTGGTGGCAGCGGCGGCCACGCTCGGCTGCGCGCTCGCTCTGGCCGCCGGCGCTGCGGGCGGCACGGTCGGCACGGTGGCCACTGCAGCGCCAATCACCGTCACGGTGTCGCTGACGCCGTCGTCGATCGCCTTCGGCGATCCCGCGCGTGGCGAGGTGGACGTGACCGTCGACCGGCGTGCTGTAGACCCGCGCGCGGTGCGCGTCTCGGTTGGAGTGGCGCCGCTCAGCGAGCTCGAGCCCGCGCGTGTGTCGCACGTCGCCGTCGGCGACGGCGGCGACGGCGACGGCCTGACCGTGCTGCGCTACCGGCTCGTGGTCGCCTGTATCGGCGAGGATTGCGTCCCATCGGGGCGCTCGCGCACCGTGGCCCTGACGCCGGTGCGGGTCGAGGCGAAGCTACGCGACGGCAGCACCGCAGTCGTCACGCAGGCCTGGCCAAAGGTGACGGTCACGGGCCGCGCCTCGGCCGCCGCCGCCTACGCCGGAACACCGCCGTTCCAGGGAGAGGTCGGCCTGCCGGGCCCGTCGTTCCCGGTGAGCCCGGGGCATGTCGCGGTGTGGCTCGAGGTCGTGGCAGGGCTGCTCGGGCTGGGCGCGCTCCTGGCCGGAGTGATCGCCGTCAGGTCGTTCACACGCGAGCGCCGGCAGGCGCGGGCGCGCCTCGGCGAGCTCGGTCGAGCGCTCGCGCTCGCGCGTGCGTCGACGCTGCGCCCGGCCGCCGACCGCCGCCGCGCTCTCAGCCTGCTGGCCCGCGTCCTGGAGCGAGGCGACGCGACGGCAGCGGGCGCGGCCGCGCGCCTCGCCTGGTCGCCGGCCACGCCCGGGCCCCATGAGATCACGGCGCTCGTCGACGCCGTCGAACAGGGACGGGTAGAGCAGTGAGCAGGATCGCGCTCGCCGACGCAGCGGCTCTCCGTCCGTACGCCCGCAGGACGACGGCGCTCCTGCTCGCCGCGGCCGCCGTGCTCGTCGCACTGATCGTCGCCGCAGTGCTCGTGGCCCGCCGGCCGACCGTCCACGCCCTCCGGCTGACCCAGGGCGACACGAGCGCCCTCGTCGCGCTCGACCTCTCGGCGAGCATCTCGCAGGAGACATACACCGGGATCTCGACGACCCTCACAGCGCTTGCGCGCAGCCGTGCCCGCTTCGGCCTCATCGTCTTCTCCGACCAGGCGTACCAGGCGCTGCCACCGGGGACGGCCGCCGAGAACCTCCGCCCGCTCATCCGCTACTTCACGCTGCCGCAGCAGGTTCGGCCGGGCTTCCTGCCGACGCTCCCGCGTAACCCCTGGCAGAGCGCGTTCAGCGGTGGCACGAAGGTCGCGGCCGGGCTCGAGCTGGCCCACCGGATCGCCGTCGACCAGCGCCCGCAGCGGCCGGCCGTCATTCTCGTCAGCGACCTCGCCGACGACCCCAACGACCTCCCCCGCCTCACGGCGATCGGCCAGGCCTACCGCCGCGACGGCATCGCGCTCACCGTGGTCGGCCTCAACCCGACGGCCCGCGACGAGGCGATCTTTCGGCGCATCTTCGGCCAGCACCGCTTCGTGCTCGCCAGCAACCTGGCGGCGGCGAGCACGAGAGACGTCGTCTCGGCGCGCTTCCCGCTCCTGCTGGCCACCCTCGCGCTCCTCGTGGCGGGCACGCTGGCCGTCGTCGAGTGGTGGAGCCTGCGCCTCGACTGGGCCCCCGGGAGCAGGGCATGAGCGGCCTCCGGCGCACGCTCCGAGCCGGGCGCACGCTCCTGGCCGGCCGCACCTTCCTGGCCGGCCGCACCGTCCTGGCCGGGCTCGCCCTCGTGCTCGCAGTGCTCGCGGTCGGGGCGGCGCTGCTCGCCAACGACCTGCGCGCCTGGCGCGACGCGTTCGCCCGGGACGACGCCGTCTTCGCCCTGTCGCCGGCGGCACCGGGCTGGCAGGCCACGACGGTGTTCCCGTTCGGCGCGGCCGCGAGCCTGCTGGGGGTCGCCGGCGACCGGCAGGCACGCCTCGCGATCCAGGGCTTCCGCTCGCTCGACGGGGTCGAGGGCACGCTCGACACCGGCTCGGTGACGCAGTCGCAGCGCGCCGCCGTCGAACAGGCGCTCGCCGCGGTGACAGCGGGGCCCGACCGGCGGCGCGCGTCTCAGGCCAGCGACCTGCTGGGAATCCTGGCCTTCGGCGACATCGCGCAGGGCGGGACGGTCGATCAGGGCCAGGCCGAGGCGTGCGTATCGGCCTTCGAGAACGCCGTCCGGCTCGACCCGACGAACGCTTCCGCGAAGCTCAACCTCGAGCTCGTGCTGCGGCTGTTCTCGGCTCAGGGCGTGCGCGTCGGGCCGGGCACCGGGGCCGGCATCGACCCGACCGGGAAGCGCGGCGCCGGCGGCGGGACGCCGGGAAGCGGCTACTGAGCCGGGGATGCTTGCCACCCTGACGTTCCTCAGCCCGTGGGCGGCGCTCGTCGCAATCGCGGCCGTGCTGCCCGTAGCGACATTCGCGCTCGGCCGGCGCCGCCTGCGCCTGCTCCGCCTGCACCTCAACCTCGCAGCGCCCGCCGGTGGCGGCGACCTGGCCGTCGCGGGCTGCCTCGTGGCGGTGTGCGCGCTGCTCGGGGTGACCGCGGCCCAGCCGGCGCTGGTGCGGGAGACAGCCCGCCGCGTCCGCAGCGATGCCCAGGCTTACATTCTCATCGACACGTCGCGCTCGATGCTCGCTGCCGCGAGCGCGACCGGCCGCACGCGCCTGCAGCGGGCAAAGGCGGCCGCCATCAGCCTGCGGGCCAACCTGCCCGACATCGCGACCGGCGTCGGCACGGCCACCGATCGCGTCCTCCCCAATCTCCTCCCCTCGGCCGACGGGTCGGCCTTCGAGCGCACGGTCGCGACTGCAATCGACAGCGAACAGCCGCCGCCCATCGAGGACCGGGCACGCGTGACAACCCTCTCACCGCTCGCCGAGGTGGCACGCAACGGCACGTTCGCACCGTCGGCGAAGCAGCGCGTGCTCATCGTCCTGACCGACGGCGAGAGCCGGCCCTTCGACCTGGTCGAGCTGTCGCGCGTGCTCGCACGCAGGCCCGCCACCGCACTCGTCCTGATCCACGTCTGGCGGGGCAGCGAGGCAGTCTTCGACCCCACCGGCGCACGCGAGGGCGCCTACCAGCCCGACCGCACGGCGAGGTCCCAGCTCGACGCGCTCGCGCGCGCCACGGGAGGCAGCGTCTTCGCGGAAGGCGACCTGGGCGGTGCCGTCGCGCGGGTGCGCGCGCTGCTCGAGACCGGCCCGACCGAGACCGCCGGCCGGACGACGAAGGTGCGGACGCTCGCCCCCTACCCGGCGCTGTTGGCGCTGCTGCCGCTGGGCCTCGCGCTGTGGCGGCGCAACCGGCGCTGAGCACCTGAACGAGCACGGCTGTGCCCGACGACTGCTGTAGCATCCGCGAACGTCACTGCACCCTGGGGAGAACCGATGGCCCACCGTAAGCTCGTCGCGCTACTAACAGGGCTGGCGCTCGCGCTGGGGGCCACCGTCACTGTCGGCCTCGCCAGCGCGGCCGACAGTGGGGACGTCGGCTGGGGAAGCTGGGGCAACACCGCGAACCAGAATCGCCACTCGTCGGCGAGCTTGATCGACGTCACCAACGTCAGCCAGCTCGGCCGCCTGTTCACGGTCGACTTCCTCAAGATCGACCCGACCCTCAAGCGCGGCCAGCAGTCGTTCCCGATCGTGGTCGACGGCAAGCTCTACGTGACCACGGGCGACGCCAACGTCTTCTCGATCGACGCGACCAACGGCAAGGTCAACTGGCGCTGGGCACCCGCGAGCACCGCGGTCTTCAAGAACTTCGGCATCGTTGCCAACCGTGGCGTTGCCGTCTGCGGCGGGCACGTCTACGTCCTGCTGCTGGACATGACGATCGTCCAGCTCGACGCGGCGACGGGCGCGCTCGTCAAGCAGGTGCCGATCGGGAAGGCCGTCCCAGGGGCTGCGGCGAACTTCGGCTACTCCGAGACGAGCGCGCCGATCTGCGCGAACGGCCGGATCATCATCGGTGCGGCCGGCTCCGAGTACGGCGTGCGCGGATTCGTGATGGCGTACAACCTCGACCTCACGCCCGCGTGGCCGAACCCGTTCTGGACGATTCCGCCGGAGGGCACGCAGTGGCGCTCGCAGTCGCGGATCGTCGGCGGCGGTGTTGTCTGGACGCCGACGACGGTCGATCCGAAGACGAACACGCTCTACTTTGGCACCGGCTCGGCAACCCCGCTCTACTACGCCGAGCTGCGGCCGGGCAGCAACCCGCGCGCCGACTCGCTGATCGCCGTCGACCTCGCCACGGGCAAGCTCAAGTGGTGGCAGCAGCAGATGGCGTTCAACGAGTGGTCGTACGACACCGCCCAGCCGCCGATGGTGTACGACGGCAAGGTCGGCGGCAAGAAGAGGCACGTCGTCTCGGTGGCGACGATGGAAGGCGTCTGGTTCGCGTACGACGCCGACACCGGCCAGCCGTTCTACCAGCGCATCAAGTTGATCGACCGCTCCGAGCACCCGCCACTCAAGGCCGGTGAGATCGTCACGGTCTATCCCTCCTCGCTCGGTGGCATCAACTTCTCGCCGGCCTCGTACGACCCCAAGACAAACTACGTCCTCAACTCCGCGTCCGAGACGGCGGCGTACTTCGTGAAGATGCCGCTGACGGCCGAGCAGAAGAAGCGGAAGCTGCTCCTCGGCGACGTCTTCCTCGGCCTCGGCAACGGCAGCTTCGGCACGCAGCTCACGGGCTGGCGCGACCACGGCTCGATCAGCGCCATCGACGTCGACAGCGGCAAGCAGGTCTGGAAGTTCAAGACACCCGAGCCGGAGCGCGGCGGTGTCACCACGACCGACGGTGGCATCGGCTTCGCCGGTGGCGGCGACGGCGTCCTGCGCGCCTTCGAGACGGCGACGGGCAAGCCGCTCTGGTCATTCCAGACCGGGCTGCAGATCGCTTCCGGCCCGACCGTGTACCAGATCGCGGGCAAGCAGTACGTGGCGATCACATCCGGCGGCACGCCCACCTCCTCGGGCGGCGGCACGGTTGGCACGCAGCTGCACGTGTTCGCGCTGGGCGCCTCGCAGACGCAGTCGAAGGCCCCGAACCTGCCCAAGCTGACGCAGGCAAGGGCGGCAGCGGCGGCCCCGGCCCAGGTCGTCGCGGAGCAGCTGACGATCTCGGCCTCGGCGGCGGTTCCGCTGCGCCAGCAGGCCGTGGAGTCCTCGGTCGCGCGGCGCACGGCGTTCGGAACCCCTCACCTGCGGACGGAGAGCGGCCTCGCGCTCAAGCCGTGGGATGCAAACACCTCGAACCAGCAGGATGCGAAGGGCACCCTCGTCGTCGGCAACTCGCCGGTAGCAGGGGCAAAGATCAGCGTCGACGGCTACGTCATCCCGGCGGCGACCGCCGACGACGGCTCCTTCACCTACCCGGTGGACATCACCATGGCCCGCCGTCACGTGGCCCGGGTCGCCGACGCGAGCGGCGCCACCGTCGGCGGCAAGGCGCTGTCAGCAGCCGACCAGGCGGCGCTCCAGGGCGTCAGCGGCGGCTTCAGCGTCGGCTACACGGTCGACCGCGTGAAGACGAGCGTCAACAAGGACGGCTCGATCCGCGTCACCGGGCGCGTGGCCGACACCGCGGGCACCCCGCCGCCGATCGTCGGCCTCTACACGTACCAGCTGGAAGGAACGATCACCGACGCCGCCGGCAAGCCGGTACAGGGCGCCGTCATCGTGACCCGCACCAATGATCGGCAGTTCTGGACGTTCTCCTCGGCATCCGACGCGACCGGGCACTACACGTCGTTCTTCTCGGCGTCCGACCAGTCGACCGACGACCCGGTGCCGTACATCCTGAACGTGGCGATCGGTGCAACAAACTACGTCTACGGGCCGCAGATCTCCTTCGCGCGCACTAGGAGCGCACGGATGGACATCAAGCTGCCGACTGCGGGCGGGGCCTTCGCCGCCCCGACGATCGCCACCAAGGTCGGTGCCGTCTACCAGGGGCTTGTCGTCGGAGTCCGCGCGAACGGCGCCGTTGTGAAGCCGACGTTCGAGCGCTGGCCCGACGCGACCGGCGCCTTCTCGATGGTGCTGCCGGCAACGCTGCGCGGAAAGACGGTCACCTTCTGGCAGAACCAGCGCATCGCCTACTCGACCGTCCCGCAGCTCCCGGGCGACCGCGTCGACCTGCGCGAGTGGCCGAAGGCCCTGGGGCCGCAGGTGCCGACGGGCCTCGGCTCGCTGACGCTGCCGAAGTAATCCAGTAAAGAGCCGGACGCACGGCCATGAAGCCCCGCTGACCGACCTGTAGCCGCGGCTACAGCCCTTTCAGCGCCTCGCGCCGTGACAGCGGCGACAGCTCCGGGTGCGCCTCGACGAAGGCGCGCACGGCGGCCGGGTCGGTGCGCGCGTACTGGCGCAGGGCCCAGCCGATCGCCTTGCGCACGAAGAAGTCGGTGCTGCCGGCGTGGAAGGCGCAGGTACGCAGCAGCCGATCAACATCGGTGCGGCCGTAGGCCTCCAGCTGGTGCAGCAGCGCGATCCGGACGAGCCACAGGTCGCTGCTGCGCGAGAGCTGCCGCATGCGCGCTCCCAGCTCCGGGTGGGCCAGCACGAGCGTGCCTGCCGCGTGCGCCAGCGAGTCGACGGTGTCCCACCAGGGCTTCGACACCGCGAGCCGCTCGATCACGGGCAGGAGTCCGGCCGACGCGCGCGGCGCGGCCGCCCGCAGCACGTCACACGCGGTGTACTGGTACTCACGCTCGGGCAAAGCCCAGAGCGCCCGGGCCAGTGCCGCGACCTCTGCCTCCGCCTCGGCACGCTCGAGCTGGCACCCGGCAAACGCCTGCCGCTGCAGCTCGCGCCGCGGCCCAGCGGGAATGCCGTGGAACGGGAAGCGGCCCTTCAGATAGCGGGCCATCGACTCGGCCTGGGCGGGATCGGCCGCGGCGGCGAAGAGGGACTGGAGCCGGGCAATGGGCGAGTCGGTCACACCCCATCCTCGCACATGCCCTCGCGGGACAGCGCCGGGCCGGCCGCCGAGCCGTGCAGGCCGGCTCGCTACGCGCCGGCGGACGGACGCACGAGGCGCAGCGCGTCGTCGAGCGAGTAGACGAGCGCTCCCGCACGCCGGCCGCGCGCGTCCGTGACCAGGAACTGCGGGTACGCGTCGAGGCCGAGGTGGCGTGCGAGCACTCCGTCCGGGTCGAGGAAGACCGTGACCGGCGCGCTGCCGAGGCGGTCGCGCACGAACTGGCGCACCTGAGCCGCCTGGGCGTAGCGCGACACCACCGCGACGATCCGAATCTTGGAATTCTCTCGCGCAAACTGCGCGACCCGGGGCGCCTCGCCCTGGCAGGTCGTTCAGAGCGGGTGGAAGTCAAAGACGAGCGCCTGGCGTCGCGCGATGAGCTGCGTGAAGCGCTTGACCGCCGGCGAGGTGGCGGTCGGGGCGGTGGCAGCTGCGTTCGCTACGGTCGCCTTCGCGTCGGCTGCGGCGTGCGCGGATGGCGAGGCGAGGGCGCTGCCGAGACCGGCGAGAGCGGCAGCTGCGAGCAGGCCGGCGACGAGGCGACGAGAGCTGGCGAGCGCCTGCGCCATGCCCCAACAGTGCCTGTCGCGACAGCCCGTGTCCAGCCGTCAGGCCGCTGCCGCCGTGCGGACGTCAGGCCGCCCGAGCTGAATCTCGCCACCAACTGCGCTACGGTGCCGCCATG
>CANFDS010000025.1 GCA_947445525.1 Actinomycetota bacterium | reverse complement strand
GTCTCGACGTTGGAGACGCCGCCGGGGATGCTCGCGAAGCCGAGCGACGGGTCGGTTTTCTGCGCGAGCAGCCAGGTCGTGTGGTCGGTCGCGCAGGTCTAGGTCTCGCCGCGCGCCAGGGCTGCCCGCAGCGCCTCGCTGTCGGCCTCCCTGCGCAGGGGCGGCCAGGCGACGTACTTGCGCGCCTCGTGCCCGGGCAGGTGGTACTGCCGCTGGTCGTGGAAGAGGTAGAGCGACCGCGTCTCGACGTAGAGCTCGGCGCCACGCGCCCGCCCGCGCCGCCTCGAGCGCAGCGACCGACGACAGATGGACGAAGTAGATCGGGCAGCCCAGCAGCTCGCTGTAGATCGCGAGCTTCTCGGTTGCGAGCGCCTCGGCCAGGTCGGGGGGCCTCGGGCAGTGCGTCCATCTCGAAGCGGCCCTCGCCGACGAGCCGCGCGGTGAGGTGCTCGACCAGCGCGCCGTCCTCGGCATGGACGTTGACGAGCATTCCCGCGTTGGCTGCGCGGCGGACAACCGCGAGCACATCGGCGTCGACCCGCGTCACGACCGGATGGAAGGAGTAGTCGACGTACAACTTCGGTGCTGCCTTCGCCGCCTCGCGGTCGAGCGCTTGCCCCAGCGACTTACCCTCGTCCTGGAAGGCGTAGTTGACGTAGGTTGTAATGCCGCCGAAGGCGGCCGCGCGGCTGCCGCTCTCGTAGTCGTCCGCCGTGACGGAGTCGCCGAGCCCCGTCTCGAAATGCGTGTGCACGTCGATCGCTCCCGGCACGACGACGCAGCCCGTCGCGTCGATCACCTCACGGCCCTGCACGTGTTCGGCGATCGCGCAGATCCGGCCCTGGTCGATCCCGATGTCGGCCCGGAACGTGGCCTCGACCGTCGCGATCAGGCCTTCACGGATCACCGTCTCGACGGACATGCGCGGCTCCCCGTCCTCGCCGCGCTACCCCGCGATGAAGGGCGCGAGCGCCTTCTCGAAGTGCGCCTTCGGGCGCGCCCCGACGACGGTCTCCTTCGGCTCGCCGCCGTCGAACACCATCACCGTGGGGATCGAGAGGATGCCGTACTTGCCCGCGGCACCCGGGTTCTCGTCGATGTCGAGCTTGACGAACTTGACGTTGTCGTGGGCGGCGTCGAGGCCGGCGAGGATGGGCGCGATCGCCTTGCAGGGGCCGCACCACGGCGCCCAGAAATCGACGACGACGGGCCGGTCGGACTCGAGTACTTCGGCGGCAAAGGTGGCATCAGTGACTTCGATCATGTAGCCGATGCTACCGGGAGCGGGGCGTATCATCGGCCGCGTGACCGCGCGCCCGCTGCCCAGCAACGAGGACGTCGCGGCGCAGCTCGACCTGCTGGGCGACCTGCTCGAGATCGAGGGCGAGGGCTCGTTCCGGATCGCGGCCTACCGCCGCGCCGCCATCCGTGTGCGCGAGACGGCGATCTCGATCGCCCAGCTCGCGCTCGACGGCAAGGCGAAGGAGCTCACCGGGATCGGCAAGACGATCGAGGAGAAGATCGTGCAGATCGTCGAGCTGGGCGAGATCGAGGCGTTGACGAAGCGGAAGGCGCTGATCCCCGCCGACGTCGTGCTATTCACGAAGCTGCCCGGGCTGGGGCCGAAGACGGCGCGCAAGATCTGGCAGGAGCTGGGCGTCACCACCGTCGACGAGCTGCGCGCCGCCGCCGAGAGCGAGCTGCTGCGGACGCTCGGCGGGGTGGGGCCGAAGCTGGAGGCCGCCGTGCTGAAGGCGCTCGACGAGCGCGGCTCGGCCGGGCCGCTGGAGGAGCGGCGCGCCCTGCTCGGCGACGGGCTGCCGGCTGCGCTGGCCGCGGTCGAGGAGCTGCGTGCGCACCCGGCGGCGGTGCAGGTGTCGGAGGCCGGCTCGCTGCGGCGGCGGCGCGAGACCTTCAAGGACATCGACCTGATCGCGACCTCCACCGACCCTGTCGCGCTGATCGACTTCTTCACGACGCTGCCGTGGGTGCTCGAGGTCGTCACGCAGGGCGACACGAAGGCCACCGTCGTCTCGCGCGAGGGGCTGCGCTTCGACCTCCGCGTCGTCCAGCCGGAGGCGTACGGCAACCTGCTGCAGCACTTCACCGGCTCCAGGGAGCACAACATCCAGCTGCGCGAGGACGCGCAGCGCCGCGGCCTCTCGATCTCGGAGTGGGGCATCAAAGTGGAGGCCACCGGCGGGGTCGTCATGCACGGGGACGAGGCGGGGGTCTACGGGCTCCTTGGCTACGCCTTCATCCCGCCGGAGCTGCGCGAGGGCGGCGGCGAACTGGCGGCCGCACGCCTCGACGCCGAGGGCCGCGACCGGCTGCCCGCGCTCGTCCCGTACGGCTCGCTGCGCGGCGAGCTGCACTGCCACTCGACCTGGTCGGACGGACGCGCGACCCTGCGCGAAATGGTGGAGGCCGCGATGGGCCGCGGCTACGAGTATCTGGCGATCTGCGACCACTCACAGCGGCTGCACGACGGCCTGTTGGAGCAGCAGGCGGCAGAGGTGGCGGCGCTCAACGAGCAGGTCGCGCCGTTCCGCGTGCTGCGCGGCGTCGAGGTCAACATCGGCGCGAACGGCTCGCTCGACCTCACCGACGACGAGCTGGCCGGGCTCGACTGGGTGGTGGCGTCGCTGCACTCCTCGTTCCAGAAGAGCCCCACGGAGCGCGTGCTCGCGGCGATGGAGAGCCCGCATGTGGACTGCATCGGCCACCTCACCACGCGGCTGATCAACACGCGGCCGCCGGCCCCGGTCGACGTCGAGCGCGTGGTCGCCGGCGCCGCCGCCACCGGCACCTTCCTCGAGATCAACGGCCAGCCGCAACGGCTCGACCTGCGCGACACGCACGCGCGCCTGGCCGGGGAGGCCGGCGTCGGGATCGTCTGCACGAGCGACGCGCACTCGACCGCGGGCCTCGCCTACGCCGACCTCGCGCTGGCGGTGGCACGGCGCGCCTGGCTAACGGCGCCGCAGGTGCTCAACACGCTGCCCTGGGCCGAGCTGCAGGGGAGGCTGAAGGGATGACGCGGAGCGATGAGCCGCTGGCGCGCGACGACGCCTTCGACGCGACGGCTTTCCACGACGACGCGCTGGCGGCCGTGGCCTGGGTCGAGCGCTACCTCGCGCGGGTACCCGAGCTGCCCGTGCTCTCCCCGCTGCGCCCGGGCGCCGTGCGCGCGCAGCTCCCCGCCGCGCCGCCCGAGCGGGGCGAGCCGTTCTCGGCCCTCCTCGCCGACCTCGACACGATCGTCGTCCCCGGCCTCACGCACTGGAACCACCCGCGCTTCTTCGCGTACTTCGCGATCACCGGGTCGGCGCCCGGGATCCTCGCCGAGCTGCTGATCGCGGCCATGAACGTGAATGGCATGACGTGGCGCACCTCCCCTGCCGCCACCGAGCTGGAGGAGCTCGTGCTGGACTGGCTCGCCCAGCTCTTCGGCCTGCCCGCCGGCTGGCACGGCCACATCGAGGACACCGCCTCCACCTCGACCCTGGCGGCGCTCGCCGCCGCGCGCACGCTGCGCCCCGGCGGCGCCGTCTACGCCTCCGAGCACGCGAACTTCTCGGTCGAGAAGGCGGCGCGGCTGCTCGGGCTCGAGTACCGCACGGTGCCGGTGGACGGCGAGTTCCGCATGCGCGCCGACCTCGTCGACTACGACGCGGCTACGGCCGTCGTGCCCACCGTCGGCACCACGGCGACGACGTCGGTCGACCCGGTCGCCGCGCTGGCCGACGGCTGCGAGCGCTCGGGCGCGTGGCTGCACGTGGACGCCGCGTACGCCGGCTCGGCCTGGGTGTGCCCGGAGCTGCGCTGGAGCCTCGCCGGCTGCGAGCGCGCCGACTCGGTCGTTGTCAACCCGCACAAGTGGCTGTTCACGCCGATCGACTGCTCGACGCTGTGGACGCGGCGGCCCGAGGCGCTCGCGGCGGCGTTCTCGGCGCGGCCCGACTACCTGCGCCCCTCCGAGGGCGGCGCGCTCGACCTCAAGGACTACGGCCCGGCGCTGGGCCGGCGCTTCCGCGCGCTCAAGCTCTGGGCGGTCATCCGCGGCTTCGGCCGCGAAGGCCTGCAGGCGGCGATCCGCGAGCACGTGCGGCTGGCGGCGCTGTTCGCGGTGTGGGTCGCCGCCGAGCCCGGCTGGGAGGTGTGCGCGCCCGTCCCGTTCTCGGTCGTCTGCTTCCGCCACGACGGCAGCGACGAGGAGAACGAGGCGATCGTCGAGCGGGTCAACGCCTCGGGGGTCGCCTTCCTCGCGGGGACGAAGTTGAACGGCTGCTTCGTGATCCGCCTCGCCATCGGGCACGAACGCACGACCGTGGAGGACGTGCGGGTGACGTGGGAGGCGTTGCGGGAGGCTGCGGCGGCGGGGTAGGGCGACTCGGGGTGCGGCCACACGGGCGCTCGACCTCGTCCCTACTGTCGAACCATCACCGCGGCCTCGCTCTCGCTCGGATCCGTCCGCGCAATCACGGTGCGACACGGCTCGCTGGCGCTCGGGTTGATCGCCTGGTGCGGCATCCCCGCCGGCACGAAGACGAAGTCGCCGGCGGCGGCGCACACCTCGTGCTCGAGGCCGGTACCCCAGCGGATCAACGCCTCGCCTTCCAGCACGTACACCGCCGTCTCGTGCTCGGCATGCGTGTGCGCGGGGCCGACCATCCCGGGCGGGAGCACGCCAATGTGCATCGCCAGCCGGGTCGCCCCGACCGCCTCCTTCGACACGCCGTGGAAGTAGGTGAAGCCCTGCGGCTTGTCGATGCCGTCCGCTGCACGGACGACGACCACCCCGATCTCGGCCATCGCATCCCCCTTCTACTCGAACCGGTACACACGACCTTATAAGGGCTCGGTCACCGACGTAAGATAGCCCGGTGAAGCTGCTCGTCATCGGCCTGATTGCGGGCGTGTTCAGCGCGCTGTTCGGCGTCGGCGGCGGCCTCGTGATCGTGCCGCTGCTGCTGATGTGGCTGAAGTTCCCGCTGCGCGGCGCCACCGCGACGTCGCTGGGCGCTGTCGCCATCACCGCACTGGCCGGCGTCATCACCTACGGCCTGCACGGCGTAGTCGAGCCGGGCGCGGCGATGCTGCTCGGGCTACCGGCGGCAGTGGGCGCGTACTACGGTGCCGGGCTGCAGCAGCGGGTCAAGACGCGCACGCTCAGCATCCTCTTCGCAGTGCTGCTGCTGGCGATCGCAGTGAGGCTGTTCATCTGATGTGGAAAGAGGTGCTCGTCGTCTTCATCGGCCTCGGCGTCGGCGTGCTGTCGGCGATGTTCGGCGTCGGTGGTGGCCTGCTGTTCGTGCCGACGATGACGCTGATCCTCGGGTTGACCCAGATCGATGCGACCGCATCGTCGCTGCTCGCCGTGATCCCGACGGCGCTCGTCGGCGCCTGGCGCCAGAACAAGTACGGACATGTCTCGTGGCGAGCGTCGGTGTTCATCGGAGTCGCCTCGATCGCCGGTGTCGTCGGCGGGGCACAGCTCGCGCACAACGTGCCCGATCACGTCTTGCGGCGGCTCTTCGCCTGCCTCATCGTCTACACCGCGAGCCAGCTGCTGTGGCGCGCCTGGAAGACACGGCCGAGCCTGCAGGACGCGGCCGCCGAGGAGAAGGCATGAGGCTGCGGCGGCCGTCCCGCAAGGCGGTGTCGGCCACGGTGGCCGCTGCCGCGGTCGCGGTTGCCGTGATCGCGACCGTGAGCGCGAAGGGCGGCTCGGCGCGCGTGGTGCCGCAGGCGTCTGCGGTCGCCGTCGAGGTACTGCGGCCGGGGCAGCCCCCGCTGCGCTTCGCTACCGCCACGGCCGGCCGCCCCGCCGTCGGGGCGAGGGCGATCGCCGTCCCGGCCGACGGCTCGCTGGTGCGCGTCGCCGCGGCGCGGGCAGGTGCGACGACCGGGCCGGATGCGGTGGCCGGTGTGGTCGCGGCCGTTCGCGTGGAGCTGCTCGACGGCGAGGTACACCCGGCGGCGCTCGCCCCGCTCGGCTACGACGGCGCCGTCAACCCGACGCAGTACCTCGCCGCCTGGGCGCGCGGGCGCGACCTACGCGTCACAGCGACCCCGACGCTGCCCGTCCGTCGCACCGTCGCCGGGCGCCCGGCGGCGATCCTACTAGAGGCCGACGACCGATGAACCGCAACCGCGGCACCAGCATCAGCAAGGCCCACGCCGAGGGCCGCCGCACGCTTACCCGTCGCCGCCTTGCCAGCGCGGCAGCGCTCGCCGGCATCGCCCTCGTCGCGGTGCTCGCCGGCGGCTGCGGCGGCGGCAGCACGCCTGCAAAGACGACGGCCGCGCCCACCCACCGGGTCGTCAAGGGCGCCGGCTACACGTTCACGGCGCCGGCCGGCTGGCGCCCGCTGGCCACCCAGCGAGGCGTGAGCGTCTCGGGCACCGGCCGGCAGCTGATCACCGTGGGCGTGTACAAGCTGGTCAAGCCATACGCTCCCCGCCGCTTCGAGGCGACCGCCCGCGAGCTCGACGGCGTCGCAGCCAACCTGGCCGCCGGCCGCAAGGGGAAGGTCACCGCGAAGGAGACCCTTACCGTTGCCGGCCGGCAGGTGCGCTCGTACCGGATCGTCTACACCGTCGGTGACGAGAGCCTTGCCCAGCAGGTCACGTTCGTCCTGCGCGGCACGACCGAGTGGCTGCTGGTCTGCCGCCGGGCCGCCTCCGACCCGGACGAGCCGTGCGCCACCCTGCTCTCCTCGTTCGCGCTGACGGTGGCCTGAGCCGGTGAGTGCCGACGCCCAGCTCGCGCTGGCGCTCGTGATCACGATCGCCTCGGCGTGCCTGCTCAACTGGGGCTACCTGGTCGAGCACGGCGCGGCGTCGACGCTGCCGCCGCTGTCGGTCAAGCGCCCGATCGCAGCGGTGCGCCTGCTGCTGGCGAGCCGGCGCTGGGTGCTCGGCTTCGCTGCCGAGGTCGGGGGCTGGTCGCTCTATGTCCTCGCCCTCGCGCTCGCTCCGCTCGCGCTGGTGCAGGCAGCGTCGGCGGGCGGCATCGGCGTGCTGGCCTTCCTCGTCAGCCGCCTGGGCAACGCGAGGCTCCATCGGCGGGAGCGCCTCGGCGTGGCAATCGCGATCTCGGGCCTCGCGCTGCTCGGCGCCTCCCTCGGCGGCGGCGCCGAGCACGGCAGCTCCGGCGACTGGGTCGCCGTCCTCGCCTGGGTTGGCGGGTCGTTCGTCGTGGCCGCGCTCGCGGTGCAGCCGGGCGCCCGCGTGCTCGGCGGCGGGGCGAGCTTCGGCTTCGCTGCGGGCATCCTCTTCGCCGCCGGCGACGTCGCCACCAAGTCGGTCGTCGAGGGCGGCGCCCGGATCGCGCTGGCCCCGCTGATGCTGGCCGCCTACGGCATCGGCACCCTCGTCCTGCAGATGGGGTTCCAGCGCGGCGGCGCGCTCACCACGGCCGGCCTCGCGACGATGCTCACCAACGCGGTGCCGATCGCCGCCGGCATGTCGATCTACCACGAGCCGCTGCCGGGCGGGGTGGCCGGCGGAGCGCGCATCCTCGCCTTCGCCTGCGTCGTCGTCGGCGCTGTCGTACTCTCGCGCGACGAGCACGAGGATATCGCGACTGCCGCTCCGGGCCCTCACATAGCGTCCGCGGCGCCATGACGCGCTGGACGCACCTCGTCATCCGCTTCCGCTGGCCGGTGCTCGGCCTGTGGCTCGTCGTGCTCGTGCTCGGGCTCGGCGCGTCGACGCAGCTCTCGAAGCTGCTCTCCAACACGTTCATCGTCCCGGGCACCGACTCCGAGCAGGTTCGCACGACCCTCGAAAAGCACTTCGGCGACCGCAGCGACGGCGCCTTCACCGTCGTCTTCAGGGTCAAGGACGCCGACGCGCCCGGACTGCGCGCCGACCTCGCCGCCCGCGTCGAGCGCGGCGCCCGGGTCGTCCCGACGGGCAAGGCCGCCGAGCTGCGCAGTGCCGGCCCGACGCTGCTCTACCAGGACGTCACCACGAGCCTCGAGCTCGCCGCGGCGAAGGGCTACACGTACCGGCTGAAGAGTGCGATCGGCGCCCCGCCCGGCGTCACCGTCTACGTCACCGGCGCCGCCGCGATCCAGCGCGACCTCGATCCGATCTTCGCGGATGACCTGAAGAAGGGGGAGTCAATCGCCCTGCCGATCGCGCTCGCGGTTCTGCTCGCCGTGTTCGGGCTGTCGTGGGCGGTCGCGATTCCGTTCCTGTTCGCCGGCGCGACGATCTTCGGGACGCTCGGGCTCGTCTATCTGATCGCCCACGAGGTGACGATCGCGACCTACTCGACGAACCTCGTGCAGCTGATCGGCCTCGGCATCGCCGTCGACTACTCGCTGCTCGTCGTGTACCGCTTCCGCGAGGAGCTCGCGCGCGGGCTCGACCGCGACCAGGCGGTGGTGCGAACGATGGAGACGGCCGGCCGCGCGGTCATCTTCTCCGGCGGCACAGTGGCGATCGGCCTGGCAATGCTGCTCTTCATCCCGCTGCCGTTCATCCGCTCGATCGGGCTCGCCGGGTTCCTGCTGCCGGTGCTGTCGATCGTCGCGGCGGTGACGCTGCAGCCGGCCCTGCTCGCCGTGTTCGGCGAGCGCGGGGTGCACAAGCATCACGTCAGCCCGTGGCTCCGGCGGCACGGCGTGCCGATCCGCGAGCTCAGATCCACCGGCGACCTCGACCGCGGCCTGTGGGCGCGTCTGGCCCGCTCGATCATGAAGCGCCCGGCAGTGTGGCTCATCGGCGGCGCTGCCGTGGTGATCGCCGCCGCGGTTCCCGTCTACGCCCTGCAGCTGACGCCTGGCTCGACGACGGGCATCCCGCGCTCGCCCCAGTCGATGCAGGGCTTCGACCTGCTGCGCGACGCTGTCGGCCCGGGCGCCGTCTCGCCCTCGCAGATCCTCGTCGACGCTGGCCCCGGCGGCAACGTCCTCGCACCGGCGATCGTCGCCGGCATCTCACGGCTCCAGACGGAGCTGCGCAAGGACCCGGAGGTCGCGCAGATCTTCTTCCTGCCGAGCGGCCGCTTCGTCGACGCCAGCGGGCGCTACGCGCAGGTGATGGTGGCGGGTCACAGCGACTACGGCTCGAAGCCGGCCCAGAAGTTCGTCGGCCGGCTGCGCAACGACATCATCCCCGCCGCCAGGTTCCCCGACGATGTCGAGGTGCTGGCGGGCGGCGGGCCACCGCAGGGTGTCGACTTCCTCGACCGGGCATACGGCGCGTTCCCCTGGCTGGTGCTCGCGGTGCTGGTGCTGACGTACCTGCTGCTGCTGCGCGCATTCCGCTCGCTGCTGCTGCCGTTGAAGGCCGTCATGCTCAACCTGCTGTCGGTGGCGGCCAGCTACGGGATGCTCGTCGTCTTCTTCCGCTGGGGCTTCGGCTCGCACCTCGGCGGCATCTACCAGGTCGACCAGATCGAGGGCTGGATCCCGATCTTCCTGTTCGCCATGCTCTTCGGCCTGTCGATGGACTACGAGGTCTTTCTGGTCTCACGCATGCGCGAGTCGTGGGACGAGGTGCAGGACAACACGCGCGCCGTCGCCCACGGGCTGGAGCGCACCGGCCGCATCGTCACCGCCGCGGCGATCGTGATGGTGGCCGCGTTCTCGGGCTTCATCGCCGGCTCGATCGTCGGCCTGCAGCAGTTCGGCGTCGGCCTCGCCGTGGCGATCTTCCTCGACGCCACGATCGTCCGCGCCATCCTCGTGCCCAGCCTGATGTCGTACTTCGGCCGCTGGAACTGGTGGTTGCCGGAGAGCGTGGCGCGGATCGCGCGCGTGAAGGCGTCGCCGCTGGCGCCGGCGCCCGGGAAATCGCCGGCGCCTGCTGCCGGCGACTGATGGCGACCGACCGCCACGCGCGACCCCTCCGCCCGAACGTACCATCGCCGGCATGCGTTACCGCAAGACGATCGAGGTAGCCGCGCCGCTCGACGCTGCCTTCGCGTACGTCGCCGATTTCGGACGGGCCGCCGAGTGGGATCCCGGCCTGCTCGAGTCGCGCCGGCTGGACGAGGCACCGCTCGGTGTCGGCAGCGCCTTCCACATCGTCGCGGACGTGCGCGGCAAGGCGCAGGAGTTCCGCTACGTGATCACCGCGTTCGAGCCACCCCGCCGCGTCGTGATCGAGGGCGTCGGCGAGCAGGCGACCTCACGCGACGAGGTGACCTTCGAGCCAGCAGACACCGCTGCCGAGTCCGGCAGCGTCGGCGGCACCCGTGTCACCTACGACGTCGACCTGCGCCTGCGTGGCGCGCGCCGCCTCGCCGAGCCGTTCCTCGCCGGCTTCATGCGTCGCCTCGGCGACCGGGCCCTGGCCGGGCTGAAGCAGCAGCTCGACGCCCGCGCCACCGGCTGACCTCCGGGCCTTGTATCCTCGGCGGCGGCCGCGCGCCCTACGCGATCGAGGCGGCTATCTCCTCGTCCGACGCGAGCGAGACACACAGCTCGCACTCGTCGGGATGAAACTCCGGCACGATGCCGTGCTGGAGCCACGCGTCGACGATGAACGGCACCGTGCCGCGGCGCGTGCTGACGTTGAACTCGCCCTGCCGCGCCGCCGCGAGCGTTGCGAACGCCACCGCGAGCCCGTTGCGCGTGCCCTCGATCACCTCGACGCCAACGCGCTCCTGGATGGCCGGCCCGACGGGCGCCATGCAGGTGCAGCCGAGCAGGATCGTGCCGACCCCGTCCTCGTCCGCGACCTGCTGCACGCGCGCGGCGAGCATGTCGATGACGCTGCTCTCGTGCCGCTCCATGCGATTCTTGATGAAGGCGTCGGTGCCCGCCTTCTGCAGCTCGATCTCCGGCAGGACGTGCTCGACCCGCTTGCAGCGACTGCCGCCGGGCGAGTTGTCGAGCCGCTCCTTGTAGAGGTAGTTCATCGAGAGCGGCCAGACGGTGACGATCGAGAAGTCGCGCGTGCCGTTGGCCGATGCGGCGACGATGCCCGACTCGCCGGCGCCGATCACGGGCACGGGCACGGCGGCCCGGATCTCGGCCATGCCGTAGTCGGCGAAGGTGTCGATGAAGATCGCGTCGCAGCCCTCGGCGACGGCGCGCTCGGCGGCGTCAATGTGGCCGAGCGCGACGAAGAAGCGGTCGTACGGGTTACGCGCGAAGCCCGGGACGCGCATCGGGATGCGCACCACCTCGACGTCGGAGCCTTCCGGGGCGCGGAGGAGGGGGCGCTCCTCGGCGCCGGACGTGATGATCGCAAGCCTGGGCATGGAGCGAAAATAGCAGGGAAGGCGAAGGGGCGCGAACGACTCAGAGGCCGAGGAGGAGCGCCAGCGCCTCGTCGACCGCACGCAACTCGGCGGCGTCGAGACGACCTGCGGAGGCCCCGAGCCGTTCGATGCTCACGGCGCTGGTCTGCTCCGTCAGCACCCGCGTCCTGATGCCGTCCATCTCGATGACCGGGCGAAACGAGGAGGGCGCGGCGGACGTCGATGTCGGCGAGACGAGCACCGTCGAGAGACCGCTGAAGTCGTCGGACCGGACGACGACCGCGTAGCGCGCGCCTCGCTGCTCGCGACCCCGCGCCTCCCGCAGGCTGCGCATGCGGAAGATCTCACCGCGAACCACCTGCTACTCCGACTCGTCCCAGATGACCGCGATCTCGTCCATCTCTGCCCGGATGCGAAGCGCCTCCGCACGATCGGCGTGGTCGGCAGCGAGAGCCGCCACCTCGGCTCGGAGCGCGCTCCGCCGCCTTCGACGCTCCGCCGCCTCGCGCAGGGCGAGCCGAATGGCCTCGGAGTCGGTGCAGCCCTCATTGCGCAGCAGGGCGAGATCGTCCTCGGAACGGTCGTCGAGCCGGGCCTGGATTGTGCGCGCCATACTCGCACCGTACCACGATATGTACTACAGACCCGTGCCGCCTTCGTGACGAATCAGAGCCCCGCGGCCCTTCCGCGCTCGACGATTGCCAGCGCCATCTTGCGCGACGCCTCGTCGATCATCTCGCCCTCGTGCACGACGGCACCCAGGCGCGCGTCACCGTGGGTCGCCACGCGGTAGGCATCGACCAGCGCGAGCGCCTGCTCGAACTGCTCGCGCGAGGGCGAGTAGACCTCGTTGAGGATCGCGATCTGATCGGGGTGGACGGCCCACTTGCCGTCGAAGCCGAGCCGCTGCGAGCGCGTCGCCACCTCGCGGAAGCCGTCGAGATCCTTGATCGCGGTGTACGGCCCGTCGATCGCCTGCTTGCCGAAGGCGCGCGCCGTGGTGAGGATGCGCGACAGGGCGTAGTGCCACTGGTCGCCCGGGTACAGCGGGTCGATCGCGCCGACCGAGAGCTGCACGATGCCGAGCGAGGCCGTGTAGTCACCGGGGCCGAAGACGATCGTCTCGACGCGGTCGGACGCCTGCGCGATCTGCTCGACGTTGACCATGCCGCGGGCGGTCTCGATCTGCGCCTCGATGCACACGCGCTGCGTGATGCCGTGCTCGGCCTCGAGCTGGTTGAGCAGGTGGTGGACGAAGTGCACGTGGCTCGCGTCCTCGACCTTCGGCAGGACGAGGCCGTGCAGGCTCTCGCGCGCGCCCGCGACGATGAGCTCGATGTCGCGCCGGCACCAGTGCGTCGTCACGTCGTTGACGCGCACCTCGCGCGTGGGCGCCTGCCAGTCGAGCTCGGTGAGGGCACGCACGACCTGCTGCCGCGTCTCGTCGGTGCGCTCGAGCGGCGACACCGCGTCCTCGAGGTCGATGAAGACGGTGTCGGCGGGGAGGCCGGCGGCCTTCTCGAGCATCTTCCAGGAGGACCCGGGGACGGCGAGAATCGAGCGGCGGAGGCGCGTCGGTGTCATGCCGCGGACACTACCGGGCGGCCGGCTGCGGCTTCTCGACCAGGGAGCGCACCTTCGTGCGCGACGTCACCCGGAAGATACGCGCGACGACGCCGTCGCTGATCGCGATGCCGGTGGAGCAGATGATGCGGCCGGCGGGGCCCGCCATGAAGCATGTGATGCCCGCCGGGCGCGCCGTCGTGGCGACGGCACAGACGATGGCGGTGCCGCGCCCCGGTACACGCCGCCGAGCCGCGCGTCGATGATGCGGGCCGCGCGGGAGACGCCGGCCACGCGGGTGCGCGCCTGCATGAAGCGGGTGACGAGCGCGCCCTGGCCGCGCCTTTCGTAGCCCACCAGGATCGCCTCGCCGTCCTCGGCCAGCCCGACCGCGTCGCTCCCCGGCAGCGGCGCGACCGAATTCATCAGCAGCAGGCAGAGAATGCCGGTCTTGGCGCCGTTCGCGGTGACCGCACAGCCGACGCGCGAGCGCGCAACGCGGAGCGTGTCGCCGAGGCCGATCTCGGTCACGGGCGGCGAGGCGGCGCGCTGGGAGGGGGCGCGCTGGAAGGCAGCCGCACGGCGGGCGGCAGGCCGCCGCTGCGCCGTGCCCCGCGCCGGCTGCGGCTCCTCGACGCGCATCCTGGCCTGCCGGCTGCCGTTGAAGCGGTAGATGCCGACGCGTTGCGGCGTCATCGCGATGCTGTTGGAGTTCTTGCGCGGCCCATCGGCATCGACCCGGCTGCAGGTCAGGCCGGGCTGGAGCGCGACACGGCCGACCATGCAGAGGATGTCGGTGCCGGCGACCTTCCAGCTCCCGCCGACGTCCGTGACATGCACGACGCGGCGCGCCGCCTTCACGCGCCACACCGCTTTGTTGCCCTTCGGCTCGAACCTGACGACGATCGCCTCGCCGCGCGACGAGAGCGCGACACCGAGGCTGCCGGTTGGCTCCTTGCCGTCCTTCCCGACGAGCGAGCAGAGGATGCCGCTCTCGACGGCGCTGCCGCTGGCGACACAGCGGATCGGCGTGCCCGAGATCCTGACGGTGTCACCGAGCGCCATGGCGAACGACGCTCGCGGCTCGGCAGCGGCGGCGGGCTCGGCAGCGGCGGCCGGCCCGGCAGCCTGCCCGGCCAGCGCGAGGCCGGCTGCAACGGCAGCGATCGCAGCGACAACTCTCACGCCACCTACCGTACCGACCCGAGCGCCTGCCGGAAGATCACGTCCGTTCCGAACACGTCGAGCTCGCGTGACAGCTCGTCGCTCTGGGTGCGTAGCTCCACCGCGGGTGCCACGACGGCCACGCCGTCCACTGCGACCTCCTGCAGCCCGACCACCTCGTCGTGCACGAGCACGACCTCGCGCGCGAGCCGGGCGCGCAGCCAGCCAGCCAGCAGATGAGCCTCGGGCCGCGGCCCGCGCACGCGCAGCTCACCGATCTCGGCGATCCCCGGCCAGAGGGCGGCCAGCACGCGCCGCCACGGCTCGGTGCGCCGCCACGCCAGGTCGCTCACGATCGTCCGCTCGGTGATGGGGACGAGCTTCGCGAACGCGCGCGGCACGTTCCTCCACTCACCGGAGTCGACGACCATGCGGTCGGCCAGCCCGGTGAGCTGGTCGAGCTCGTCGGCGCCGAACGGGGGCTCACCGCGCCAGCGCAGGAACACCGGCAGGTCGGAGACGAGCAGGGGCGCGACGATGCTGGCAGGCGCGATGGCGCGATCGCCGCGGAGCCGCAGCAGGACGACCTCGGTGGCGACATCGCGCGAGAGCCCGGCGATGTCGAAGCGACGTAGCGCCAGCTCGGCGTCGATGCCGCTCGTGGCGGCATCCGGATCGGGGACGAGCAGGATGGTGCGCGACGGGTGCCGGTCGGCGAGCCCGTCGAGCGTGCTGAGCGCGATCTCGAGCCAGCTGGGCGGCACCCAGGCGATGTGGGTCATCATGCTCGTGCGCAGCGCCGGCTGGCTGTCGCGGGCATCGCTCTCGACGCGAAGCCGCGACAGCGCCCGCGCCACCGCCGAGAGGGTGGTATCGCTCTCGCTCCAGTCGCTGCCGAGGAGATCCATTGCCGCCGCGCCCTAGTGCCGGCGCCAGGAGCGGCCGTCGCGGTGCAGCAGCTCGTCCGCGACGGCGGGGCCCCAGGTGCCCGCGGGGTAGTTCGGGAAGCCGGGCTGGTCGCGCTGCCAGGGCGCCACGATCGCGTCGACGAGCTTCCACTGCTCGGCCACCTCGTCGGCGCGCGTGAAGAGCGTTGCCTCGCCCAGCATGCAGTCGAGGATCAGCCGCTCGTACGCCTCGGGCAGGCCGGTGCGGAACGCGCCGCCGTAGAGGAAGTCCATGTGGACGGTGCGCAGCGCCATCCCCTGCCCCGGCACCTTCGCCGCGAACGCGAGCGACACGCCCTCGTCGGGCTGCACGTGGATGAGCAGGACGTTGGGCTTGAGCGGCTCGACCGACGAGATCTCGAACGGCGGGTGTGGCGCGCGCTTGAACTGGATGGCGATCGTCGTCTCGCGCTTGCCGAGGCGCTTGCCGGCGCGCACATAGAACGGCGTGTCCGCCCAGCGCCAGTTGTCGACGTAGAGCTTCGCGGCGACGAACGTCTCGGTCGTCGAGTCGCGGGCGACGCCGTGCTCCTCGCGGTAGCCGGCGACCTCGATGCCCTCGACGAAGCCGCGGCCGTACTGGCCGCGCACGATGTTCTTCGGGCCCGGCGTGTGCAGCGAGCGCAGCACCTTCACCTTCTCGTTGCGCACGGCGTCGGCCGAGAAGTCGCTGGGCGGCTCCATCGCCGTGAGGGCGAGCAGCTGCAGCAGGTGGTTCTGGAAGATGTCGCGGATCGCGCCGGACTCCTCGTAGAAGCCGGCCCGGCCCTCGATGCCCATCGACTCGCCCACCGTGATCTGGACGTGGTCGACGAACTGCCGGTTCCAGATCGGCTCGAAGATCCCGTTGGCGAAGCGCAGGGCGAGCAGGTTCTGCACCGTCTCCTTGCCGAGGTAGTGGTCGATGCGGTAGATCTCGCTCTCCACGAAGTGGTGCGCGATCTCGGCGTTGAGCTGCTCGGCGCTCGCGAGGTCGCGGCCGAAGGGCTTCTCGATGACGAGCCGCGTCCAGCCGGGCTGCTCGTGGCGGTGCTGCCCGATGTCCTCGATGAGGGAGCCGATCGCGGTGGGCGGCACGGCGAAGTAGTGGATGCGGTTGCCGCCGAGGCCACGCTCGGCGTCGACCTCGCCGAGCGCTCGCCACAGCTCGTCGGTGCCGCCGTCCGTGCCCGGGTCGGCGCTGACGTAGCGCATGCCGGCGGCGAGTCGCTCCCAGGCGTCGGTCTGGAACGGGTCGCGCGCGTGCTGCTCGATGCCCTCGCGGATGCGGGCGCGGAACTCGTCGTCCGTGGAGGCCGAGCGGCCGACGCCGACCACGGCGAAGCGCTCGGGCAGCAGCCGCCGCAGCGCGAGCGAGTAGAGCGCCGGCATCAGCTTGCGCTGGGTGAGGTCGCCGCTGGCGCCGTAGATGGCGAGCGCGCACGGCTCGGGCGCCCGGCGCGTCGTCAGCCCCTCCAGCAGCGGGTTCTCGTCGGCAGTCACCGCGTCAGTCCGTCTTGACGGCGTGGCCGCCGAACTGGTTGCGCAGCGCCGCCGTGAGCTTGGCGGCGAACGACTCCTCCTGGCGCGAGTTGAAGCGCGCGAACAGCGCCGCCGTGATCACGGGGGCGGGCACGTTCTCGGCGATCGCCTCGTGCACCGTCCAGCGGCCCTCGCCGGAGTCCTCGACGTAGCCGCGGATGCGGGCGAGATCGCCGCCCTCCTCCTTGAATGCCGCGTGCGCGAGGTCGAGCAGCCACGAACGCACGACCGAGCCCTGGCGCCAGATGCCCGAGAGCTCTGCGAGGTCGAAGTCGTACTCCGACTCCTTGAGGATCTCGAACCCCTCGGCGTAGGCCTGCATCAGCCCGTACTCGATCCCGTTGTGCACCATCTTCGAGAAGTGGCCGGCGCCGACCGGGCCGACGTGCGCGTAGCCGTCCACGGGCGCGAGCGAGCGAAACGCTGGCTCCATGACGGCGATCGCCTCGTCCGCCCCGCCCACCATCAGGCAGTAGCCGTTGTCGAGGCCCCACACGCCGCCCGACACGCCGGCGTCGACGAAGCCCAGCCCGCGCGCCGCGGCCGCCTCGCCTCGCCGCTTCGAGTCACGAAAGTTGGCATTGCCGCCGTCGACGATCACGTCGCCCGGGGCCAGCAGCCCGAGCAGCTCCTGGAACGCCTGCTCGGTGACGTCGCCCGCAGGCACCATCAGCCACACCGCACGCGGCGCCTCAAGCTGCCCGGCGAGCTCGGCGAGCGACGCGGCCGTGCCGCCGACGCCGGGGTCGTACGTCATCACCTCGTGGTCGGCGCGCCGGAGGCGCTCCGCCATGTTGCCGCCCATGCGGCCCAGGCCCACCATGCCGAGCTTCACAGCGTCTCCTCCAGTCGGATCCGGGCAACGCGGCGGCCACGCTCGCGCAGAGCTTCCAGGTCGCCTGCGGCCTGGGCCGTTATCAGGCGGGCGAAGCCGAACGGCTGTCCGGGGATGGCGAGCTCCGGCCCGACGTCGTCGACGACCTGCAGGAAGAGCCCCGTGCCGGGCCCGCCCTTGTGCAGCTGGCCGGTAGAGTGGAGGAAGCGCGGGCCGAGGCCGTGCGTGACGACGAGGCCGGTGCGGGCGCGGATCGCCGCCGCCAGCGACTCGATCCGCGCCTCGGCGGCGGGCGTTGGGTCGACGAAGGCCTGGATCGCCACGTAGTCGCCTGGGCGCGCCTGCGCGAGCAGCGCGTCGAGCGACGAGAGGGGCGCGGCGTCCGGTGCCGCCGACTGCGCGAGGATCGCGCTGGTGCGGGCCTTGGCGGCCTGCACGTCGGGCTGGTCGAACGGGTTGATGCCGAGTAGCGCGCCCGCAACGGCGGTTGCGAACTCCCAGCGGAAGAACTCCGCGCCGAGGTCGTAGGGCGTGGGGATGTGGATCTCGGCGAGCTGCCGATCGGGGCCGTCGGCGTGCTCACCGGGAGCGGGCACGAGGCCCTTGCCCAGCTTGCCGGTCGACTCGGCGACGAGCTGCTCGACCCAGAGGCCGAAGCCGCCGGGGCTCGTGGGGATGCACACCTTGTCGCGGCCGGCGGCCCAGCCGGCGCCGAGGGCGAGGCCGAGCTCCAGGCCCGGCGACCCGCCGAGGCGGCACCGCTCGCGCATCGCCTCGGCGGTGGCGAGCAGCCGGTCGACAGCGAGGCCCATCAGCGCAGCCGGCACGAGCCCGAACGGCGACAGCGCCGAGTAGCGCCCGCCGATGGTCGGCTCGCCCGCAACGACGGCCGTGAACCCGCGCCCGCGCGCGAGCGTCTCGAGGGCCGAGCCCGGGTCGGTGATGGCGAGGAAGCGGTCGCCTGGCCGGGCCAGGCCGGCGGCGCGCTTCCAGAAGAACTCGAGGTGCGAGCGGGTCTCGATCGTGCCGCCCGACTTGGACGCGGCGACGACGAGCGTGGTCGCCGGGTCGAGCCGGTCGGCGAGCGCGCGCACCGCCGCCGGGTGGGTGGTGTCGAGCACGTGGAAGCGCTCGCAGCCGAACGTCCGGCGCAGCACCTCCGGCGCGAGCGACGAGCCGCCCATGCCGAGCAGTAGAACGTCGTCGACACCCTCCAGGGCGCGCTCGGCGACCTCGCCGAAGTCCGCCAGCCGCTCGCGCGCGTGCACGGGCTCGTCGAGCCAGCCCAGCCACTGCGACTCGCCGCTCCCGGTCCAGACGGTCGAGTCGCGCTCCCAGATGCGCTCGACGAGGTCAGACTGCAGCGACAACAGCCCGCTTCTGCTCGATGCCCGCGATCAGCGCGGCGAAGGCGTCCGAGAACTTATCCACGCCCTCGGCCTCGAGCACCGCGACGACGTCGTCGTAGGAGACGCCGGCGGCCTCGATGTCGACGAGCAGCCGGTGGGCGTCGGCCAGGCCCTCGGCAAGCGTGTCGGCGACAACGCCGTGGTCGCGGAAGGCCCTGATCGTCTCCTCCGGCATCGTGTTGACTGTTTCCGGGCCGATCAGCTCCTCGACGTAGATGACGTCGCGGTAGGCCGGGTTCTTCGTCGAGGTGGAGGCCCACAGCGGACGCTGCGGCCGGGCGCCCTTCGCAGCCAGCTCCTCCCAGGCGGGCCCGGAGAAGAGCCGCTCGAACACCTCGTAGGCCAGCTTCGCGTTGGCGACGGCGAGCTTGCCGCACAGCTGCGGGGCGCCGGCCTGCTCCAGGCGGGCGTCGGCCTCGGTGTCGACGCGCGACACGAAGAAGCTGGCGACGGACGCGACCTGCGAGAGGTCGGCGCCGTCGGCGGCGAGGCGCTGGAGGCCCCGGATGTAGCACTCGGCGACGGCGGTGTAGCGCTCGAGCGAGAAGATCAGCGTGACGTTGATCGAGCGGCCGCCGGCGATCGAGTCCTCGATGGCCGGGAGCCCGGCGAGCGTCGCCGGGATCTTGACGAGCAGGTTGGGCCGGTCGATCTCCTTCGCCAGGCGCACCGCCTCGGCAGACGTCGCCTCGGTGTCGTACGCGAAGGTCGGGTCGACCTCCATCGAGACGTAGCCGTCGGCGCCGCCCGTCGCCGCGAACACCGGCGCGAGCACGTCGCACGCATCCTGGATGTCGCGGACGGCGAGGCCGAGGAACGCCTCCTTGCCGCTGGGCGCGCCGGCGAGTTCGCGGAGCTGCTCGTCGTAGGCTGAGCCCTGCGAGATCGCCTTCTGGAAGATCGACGGGTTGGACGTGACGCCGGTGACGCCGTCCTCCCGGATCAGACGGGCCAGCTCGCCGCCGTGAATCATGTCGCGCGACAGGGAGTCGACCCAGACGCTCTGGCCATGCTCGGCCAGCCGATGCAGCGGGCTATCGCCCATACCCTCTCTCCTCCAGCTTCTCGACCTTCATCAACCGGGACACGTAGCGCTCGCCGCCGTCGAACGCGGCAGCGAGGAACACCTCGACCAGCTCGCCCGCGAGCGCGGCACCGACGATCTCGGAGCCCAGGCAGAGCACGTTCATGTCGTCGTGCTCGACACCCTGATGGGCCGAGTAGGCGTCGTGGCAGATCGCGGCGCGGATGCCCCTCAGCTTGTTGGCGGCGACGCAGGCGCCGACGCCGGAGCCGCACACCAGGATGCCGCGCTCGGCGCGGCCGTCACTGATCGCCTCGCCCACCA
Source organism: Actinomycetota bacterium (assembly GCA_947445525.1). Taxonomy (GTDB): domain Bacteria; phylum Actinomycetota; class Thermoleophilia; order Gaiellales; family Gaiellaceae; genus CANFDS01. The sequence continues at coordinate 6,024 of CANFDS010000025.1, read as the reverse complement.
TCGCGGCCACGTCCGGGTAATCGACCCGGACGGCGTCGGAATTGACCCCGAAGTCGACGGCTTCGTGACCCGCCGCCGCGATCGTCGCGAAGACGGCCTCGCGGAGCTTGACGCCTCGATGGTCGAGCCCGACGGCGACGCGCATCGCCGGCCTCAGGCCCGCTCGAGCAGCGCGAGCGCGCGGGCGGTGACGTTCTCGACGCTGAACCCGTACTCGGCGAAGACGCGATCGCCGGGCGCCGAGTGGCCGAAGCGGTCGACGCCGACGATAGCGCCAGCGTCACCGACCCAGCGGTGCCAGCCCATCCTGACGCCGGCCTCGACGGCGATGCGCGCCCGCACGGCCGGCGGCAGCACCTCGTCGCGGTAGGCCTGCGGCTGTGCGACGAACAGCTCGATGCACGGGAGCGAGACGACGCGCACGGCCCGGCCCTGGGCGGCGAGCGCACGGCCCGCCTCGAGGGCGAGCGACAGCTCGGAGCCGGTGCCGATGAGAACGATCTCGGGCGTGCCGGCGCTGTCCCAGAGGACGTAGCCGCCACGCTCGACGCCCGCCACCGGAGCGACCTCGGTGCGGTCGAGCGTCGGCAGCTTCTGCCGCGACAGGATCAGCGCGACTGGCCCGTCCTCACGCTCGAGCGCGACCTTCCAGCCGATCGCAGCCTCGTTGGCGTCGCCGGGGCGCATCACCCACAGGTTCGGGATCGCGCGCAGCACCGCGAGGTGCTCGATCGGCTGGTGCGTCGGGCCGTCCTCGCCGACGCCCAGCGAGTCGTGCGTCCACACCCAGACGACCGGCAGGCCCATCAGAGCCGACAGCCGGACGGCGCCCCGCATGTAGTCGGAGAAGACGAGGAAGGTGGCGCCGTACGGCTTGACGATGCCGCCGTGCGCGGCGAGCCCGTTGACGATGGCGCCCATCGCGTGCTCACGGATGCCGAACGGGATGTTGCGGCCGGCATGCGTGGACGAGAACAGGCCGCCGCCCTCGAACACGGTCTTGTTCGACTCGACGAGGTCGGCCGAGCCGCCGATCATCGTCGGGACGTAGCCCTTGAAGGCCTGCATGATCTTCTTGCCGGCATCGCGCGTGGCGACACCCTCGCCCGCAGGGAACACCGGCAGCGCCTCGGCCAGGCCGGGCCGCGGCTTGCCCGTCGCGACCTGGTCCCAGTCGGCGCGCTCGGTGGGAAACGCGGTGCTCCAGGCGGCGAATCGCTCCTGCCAGCCGGCCTGTAGCACCGCGCCGCGCTCGCGCTGGCTCATGTGCGCGTAGACGCCGGCGGGCACCTCGAAGCTCTGCTCGGGGTCGAAGCCCATGATCCGCTTCGTCGCCGCGACCTCGTCCTTGCCGAGCGGGGCGCCATGCGCCTTCCAGGTGTCGGTGGCATGGGGCGCGGGATGGGCGATGTGGGTGCGCACGACGACGAGCGACGGCCGGTCGGCGACGGCCTTGGCCGCCTCGATGGCATCGTCGAGGGCGTCGAGGTCCTCGACAGCGGCGACGGTCTGGACGTGCCAGCCCTGGGCGGCGTAGCGGGCGGCGCGATCCTCGACCGAGAAGCTGATCTCGGTCGAGCCGTCGATCGTGATCCGGTTGTCGTCGTAGAAGGCGATGATCTTGCCGAGGCCGAACTGGCCGGCGAGCGACGCCGCCTCGGCCGAGATGCCCTCCATCAGGTCGCCGTCGGAGGCGATCACGTAGACGCGGTGGTCGACGACCGGCCGGGTGGGCCGGTTGTAGCGCTGCCCGAGGAAGCGCTCGGCCATCGCGAAGCCGACGGCGTTCGAGATGCCCTGGCCGAGCGGGCCGGTGGTGACCTCGATGCCGGCCGTGTGGCCGCGCTCCGGATGGCCCGGGGTCTTCGAGCCCCACTGCCGGAACTGCTGGAGATCCTCGAGCGAGAGGTCGTAGCCGGTGAGGTGCAGGACGGCGTACTGGAGCATCCCCGCGTGGCCTGCCGAGAGGATGAAGCGGTCGCGGTCGGGCCACGCCGGATCGGCCGGGTTGTGGCGCAGATGCTTCGCGTAGAGCAGGTAGGCGAGCGGCGCGAGCGCCATCGCGGTGCCGGGGTGGCCCGCGTTGGCCTTCTGAACAGCGTCCATCGCCAGGGCCCGGATCGTGTCGATGGAAAGGCGGCGCAGATCTGCGTCGGTCACGTCGCTCCTCGTTGTACGGCCAGCAGGGTTCGCCGTGAACGATACGTGTGGCGCCGAACGCCGCAGGCGCCTACGCGGGCAGGCGCGCGGAGATCGCGGCGACGACGGCCGCCGGATCGGTGACGGAGACCACGAAGCGGCGGTAGCGCGCCCCCTCGAGCTCGACGATCACTGCCGGCCGGCCGCGATACACCGCCACGAAATCCCGGCCCCGCCGTGACCGCCAGGTGCCCAGCGCGACCGAGCCCGGGACACGCAGTCCCGGCGCGCGGATGCCGCGCAACTCCTCGAACGGGTGCTGCACGATCCGTACCGAGCGCACCGCCGACAGCTGCACGCCCGGCCGGCGCAGCTTCACGGCGGCGAGCTTCTCACCCACCGAGATGCAGACGACGAGCCTGTCTCCCTGGATCTCGAGGCGTGCCATTGCGTCCGCCATGGTAGGGCCTCGGCGTCAGTACCCTTGAGGGGTGGCCGTCCTCATCGCATCGGGCCTCCGCAAGGAGTTCTCCGGCGTCCCGCTGTTCGACGGCGTGTCGTTCACGGTCGAGCGCAAGCACCGGCTCGCGCTCTCCGGCCAGAACGGCGAGGGCAAGACGACGCTGCTACGGGTCATCGCGGGCGAGACCGACTACCAGGGCGGCGCCCTCGCCTTCGAGAAGGGCTGCCGCGTCGCGCTGCACGACCAGCGGCCGCCCCGCAACCGCACGCTGACGCTGCGCGACTACGTCCTCTCGGGCGCAGCCGACCTCGTCGCGCTCGAAGTCGAGCTGGGGCGGCTCGAGGCGCTGATGGCGGCCGGCGACCACGACCCGGCGACGATGCGCCGCTGGTCGGAGGCCCACGCCCGGCTCGAGCACGCCGGTGGCTACGGCTGGCGCGACCGCGCCGCCTCGGTCGTGCGCGGCCTCGGCTTTGCCGAGAGGGAGCTCGACCGCACCCTCGACACGTTCTCGGGCGGCGAGCTGACCCGGGCGTCGCTGGCGCGGGCGCTCTCCTCCGACCCCGACCTGCTGCTGCTCGACGAGCCGACCAACCATCTCGACATGGAGAGCCTGGAGTGGCTCGAGAAGGAGCTGTCGACGATCGACGCGGCGATCATCCTGGTCGCGCACGACCGCTGGTTCCTCGAGTCGGTGACGACCGCCGTGCTCGAGCTCGAGCGGGGGAAGGGCACCTACTTCCCGGGCACCTGGCACAAGTGGCGTGGCGAGAAGGCCGCGCGCGCATCCGCGCTCGCGAAGATCTCGGAGCGGCAGGCCGCCGACCTCGCGCGGCTGCAGACGTTCGTCGACCGCTTCCGCTACGGCACCAAGGCCCGCCAGGCGCAGGCCAAGCTCAAGCAGATGGATCGCATCCAGCGCACGCGCGTGCACGCCCCCGGCGCCGGCGGGCGCACCCTCGGCTTCGACTTCCTTGACCCGCCACGCTCGTCGCGGGTCGTGCTCGAGGTGCTGAAGCTCGGGCTGAAGGCCGGCGACAAGGAGCTGCTGCACGACGTCGACTTCGCCGTCGAGCGCGGCGAGCACGTCGCGATCGTCGGCCCGAACGGCGCCGGCAAGACGACGCTGCTCGAGACGCTGCTGGGCAGGCGCGAGCAGGTGGCGGGGAAGATCCGCATCGGCCACGGCGTCGAGCCCGCGTACTTCTCCCAGCACGAGGCCGAGCTGGACGAGCGCGGCACGGTGCTCGACGCCGCCGTCTTCGGCACCGGCCTGAAGCGCCCGCAGGCCCAGGCGCTGCTCGGCCGCTTCCTCTTCTCCGGCGCCGACGTCCACGAGAAGCAGGTGAAGTCGCTCTCGGGCGGCGAGCGGCGCCGGCTGTCGCTCGCCATCGTCGTCGCCTCGGGCGCGAACTTCCTCGTCCTCGACGAGCCGACCAACCACCTCGATGTCGAGAGCCGCGAGGCGCTCGAGGAGGCGCTCGACTCCTTTCCCGGCACGGTGCTGCTGGTGTCGCACGACCGCGCCCTGCTCGACGCGGTGGCGACGCGCACGCTCGTCGTCGAGGGCCGGATGATCCGCTCGTACGACGGCGGCTGGGCCGACGTGCTCGCGCGGCAGGCCGAGGAGCTGATCCCGGCGCCCGCGCCCACGCCCACGAAGGCGAAGGCAGGGGCAGGGGCAGCAGGTGCGCCTGCGCTGTCGAAGCGGCCGCCAAAGGCACCCTCGTCGGGCCGCCGCCGCAGCGAGCTCGAGCGCGTCGAGGCCGAGATCGCCGCCGCCGAGGAGCGGCTCGCCCAGCTCGAGGCCAAGCTCGCCGACGACTGGGGCGACGTCGACCTGATCGCAGCCCACCGGCGCGTCCGCGACGAGCTGCCGCTGCTGATGGAGAAGTGGGAGACCCTCTTCGCCGAGGTGCAGGAGACGCAGGCGGAGGCGGGCGCCGGTGCGGGCGCCGGCACAGCGGGCCTGTCGTGATCGCCAGCCACCTGGTCGGCCTGCTGCGCGACCTCGTCGAGATCGAGTCGCCGACGCATACCCCCGGCGTGCGCGCCGCCGCCGAGCGGATGGCGCAGGAGCTCTCCGCGCTGGGCGGCGCCGCGACCCTCCTCGACGGCAACCATGTGCGCGCCGACTTCCCGGGCGCGGGCGCGCCGCTCGTCCTGCTCGGCCACACCGACACCGTGTGGCCCGTGGGCACGCTGGCGCGGCTGCCATTCCGGGTCGAGGGCCCGCGCGCGCTCGGGCCCGGGGTCTACGACATGAAGGCGGGGCTCGTGACGATGCTGGCTGCGCTCGCCGAGGCGCCGGCAGCGGGGCACCGGCGGCGCGCCCTGCGCGTGCTGATCACCGCCGACGAGGAGCAGGGCAGCATCACCGCCCGCCCGCACATCGCCGACGCCGCCCGCGGCGCCGCGGCCGCCCTGGTGCTGGAGCCGTGCCTGCCCGGGGGCGGCGTCAAGGTGGCGCGCAAGGGCATCGGCCGCTTCAAGCTGACGGTCACCGGGCGCGCCGCGCACGCGGGCACCCAGCCCAGCCCCGGCGTCAGCGCGATCGAGGAGCTCGCCCGCCAGGTCGTCCGCTTGCACGGCCTCGCCGACGCGGGCCGCGGCATCTCGGTCAACGTCGGCGTCATCGGTGGTGGTACCGCCGAGAACGTCATCGCCGAGCGGGCGGAGGCGCGGGTGGACGTGCGCATCACGCGGCACGACCACGCCGCCGAGCTGGAGGCCGCGCTGCGCGGTCTCGAGCCGTCCCTCGCCGGTGCCCGTCACGAGTGGAGCGGCGAGTGGACGCGGCCGCCGCTCGAGGCGTCCGCCGGTTCGGCGCTGCTGTTCGCGGCGGCCGCCCGCCACGCTCGCAGCCTGGGGCTGGCCCTCGCGCAGGGCGGCTCGGGGGGCGGCTCCGACGGCAACCTGATCGGCGCGCTCGGCGTGCCGGTGCTGGACGGGCTCGGCCCCGACGGCGGTGGCGCCCACGCCGAGACCGAGCACGTGCTGCTGGCCTCCATCCCCCAGCGGGCGCGGCTGCTGGCGCTGCTCCTCGCCGACCCGGGTGTGCCGTGACCCGCTGGAAGGTGCACGGCGAGCGCGTCGCCTACTCCAGCAAGTGGCTGCACGTGGTGCTCAAGGAGGTCGAGCTACCGTCGGGCGTCCGCTTCGACGCACACACGATCGACCTTCCGGCCGACGCTTCCGGCGTGGTCGTCTGCGATCCCGAGCGCGGCGTCCTGCTGTGCTGGCAGCACCGGCTGGCGCGGGACGTCTGGGGCTGGGAGATCCCGGCCGGCCGGCGCGACCCGGGCGAGTCGGCCGAGCAGACGGCAGCCCGCGAGACGCTGGAGGAGACCGGCTGGCGGCCCGGCCCGCTCACACACCTCGGGCGCTACTGCCCGATCGCGATCTCGCAGCACGGCTTCGAC
>CANFDS010000024.1 GCA_947445525.1 Actinomycetota bacterium | reverse complement strand
GATCGCGGCCTACGGCGGCGAGATCGACCAGCTCGTCCCGTCGCAGGTGGCCGCGCGCATCAAGCAGATCTTCCCGGTCGCCCGCGGTGGCGCGCCCGTCAGCCCGCAGGAGTAGACTGTCCAATCAATGGACGTCCTCGTTCTCATCGACAAGCTCGACGACCTCGTGCACAACGCGAAGGCCGTGCCGCTGACCGACCAGGTCCGCATCGACCGCGAGGAGATCTACGACATCCTCGACCAGATGCGCGCGACCATCCCCGAGGAGATCAAGCAGGCGCGCTGGATCGTCAAGGAGCGCCAGGAGATGCTGGCCGAGGCGAAGCGCGAGTGCGACCGCATCATCGGCGAGGCACGCGAGCAGGCCCAGCGTGAGGCGTCGCAGACCGAGATCGTCAAGCTCGCCGAGCGCCAGGCCGCCGAGATCATCGAGGATGCCCGCCGCCAGGCGCGCGAGACGCGCCTCGAGATGGAGGACTGGGCCGACGGCATCCTCTCGACGCTCGAGGTCAACCTCGACAAGTTCCTGAACGCGGTCAAGCGCGGTCGCGAGCGGCTCCACGAGCGCTCGCAGGAGTCGGTCATCGCCGGCGGCATGCCGGTCGGCGACCAGGACGACTACTAGACCCGTCGGGTCGTCTGCCGCACCGTGACCGCCCGCCGCTCCCGCGTCTGGGCGGCTCTGATCACCATCTACGTCGTCTGGGGCTCGACGTACCTCGCCATCCGCATCTCCCTGCGCACGGTGCCGCCGTTCCTGCTGGGAGCGTCGTGCTTCGCCGTCGCGGGCGTGATCGTCGGCGCGATCGGCCTGGCACTGACCCGCCGCGCCGGCGAGCGCGTCGCCTGGCGTGAGACCTGGCGGGGCGCCGTGCTGCCTGGCTTCCTCTTCTTCGCCATGGGCAACGGCTCGATCGCGTGGGCCCAGCTGCGGCTCGACAGCGGCGTCACGTCGCTCGTGGTGTGCGCCCTGCCGCTCTGGTTGGCGCTGTTCGACCGCCTGCTCTACGGCCGCCGGCTGACCCGCGTCACCGGCTTCGGCATCGTGCTCGGGTTCGCGGGCGCGGCGCTGCTGGCGGGGCCGGTCGGGGGCGATCGTGTCGACCTGCTGGGCGTGCTCGGCGTGAGCGCCGGCTCGGTGTGCTGGGCGATCGGGTCGCTGCGCTCGCGCCAGGCGGCGGTGGTGGCGGGCACGAGCCCGCTGCTCGCGAGCGGCGTGCAGATGATCTGGGGCGCGCTGTTCCTCTGCGTGCTTGCCGCCGCCGACAGCGAGCCGTGGCAGGCCGGGGCGCCGTCGTGGGACGCGGTCGGCGGGATCGCCTACCTCGTGGTCGTCGGCACCCTCGTCGGCTTCCTGCTCTACATCTGGCTGCTGCGCAGCGCGCCGACGCCGCTCGTCTCGACGTACGCGTTCGCGAACCCCGTCGTCGCCGTCCTGCTCGGCGGGCTCGTCGCGCACGAGCCGCTCGGCCTGCGCACGCTCGCTGCCGGCGGGCTGATGCTCACCGCGGTCGCCCTCATCGTCCTGGCCCAGGCTCGGGAGGCCCGGGCCGCTGCTACCCTCGCAACGTGACCGACCTCGATCTGCGCTCGCTCCGGCTCCTCCCCGGCGACGAGAAGGTCGTCGACAAGGAGATCGCGCTGCTCGGCTTCGAGCTGGGCGGCCAGGCCTACGTGCCCGCTCCCGACCGCGTCACCGTCGCGCTGAAGGTTGCGCAGACCGTGTCGGGCGCCGTGCTCCACCTCCGCTTCAATGCCCATCTCACCGGGCCGTGCGTACGCTGCCTCGCGCCCGCCGTGCTCGATCTGCACATCGTCGCGCACGAGTACCAGGACTCGCAGCCCGTGCCCGGCGACGACCTCTCCACCGTCTACGTCGAGGACGATGTGCTCGACCTCTCGCAGTGGGCGCACGACGAGGTCGCGCTGGCGCTGCCCGAGCAGATCCTCTGCAAGCCCGACTGCGCCGGCATCTGCCCCACCTGCGGCAATGACCGCAACCTCGAGCCGCACACGCACGAGGAGACCGTCGCCGACCTGCGTTGGCAGGCGCTCGCCGACCTCCGCGACGAGCTCACGTCGTAACCCGTCCGCGCGGGCGAACGTCCTGCTACACTCCGCAGCCGCTATGGCAGTCCCCAAGAGGAAAACATCCAAGTCCCGCCGTGACAAGCGCCGTGCAACGCACGGAATCACGCTGACGGCCACCCATTCGTGCCCGACCTGCAAGTCGCCGAAGCTGCCGCATCGCCTGTGCAAGGTGTGCGGGACGTATCGCGGGCGCGAGGTCGAGCCGCTGCGCCTCCAGGCCCCGTAACGGGCCCCGGGCGCATCCTCCGCAGGAATCAGTAGATTCCTCCCGTGGCCAGGGGAGTCGTTCGCGTTGCCGTTGACGCCATGGGTGGCGACCGAGGACCGGCCGAGATCGTGGCCGGTGCCGTCGACGCTGCCTCCGAGCGCATCGCGCCCGTGATCTTCGGGCCTGCGGGCCTGGACACGCGCGGGCTCGAGCACGTCGTCGCGCCCGACGTGATCGAGATGGACGACAAGCCGGCCGACGCGGTGCGCGCAAAGCCGAACAGCTCGATGGTGGCCGCCTGCCGCTCGGTGGGAGAGGGCCGCTGCGACGTGGTCGTCTCGGCCGGCTCGACCGGCGCGATGCTTGCGGCGGGGTTCCGCGTGATCGGCCGCCTGCCCGGCGTGATGCGCCCGGCGATCGGCGTCGTGCTGCCGGCGCTGCGCGGGCCTGCCGTGCTGATCGACGCCGGCGCCAACGCCGACGCGCGTCCCGAGCACCTGCTCCAGTTTGCCCTGATGGGCTCGATCTTCTCGGAAGAGGTGCTCGGCATCGTCCGCGCCGAGGTGCGCCTGCTCTCGATCGGCGAGGAGGCCGAGAAGGGCAACCAGTTGACGATCGAGGCGCACGCGCTGCTCGCCGGCAGCGATCTGCCGTTCCGCGGCAACGTCGAGAGCCGCGACCTCCTGCGCGATCCCGGCGACGTGATCGTCTGCGACGGCTTCACCGGCAACATCGCTCTCAAGGCGATCGAGGGGACGATCCGCACGATGTTCGGCTCGCTCACCGAGGAGATCACCCGGACGTCGGCCGGCAAGCTCGGCGGGCTGCTGATCCGGCCGGGCGCGCGCCGGCTGCGCGGCCGCCTCGACCCCGACAACCACGGCGGCGCCTACCTGCTCGGCCTCAAGGGTCTCGTCGTGATCGCGCACGGCAACTCGTCGCGGCGCGCGATCCAAAACGCCATCTTGCTGGGCGCCCGCGGCGTCGAGAAGGACGTCGTCGGCCGGCTCGGCGCGCGCCTGCCGGAGCGCACCCCGACCGGCGCCGTCCGCGAGCCGTAGTGGCACCCGCGGCTGCTGGCAGCAGCGGGATGTATGATCCGCGCGTTCTTCACAGCCCCTAGCCCCGAGTCGTAAGTGAGGTGTCATGGCAGCGTCGCGCGAGGAGATTCTCGAGCGTGTCAAGGAAGTCCTGGTCGAGCAGCTCGGTATCGAGGAGAGCGAGATCACGGACGATGCGAACTTCGCCGAGGATCTCGATGCCGATTCGCTCGATCTCGTCGAGCTGATCATGGAGCTCGAGGATCAGTTCGGGATCAAGATCTCGGACGAGGATGCCCAGAAGATCACGACCGTCGGGCAGGCCGTCGACTACGTCTCCAAGGCCCAGTAGCAAGGACGCCGCAGGCCCGGTCGGCCTGCGCGCGCTCGTAGAGGGGCTTCCTCCCGAGAAGCTGGACCAGGCTCTGGCGCACCCCTCGTGGACAGCCGACCGGCTGGCCTCGTACGAGCGGCTCGAGTTTCTCGGGGATAGCGTGCTCGGCTTCGCCGTCACACGGCTGCTGTTCGAGCGGTTCCCGGACTTCTCGGAGGGGCGGATGACCCGGATCCGGGCCGACCTGGTCTCGCGTGCCGGCTGCGCCGTGGCCGCGCGCGAGCTGGGGCTGGACGTGCAGCTCGCGGTGCGGGGCGAGGGCCTGGTCGCGCCGGACGAGCTGGAGCGCCTCGTCGCCAGCCCGAAGGTGCTCGCCGCGATGTTCGAGGCGGTCGTCGCCGCCGTGTACCTGCACCACGGCTTCGAGGCGGCGCAGGCGGCGATCGTGGCCGCGTTCCTGCCGCGCCTCGACTACGCGCTGACGAACCCCGTCGACCACAAGACGGAGCTCCAGGAGGCGCTGGCGCAGCTGGGCCGGCAGGTCGTCTACGCGGTGCTGGAGGCGGACGGCCCCGCGCACGAGCGGCTGTTCACCTGCGCGGCGCTGATCGACGGCGAGCAGTTCGGTGTCGGCATGGGCCGGTCGAAGAAGGATGCCGAGCAGATCGCCGCACAGGAGGCGCTCGGGCGTCTCGGCGCCGACGGCCTGCTCGCCCCGACCGCCTGAGGCTGCGGCCGCTCGCGGCCCCGTCCGTGGGCGTTGGCATCCTTTCTCCTTCCCGTGCATCTCAAGGCGATCCGCATCCGTGGCTTCAAGTCGTTCCCCGACCAGGTCGAGGTGCGCCTCGAGCGCGGCGTCGCCGTCGTCGTCGGGCCGAACGGCTCGGGCAAATCGAACATCGCCGACGCCCTCGTCTGGGCAGCCGGCAGCCTCTCGCCGCACGAGCTGCGCGCCGAGAAGCCCGACGACGTGCTGTTTGCCGGCGCGGCCGGGCGCAAGCCGTCCGACCACTGCGAGGTCGAGCTGCTGTTCGACAACACCGACGGCCAGCTCGAGGTGGACTTCAGCGAGGTCTCGATCGTGCGGCGCCTGCACCGCGGCGGTGAGGGGCAGTACCTCGTCAACCACACGCCGGTGCGCCGGCTCGATCTGACGGAACTGCTCGCCGACGTCGGGCTCGGTGGCCACATGGGCTCGATCATCGGTCAGGGCAAGGTCGAGGAGGTGCTCGCGAGCAAGCCGGCCGACCGGCGCTCTCTCGTCGAGGAGGCCGCGGGCCTCGGCAAGTTCAAGTTGCGCCGGCATCGCGCCGAGCTGAAGCTGGCCCGGGTCGGGCAGCAGGTGGAGCGTGCCCGCGACGTCGAGGCCGAGGTCGCCAAGCGGCTGCGCCCGCTCTCGCTGCAGGCGACCGCTGCCGAGCGCGCCGAGAAGCTGCTGGGCGAGATCGCGGGGCTGCGGGCGCTGCTCGCGACGCGCGATCTGGCGTCGGTGCGGGAGCGCCTTGCAGCGGCTGCCGCCCGGCGTGCCGAGGCTGCACGCAGCCGGGCCGAGCTGGCCTCCCGCCTGGACGTGTTGCTGACGCAGCGCGCCCAGACGGAGCAGGGCCTTGCCGCTGCCGCCGCCGGGGGCGAGGCGGCCACTGCCGCGCTGTACCGCCTGCGTGGCGCCGCCGAGCGGCTCGCGCTGCGCCGCGAGACCGCCGACGCGCTGGTGGAGGGGCTGCGGAAGGATGTCGAGCACGCCCGCAACGAGGCGTCGGCGCCCCGCACGGACGATCTCGAGCAGCGGGCCGTCGAGGCCCGCGGCAAGGCCGGCCAGGCCGCCACCGAGCAGGCCGAGGCCGCCGAGCGCTCCCGTGCCGCGCACCACTCCCTCGCGGCCGCCGAGCGCGGTTCGCTGGCCGTCGCGCAGGAGCGACTCGGCACCATCCACGGCGAGCGCCGCGTCGTCGAGGACGAGCTGGCCGACGCCGCCGGCGCCCGCGAGGCTGCCACCAGGGCCCTCTACCAGCTGCGCGGGGCGCGCGACCGGGCGTTGATCCGTCGCGAGTCGGTCGCGCAGCTCGCCGAGCGGCTGCGCGCCGAGCTGCGCGAGGCCGAGGCGGCCGCGGCGCTGCCAGGCCCGACCCCGGACGAGCTCGAGGCCCTTGCCACCACCGCGACCGCCGCCGCTCGCGCGGCCGCCTCCGAGCGCGACGCGCTGGCCGAGCGTGCCCGCTCGGCCCGGGAGCGGCTCGCGCTGCTCGAAGCCTCGATCGCCGAGCGCGAGGGCCTGCCGCCCGCGGCCCGCGCCCTGGCCGAGGCAGGCGAGCGGCTCGCGCTCTCGCTGCTCGACGTCGCTGCGGGGTACGAGCGTGCCGTTGCCGCCGCGCTGTCGTGGCGGGCCTCGGCGCTCGTCGCCCGCGACCCGGGCGCCGCCCTGGCACTGCTCGAGCGGGCGCGCGACGCCGGTCTCGGCAGCCTCGCCGTCGTCGTCGAGCGCGGCCCTGGCGCCGGCGGTGCGCCGCCGGTCGCTGCGCCGCCGGTCGCTGCGCCGCCCGTGGCAGGCGCCCGCCCGTTCGCCGAGCTGGCACGTGGCGCCGCTGCCGCCCTCGCCCTGCTCGACGGGGTCTGGCTCGTCGAGCGCGAGCGCCTGCTCGACGCCACCCACGGCGTCGTCGTCACCGTCGAGGGGCACGGCTACGACGCCGACCGTGCCGAGCTGTGGTTCGCCGGCGAGACGCCCGAGGCCGTGCTGCTCGAGCTCGACCAGCGCCGGCGTGCGCTCGCCGACGAGGCCGAGCAGCTCGCCGCTGCCGCCGCAGCTGCCGTCACCACCGCCACCATCGCGGCCGACCTCGCGCGCGCCGCCGAGGCGGCCTACGCCGAGGCGGCGCCGCGCCGGCGCGCCAGCCTGCTCGACCCGGCGCTGCTCGGGCGGCTCGCCGGCGCCGCCACGCGGCTGGAGAGTAGCCTGCTCGACGCCATCGGCCTCGCCGGCGGCTTCGACGAGCCGTTGCAGGCGCGCGTCGAGGCGGGCGGCGCCCGCGCCGGCGAGCTCGGCGACCGGCTGCGCGGCCTCTCTGAGGCCGAGGCAGTGGCCCGGGCCCAGGCCAGCGAGGCGGCCGAGCGCCTCCGTCGCGCCGAGGTCGAGCTGCAGCGGCTCGGAGCCGAGGGCGGGGCCGAGCTCGCGCTGCCGGCCGACATCGACGAGCTGCGCCTCGAGGCTGCCCAACTGGCTGCCGCCGAGCGCCACGTCGCACAGCGCGCCGCCGAGCTGAGGAGCCAGGCCCGTGCCGCCGAGGACGCCCTGGCTGAGACGCTGAGGCGGCCCCAGGTCGACCTCGTGCAGGTCGTGCGCACCGCCGGTGCCGCGGAGCGGCTGGTCGCGGCTCTGACCGCCGCCGCGCAGGTCGCCACACGTCACGAGGGGCCGCTGGCTGCACGCGTCGAGGCAGGCAGCACGCATGCCGGGGCGCTCGCCGCAGGGCTGCGCCAGCTCGCCGAGGACGAGGCCGCTCAGCGCCGCGCCGCCGACGCGGCCGTGGAGGCGCTCTCCCAGATCGATGTCGAGGCCGCCCGGCTCGAGGCCGAGGCCGACGACGCGCGCCGCCGCCTCGCCGAGGCCGACGCCGAGCCCACCGACGCTGCGGACGCCCCTGCCACCCGGCCGGAGCTCGTCGAGCGGCTCGAGCGGCTCGACCGCCGCCGTGAGACGCTCGGCGCCGTCAACCCGCTGGCGAAGGAGGAGTACGAGGAGGAGAAGGCGCGCCTCAGTGAGCTCAGCGTCCAGCGCGAGGATCTGGAGAAGTCGCTCGCCGAGCTGGAGGCGCTCCGCAAGGAGCTGACCGAGAAGGTCGAGCAGCGCTTCGAGGAGACGTTCACCGCTGTCGCGCGCCACTTCGAGGAGATCTCCGGGACGCTCTTCCCCGGTGGCGAGGGCCGGCTGCGCCTGACCGAGCCGGAGGACGAGGACGAGGAGCCGGGCATCGAGGTCGAGCTGCGGCCGGCCGGCAAGCGCATCACGCGGCTGTCGCTGCTCTCCGGCGGCGAGAAGTCGCTGGGAGCGCTCTCGTTCCTGTTCGCGCTCTTCCTCGCGCGGCCACACCCCTTCTACCTCCTCGACGAGGTCGAGGCGGCTCTCGACGACACGAACATCGGCCGCTTCGTCGAGCTGCTGCGCGCCTACGCCGAGCACGCCCAGTTCATCGTCATCACCCACCAGAAGAGGACGATGCAGGCCGCCGATATCCTCTACGGCGTGACGATGGGCAACGACGGGATCTCGCAGGTCGTGTCGCGGCGGATGCCGAGCGAGGCGGCTGCAGCGACGCTCGCGGCGGCGCCGACGCCGGCGTGACGCTCGGCTGGCCCGAGCTCCTCGGGGACGCCCCCGTCGCCGAGGAGGAGGAGAGCCGTCGCGGCCTGTTCCGTCGCCTGCGCTCCGGCCTCACCCGCAGCCGCAGCGCGCTGACCGAGCGCATCGCGGCGATCCGCTTCGACCCTGACGACAACGAGACCTGGCAGGAGCTGGAGGAGGCGCTGATCCTCGCCGACGTCGGCGTGCAGGCCGCCGGCGAGCTCGTCCAGCGGCTCGGCCGCCGCCGGGTGGACGACCTCGGCGAGGCCCTGGCCGAGGAGGTCGCCGGCCTGTTCGGGCCGCCCCCGCGCCTGCTGCTGGTCGAGAAGCCGTCGGTGATCCTCGTCGTCGGTGTCAATGGCACCGGCAAGACGACGACGATCGGCAAGCTGGCGCACCGGCTCACGGGCAGCGGCCGCTCCGTGCTGGTCGGCGCGGCCGACACCTTCCGTGCCGCCGCCGAGGAGCAACTCGAGGTCTGGGCGAAGCGGGCGGGCGCCGACTTCGTCGGCTCCAACCGCGGCCAGGATCCGGCGTCGGTCGCCTTCGACGCCGTCGAGGCCGGCATCGCCCGCGGCCACGACGTCGTCATCATCGACACGGCCGGCCGGCTCCACACCCAGGCGAACCTGATGGAGGAGCTGATGAAGGTGCGCCGCGTCATCGAGCGCCGCCTGCCGGGCGCGCCGCACGAGACGCTGCTCGTCCTCGACGCCACCACCGGCCAGAACGGCCTCCAGCAGGCGCGGGTGTTCGGCGAGGCCGTGCAGGTCACCGGCGTCGCCCTGACCAAGCTCGACGGCACCGCCAAGGGCGGCATCGTCATCCCGATCGCCTACGACCTCGGCCTGCCGGTGAAGCTGATCGGCGTGGGGGAGTCGCTCGAGGATCTGCGCCCGTTCGACGCGGGCGACTTCGCCCGGGCGCTCGTGGGCGCCGAGCCCGCCGCCGGGCCCGATCGCGAGTAGTAGCCCGCCGGCCGCAGCCGGTGGGGCGCGGCCCGCCAACCGGTAGGCTTTATCGTCGGTGTTCGACGCGCTCGCAGACAAGCTCCAGGGAGTCCTCGGCGGCCTGCGTAAGTCCGGCCGCCTCGACGAGGAGACCATCGGCAAGGCGCTGCGCGAGATCCGGCTTGCCCTGCTCGAGGCGGACGTCAACTTCAAGGTCGTCAAGCAGTTCGTCGAGAGCGTCAGGGAGCGCGCGCTCGGCCAGGACGTGCTGAAGTCGCTCACCCCGGGCCAGCAGGTCGTCAAGATCGTCCACGAGGAGCTCACCACGCTGATGGGGCAGGGCGACTCGCGGCTCGCGTTCGGCCGTCCGCCCACCGTCATCCTGATGGTCGGCCTCCAGGGCTCCGGCAAGACCACCGCCTCGGCCAAGCTCGCGCTGCGCCTGCGCAAGGACGGTAAGAGCCCGGCGCTCGTCCCGGCCGACCTCGCGCGCCCCGCCGCGATCGACCAGCTCGAGCAGCTCGGCAAGCAGATCCAGATCCCCGTCTACCGCAGCGAGCTGCGCGACCCCGTCGCCGTCTCCCGCGAGGGCCTCGAGCGCGCCCGCCTGGACGGCCATGACGTCCTGATCATCGACACCGCCGGCCGCCTCCACATCGACGAGGCGCTGATGGCCGAGCTCGTCGCCATCCGGGACGCCACGAAGCCGACGAACGTGCTGCTCGTGCTCGACGCGATGACCGGCCAGGAGGCCGTCACCGTCGCCGAGGCGTTCCAGGCGCAGGTCGCGTTTGACGGCATCATCCTGACCAAGCTCGACGGCGACGCTCGCGGTGGCGCCGCGCTCTCGGTGAAGGCGGTCACAGGTAAGCCGATCAAGTTTGCCTCTGTTGGCGAGAAGCTCGACCAGCTCGAGGTGTTCCACCCCGACCGCATGGCCTCTCGGATCCTCGGCATGGGCGACGTGCTCAGCCTGATCGAGAAGGCCGAGGAGGCCATCGAGGCCGACGAGGCCGAGGAGATGGAGCGGCGCCTGCGCTCCGGCGAGTTCACGTTCGACGACTTCCTCTCCAGCTATCGCATGCTCCGCAAGATGGGGCCGCTGCAGGGCGTCCTCTCGATGATCCCGGGGCTTGGCAAGCAGATGCAGGGCCTCGACGTCGACGAGCGGCAGATGGCTCGCGTGGAGGCGATCATCCTCTCGATGACGCCGCAGGAGCGCCGCGTGCCGTACCTCATCAACGGCTCTCGCCGCCTGCGCATCGCGCGTGGTAGTGGCAGTACCGTGCAGGAGGTCAACCAGCTTCTGAACGCGCGCAAGCAGATGCAGAAGATGATGAAGAACCTGGGTAAGGGAAAGATGCCGGCCCTCCCACCCCAGACACTCGGCAGGGCCGGCAGGAGATGACATGTCTGTAAAGCTGCGCCTGGCGCGTGTCGGGTCAAAGAAGAACCCGATCTATCGCGTCGTCGTCGCCGACTCGCGCAGCCCGCGTGATGGTCGGTTCATCGAGGTCGTCGGACGGTACAACCCGCAGACGAACCCGTCGTTCATCGAGCTCGACCTGGAGAAGGTGCAGGGCTGGCTCGACAAGGGCGCCCAGCCCACCGAGGCCGTCGCCCGGCTGATCAAGGTCTCGCAGCGGGTTGGCTGAGCTCATCGCCGAGATCGCCCGCCAGCTCGTCGACGAGCCGGCTGCGGTACGCGTGGTGACGGAGGAGCGGGAGGACGCGATCGTCCTGCTCCTTCACGTCGCGCCCGGCGACATCGGCAAGGTGATCGGCCGGCAGGGCCGCCTCGCGCGGGCCCTGCGGACGGTGGCCCGGGCGGGCGGCGTGCGCGAGGGCAAGCGCGTCCTGCTCGAGATCGCCGAGTGACGGGCAGCGGCGACGAGCTCGTCCTGATCGGCCGTGTCGGCAAGCCGCACGGCCTCAGAGGCGCGTTCTTCGTCGAGGGGGCCAGCGAGGACCCGGCCCGCTTCGTCCGCGGCGTCTCGGTGCTCGTCGACGGGGTGCCGCTGAAGATCGTCGACGCCAAGCGAGGCGCCGGCGGGCGCCCCGTGATCCAGCTCGACGGGGCCGCGGCACGCGGGGCGCTGCTCCAGGTGCCCCGGGCCGAGCTACCCGAGCCCGAGGACGGCTCGTTCTACGTATTCGAGCTGATCGGCCTGCCCGTCGAGGAGGACGGCGGCCGGCCGCTCGGCAACGTGCAGGAGGTGCTCCCCGGCCTCGCTAACGACGTGCTCGAGCTCGACACCGGCGTTCTGCTGCCCCTCGTCGAGGACTGCGTCCTCTCGGTCGACGTGCCTGGCCGCCTGATCGTGGTGGCGCCGGGATTCGCCAATCCCGACTGACCGTCGGGCCACCGGTACTCTCGCAAGCTGTGCAACTCGACATCTTCACGCTCGTGCCGCAGGCCTTCGGCTGGATGACCGAGCGCCCGCCTGTCTCCACCGTGCTCGGCACGGAGCTCGAGCTACGCCTCTTCAACTACCGCGAGTCGACGCCGTTGCGCGCCGGCCAGGTGGACGACGACCCGTACGGCGGCGGCGCCGGCATGGTGCTGCGGGTCGATGTCGTCGCGGCCGCGCTGGAGAAGGCGTACGGGGCGGCGACGCCCGGCCACCGGGTTGTTGCGCTCGCCCCGGGCGGCCGCCGGCTCGACCAGCGGCTCGTCGAGAAGCTCGCGGTCGAGGAGCGGCTGACGGTGCTCTCGGCCCGCTTCGAGGGCTTCGACGAGCGCATCGTCGAGCACCTCTGCACCGACGTCGTCTCGATCGGTCCGTACGTCCTCTCCGGCGGCGAGCTGCCGGCGATGGTGATCGTGGACGCAGTCGCGCGGCTGCTGCCGGGCGCCCTCTCCGCGGGCTCTTCCGAGCTGGAGAGCTTCTCGCTCGAGCTGGACGGCGGCGTCGAGTATCCGCACTACACCCGGCCTGCCGACTACCGTGGCTGGTGCGTTCCGGACGTTCTTCTCTCCGGCGACCATGCCCGGATCGACGCCTGGCGGCGCGAGCAGAGCCGCCTGCGCAGCACGGAGGTGCTCCTGTGAAGCTCAAGCCGATCGACCGCATGACCCGTGGCCTGCCTCACTCCGCCCGCGTCGTCATCGACTGGATCGTGACGATCGCCGGCGCGGTGCTGATCGTGCTCGCTCTGAAGGCGTTCATCGTCAACCCGTACCGCATCCCGTCGTCGTCGATGGAGCCGAGCCTCCACTGCGCGCGGCCCGGCGCCGACTGCCAGGCGCACTACTCCGACCGCGTGCTTGCCGACCGCGTCAGCTTGCGCTTCCGTAAGCCGAAGCGCGGCGAGACCATCGTCTTCAAGGCGCCCCTGGTGGCGCGCGAGCGCTGCAGCGGCGGCGGCGGCACCTTTGTCAAGCGCCTGGTCGGCATGCCCGGCGAGCGCTGGGAGGAGCGCGACGGCATCGTCTACATCAACGGCAAGGTGCTGAAGGAGCCGTACATCGCGCCCGACCGGCGCGACAACCGCACGCTGCCGGAGCGCGTCATCCCGGAGGGTGAGTACTTCTTCATGGGTGACAACCGGGCGGCCTCCTGCGACTCCCGGGAGTGGGGCTCCGTGCCGCGCAAGGATCTCATCGGCGGGGTGTTCGCCGTGTACTGGCCGCCGAACCGCATCAGTTTCCGCTAGCATTGGCCGCCGCATGAGTACTGTGATCGAGCAACTCGAGCAGCGGATGCTGCGTGACGTCCCCCAGTTCAAGGCAGGGGACACGGTGCGTGTCCATTTCAAGGTGATCGAGGGCCAGCGCCAGCGCATCCAGGTCTTCGAGGGCATCGTCATCAAGCGCCAGGGCTCGGGTGTTCGCGAGACGTTCACCGTCCGCAAGCAGTCGTTCGGCGTCGGTGTCGAGCGCACGTTCCCGCTGCACTCGCCCAAGATCGAGAAGATCGAGGTGGGCGCGATCGGCGACGTCAGCCGCGCCAAGCTCTACTACCTGCGCGACAAGGTCGGCAAGAAGGCGCGCGTCCGCGAGAAGCGCGTCAGCTAGCACGGCTCGGCCAGCAGCACAGCTTTTCGACGGGGTCCCGGGAGGGGCCCCGTCGCGTTGTCGGGATCGTGTCGAGCTCGGGCCAGGTTCGTGCCGGGCCTGCGGCAGGTTCGTGCCAGGTCGGCCGCGAAGCCCCGTTCGAGCCGCTGCGCGGGCTATTCTCGCCGCGTGCCCGTTGCCTCCTCCGGACAGCGCCTCCTCCGCTACGACCGGCGCCTGAACGTGCGCCTGGTCGCCGGCGCCGACGAGGCGGGACGTGGCGCGCTCGCCGGCCCGCTCGTCTGTGCCGCCGTCCTCTTCGACTACGAGCTGTTGCGCGGCCGCGCGGTTCGCCCGCTCGCCGTGCTCAACGACTCCAAGCAGCTCACCCGGGCCGAGCGCGAGCGGCTGCTGGGGGCGATCGTGGCGGCGGCCAGCGCGATCGCGGTGCGGGTCGTCCCGGCGGCGCAGATCGACAGGGCCGGCCTGCACCGGTCGAACCTCGACGGCCTGCGCCGCTGCCTTGCGGCGGTGGCTCCGTCCGCAGACGTCTGCCTCGTCGACGGGTTCCCTCTGGGCGAGGACGCGCCTGACCATCGAACCGTGATCCACGGCGACACGCGGAGCGCAGCGATCGCCGCTGCGTCGATCATCGCGAAGGTCACCCGCGACAGGCTGCTGCGGCGGCTGGCCGAGCAGTACCCGCAGTACGGCTTCGCCGGCCATGTGGGTTACATCACGCGCGCGCACGAGGCAGCGGTGCGGGAGCACGGCCCCTGCCCGGAGCACCGGCTCTCGTTCGCTGCGGCCTGCCTGCGCGCCGGCCCACGGCCCAACGCCGGCCGGCGGCCCTGAACACCACCGCGATCGGCCGGGCCGGGGAGGGTCGGGCGCGACGCGATTACGAGGCGCGCGGCTACGAGGTTGTCGCGGCGAACATCCGGGTGGCTCGCGTCGAGCTCGACCTCGTCGTGCGCCGCGGCAACGAGCTGCTGTTCGTCGAGGTGAAGGTCAAGCGCGGCGACGAGTACGGCGACCCGCTGGAGATGGTGGACGAGCGGAAGCTGCGGCGGCTGCGGCGGGCGGCCGAGACCTGGCTTGCCGTGCACCCGGCCGATCGTGCGTTGGACGTGGCGATCGAGGTGATCGCGCTGCGGCCGGGCGGCAGCGAGCGCGTGCGTGACACCGGCTAAGAGATTCCGGAAAAGCTAACTGAATCTATCCGGCGTTCGGCTTCGCCGACTCCTTCTTGCAAAGGTCCTCGCGCGTCGGCGGCGAACCAGTCCGCATGGCGCTGACCCAGGACGAGCTGTACCGCGACATCGACGACGAGCTGTCCTGGTCGGAGCGAGATCTGCCGGAGCGCGTCCGCACGAAGCACGTTCACCGGCTGCATCCGTACCTCGGCAAGTTCGTTCCACAGCTCGTCGAGATCCTGCTCGACCGCTACGTCGAGCGAGGTGCTGGGCCGGTGCTCGACCCGTTCGGTGGTTCCGGCACCACGCTCGTGCAGTCGCTGGAGAGCGGCTACGACACGGTCGGCGTCGACGTCGCCGCCTTCAACTGCCAGCTGATGCGCGCGAAGACGGCGCGCTACGACGGCGCGGCGCTCGCGGCGGAGGTCGGCGACGCCCTGCGGCGGCTCGCGGCGTTCGAGGCGGCCGGAACGCCCGACTGGGTGCCGCCGTTCGCTCGCGACTGGTTCGCGCCGACCGCGCTGGCCGAGCTTGCCTTCTTCCGGGAGATCGCGCGCGAGTACGAGCACCGCGAGCTGCTGGAGGTGATCCTTGCCCGCTCGGCCCGCTCGGCGCGGCAGACCACGCACTTCGATCTCGACTTCCCGCGGGTGCCCCAGCGAGGCGAGTACTGGTGCTACAAGCACCGGCGCACCTGCCGGCCCGTCGAGACGGCGCATCAGTTCCTCTCGCGCTACGCCACCGACACCGTCACCCGGGTCACCACCTTCGCCGGGGTGAGGCCGCCCGGCTACGAGGCCGCCGTCGTGCACGGCGATGCTCGTGAGCTGCGCCTCAGCGGGCCGTTCGCCGGCGTTGTCACGTCGCCGCCGTACCCCGGGCTGATCGACTATCACGAGCAGCATCGCTACGCGTACGAGCTGCTGGGCCTCGACGACCGGCGCTCGCTGGAGCTCGGCGCTGCCGAGCGTGGCACCTCGAAGGCGGCGATCGCGGCCTACGCCGAGGGCATCACCGACGTGCTGGCTGCCGTCGCACCGGCGCTGGCGCCGAACGCGCCCGTCGTGATCGTCGTCGACGACCGCCGCGAGCTGTACCCCGCGATCCTCGAGCGGGCCGGGCTCGCGTTGGTCGAGCGCTACCGTCGGCACGTCAATCGCAGAACCGGCCGCCGCGCGGGCGAGTTCTTCGAGGACGTGCTCGTGGCGCGCGTGGCGTAGGGGGGGCGGGCAGGGGCGCTCGCGGGGGCGCCTGTGGGGGCGCCTGCGGGCGAGTCTCCGGGAGGGCCCGACGGCCGGGTGGGCTTGCGGCGGTGGCGGTGCGTGCATCGCCGATTCGGCACGAACTCGTCGCACAGCTCTGACGAATCAGCGCCTGCCGTTGCCTATCCTGACGACATGCTGGCGCGCATGCTCACTCACACCTTCGTGGGCGTCGAGGCGCGCAGCGTCGAGGTCGAGGCGCACCTCCAGCGGGGTGTGCCGTCGTTCACGATCGTGGGCCTCGCCGACCGGGCGTGCCAGGAGGCGAAGGAGCGGGTGCGCAGCGGGATCGCGTCGGCGCAGCTGGACTGGCCGATGCGCCGGATCACCGTGAATCTGGCGCCTGCCGACCTCCGCAAGGAGGGGCCTGGCTTCGACCTGCCGATTGCGCTCGCCATCATCGCGGCCTCGGGGCAGGTGCCGGCGGAGCGGCTCGTCGGCCACTCGGCCCTCGGCGAGCTCGCCCTCGACGGCCGGGTGCGCCCCGTAGGCGGCGTAATCGTCGCCGCCGAGGCCGGTCGCCGCGCCGGGTGCACGCGCATGCTGCTGCCGGTCGAGGCTGCTCCCGAGGCGGTGATCGCCGGCATCGAGCCGGTGCCCGTGCGCGATCTTGCCGAGGCGGTGGCATACCTGCGGGGCGAGTGGGAGCCGTCGCCGGTCGGCGCTGTCACGCTAGTCGAGCGCGAGCCGCAGCCCGACCTCGCCGACGTGCGCGGCAACGAGCGTGCCCGTCGCGCGCTCGAAATCGCCGCCGCAGGCCGCCACAACCTCCTGCTGGCCGGCCCGCCCGGCACCGGTAAGACGATGCTCGCGCGGCGGCTCCCCGGCGTGCTGCCGCCGCTCACGCTCGCCGAGGCGATCGAGGTGACACGGATCCACTCGGTGGCGGGCATCCTGCCGCCGGGACGGCCGCTCGTCGGGGCGCCGCCGTTTCGGGCTCCCCACCACGGCGCCTCGACGGCTGCAGTGATCGGTGGCGGGGCAGGGCCGCGGCCGGGCGAGGCCAGCCTCGCGCACCACGGCGTGCTGCTGCTCGACGAGCTGCCCGAGTTCGCCCGGCCCACGATCGAAGCGCTCCGCCAGCCGCTCGAGGACGGCACGGTTGCGATCTCGCGAGTGGGAGGCCGCGCGGTGTTCCCGGCGCGCTTCCAGCTCGTCGCGACGATGAACCTGTGCCCGTGCGGCGGCCGCGGCGACCCGGCCGCCGAGTGCACCTGCTCGGCGCAGCGGCTCGCCCTGTTCCGGGATCGGCTGTCGCGCGCGCTGCTCGACCGGATCGACCTCATTGTGGCCGTTCCGCGCATCCGCGCCGTCGACCTGGCCGCGCCGCCGGGCGAGCCCTCTGCGGCCGTCTGCGCGCGTGTGGTGGCCGCACGGGGGCGTCTCCAGGTGGACGCGGCCGGCCTGGACACGCCTGCGGCCGCGCTGCTCGACCGGGCTGTCGACCGGCTGCCGCTCTCCGGCCGTGGCCGGGCCCGGGTGCTGCGGGTCGCCGCGACCATCGCGGCGCTCGCCGGCTCGTCCCGCATACACGCCGAGCATGTCGCCGAGGCGCTCTCCTACCGGATGCCGCGCGAGCTGGAGGCGGGGTGAGCGAGCTTGCGGAGGCGGTGCTCGGGGCAGGTGCGGGGCCGTGCGCGGTGGGACGGCGCGACCCCGCCCGGGCAGGCTTGGTGCGGGCCTTCGACGAGCGGCGCTACCGGGAGCGGCTGGGCGCGGCCGGGCTGCGCTGGGTGGGGCGCTCCGACCCACGGTTTCCCCGGCTGCTGCATGAGATCCACGATCCACCCTGGGGGCTCTTCGCTCGCGGTGGCGGCTCGTTCGAGCTGCTGTCGGCCCCGGCCGTGGCCATCGTCGGCTCGCGCTCGTGCTCGCCCTACGGGATGCACGTCGCGCGCCGGCTCGGTCGCGAGCTTGCCGCAGCCGGGCTGGTCATCGTCAGCGGCATGGCCCGAGGAGCTGACGCGGAGGCGCACCGCGGCGCGCTGGAGGTGGACGGCGCTACCGTCGCGGTGCTGGGCTGCGGTGTCGAGCGCGACTACCCGGCGTCGCACGCGGCGCTCGCCGCCCGCATCTGCGAGCGTGGGCTGGTCGTCTCGGAGTACCCGCCCGGCGTCGAGCCGGCGCCGTGGCGTTTCCCTGCGCGCAATCGCATCATCGCCGGTCTCTGTGCGGTCACCGTGATCGTCGAGGCGCGCGAGCGTAGTGGCGCGCTGATCACTGCCGACTTCGCTCTCGAGGAGAACCGTGACGTCCTTGCAGTCCCCGGTGAGATCACGTCGGCGCTGTCGGCCGGGACGAACGCGCTGCTGCGCCAGGGGGCAGGGCCGCTGCTCGGGCCCGAGGACGTCCTGGCGCTCTTCGGGCTGGTGCCGCAGGAGCGTCTGTTTCCGGTGGCCGCCGGGCGTGCGGCGGTCGTGTTGGAAACGTTGCGCGACCGGCCGAAAGGGGTCGACGAGGTGGTGCGCGGAACCGGTCTCACTGCCGCCGACGCGGCCGTGGCGCTGGCCGAGCTGGAGCTGGCCGGTCTCGTGACGGGCGAGGATGGCCGCTACCGGGCGGGAGGGTGGCCGACGTAGGATCGAGGTGTGCTGCGCTCCCTGTGGCTCGACGACGACGATGGCGGGCGGCTGACGGGGCCGGGGCCGCAGCGCGCGGCTGCTGCCCGCGTGGGCACGCCCAGCGTGGAGATCGTTGGAGCCGGCGTGACGGGGCTCTCGTGCGCGCTGACGCTTGCTGAGGCGGGCATCGCGGTGCGGGTCCACGACGCGCGTGGTGTCGCGGGCGGCGCGAGCGGACGGAACGCCGGATTTGCGCTGCGGGGCACGGCGCTCGCCTATGACGAGGCGCGGGACGCACTCGGCCCGCAAGCGGCGAGGGAGCTGTGGGCGTTGTCGGAAGTCGCCCTCCTACGTCTCGCAGCACTTGCAGGCGACGCGTTTCGTCCCGAGGGCAGCCTGCGGCTCGCCGTCGACGCCGCCGAGCGCGTGCGGATCCGGGCCGAGTACGAGGCGCTCGCGGCCGACGGCTTCGCAGCGGAGTGGCGCGAGCCGCCCGTCGGCGGGTGTGGTGGCCGCTTCCACGGGGCGCTGTTCCATCCGAACGATGGCGCGATCCACCCGCTGCGCTGGATCGGGCGGCTCGCCAACGTGGCCCGAGCCGCCGGGGCCGAGATCGTCGAAGGCAGCCGGGTCGGCTCGCTCGCCGACCTCGCTGCGGCGCATGTGGTCGTCGCAACCGACGGGCTGGGTGCCGGGCTGCTCCCCGCCCTGGATGCCGTGATCGTCCCGGCGCGCGGCCAGGTCATCGCGACGGCACCAGTACAGCCCCACACCGTCGTCTGCCCGCACTACGCCCGCGAAGGGTTCGACTACTGGCAGCAGCTCCCCGACGGGCGGCTCGTGGTCGGCGGGTGTCGCGACACCGATCCCACCCGTGAGGCCACACGCGACGACGGCGTGACACCGCAGATCCAGAGCCGCCTCGAGGAGCTCGCTGCCGCGGTCCTCGGCGCGCCACCGCTGATCACCCATCGCTGGTCGGGCAGCTGGGGCGAGACTCCCGATCGGCTCCCGCTCGTCGGTCCGGTTGCCGAGGCCGTCGCCGGTCGCTCCGGCGTCTGGATCGCTGCCGGCTACTCGGGCCACGGCAACGTGCTCGGGCTGGCCTGCGGCGACCTGATTGCGCGCGGCATCCTCGGCGAGGCGGCCTCCGTGCTCGCGCCGTTCGACCCGGCGCGGCGGTTCGACGGCGCCGCCGCGCCGCTCTAGCTAGAGCGACACGCGCTGCAGGCCGGCGATCTCGTCGGCATGCTCGAGCGCGGCCAGCGCTAGCGCGAGATCCTGGATCGCCAGGCCCGTCGAGTCGAATGCCGTGATCTCGCCCGCCGAGCGGCGCCCCTCGGTCAGGCCGGCGAGGACATCCGGCAGGGTGGTCACGTCGCCGCGACGGATCCGGCCCGCCTCGAGCGCCGCCGCCAGCTCGCCGCCATGGCTCGCCTGCTCCCAGTCATCGCAGAAAAGCCGGATGCGGGCCAGCTCGCCCACCGCGATCTCGGCCTTGCCCGGCCCGTCGGCGCCCATCAGCGAGACGTGCTGGCCGGGACGCAACGCGCCCTCGGGGAAGAGGATCTCCTGGCCCGGTGTCACGGTGACGACGAGGTCGGCGGCAAGCGCCTCCTCCCGGCTCGCGGCCACACGGCCGCCCACCGCGGCCGCTGCGGCCTGCGCGCGCGCCGGGTCGACATCCCAGAGCAACGGCTCGCGACCCACGGCCACGAACGCCGCGGCAGCGGCCCGGCCGTTCACACCGGTGCCCACGACCGCGGCAGTGCGCGCCTCCGCTGCGCCCAGCGTCTCGGCGGCCAGCACCGCCGCCGCCCCCGTGCGCAGCGCCGTCACGGCGCCCGCATCCAGCATCGCCTTCAGCTGGCCCGTCTCCGCGTCCGAGAGCAGCACGAGCCCCGTCACCGTCGGCAGGCCCCGCGCCGGGTTCCCCGGGAACGAGGTGACCCACTTCAGCGATGCATGGCCGGCTCCGAGCGCCGGCATCGCGCGAAAGTCGCCTGCCGGGTAGTTCGTGACGTACACCTTGGGCGGCATCGACCACTCGCCGTGCGCGTAGGCGACGAACGCCTCGCGTACCGCCTCGAGGGCTCGCGCCGGGGAGACTGCCTGCCGTACCTGGTCACCGGAGAAGAAGGGGATCATCGTCGGCGAAGGCTACCGTGAGCCGGGCGCGGTGAGCCAGGCGCGGTGAGCAGGGCGCGGTGAGCAGGGCGCGGTGAGCAGGGCGCGGTGAGCAGGGCTGCGCGACGTGCCGGTCTGCGATGATTCCGGGCATGGAGATGAGCCGCGCCCCGAGCCCCCTCGCCGACCGCGTCGCCCTCGTCAGCGGCGCCAACCGCGGCATCGGCCTCGCCGTCGCCCGCGGCATCGCCGAGCGCGGCGCCACGACCTACCTGGGCACCCGCGACCTCGCGGCCGGCGAGGCTGCCGCCGCCGCCCTGCGCGCGGACGGCCTCGCCGCCCACGCCGTCCAGCTCGACGTCGCCGACCCCGCCTCGATCGCCGCGGCAGTGGCCACCATCGACGCAGCCCACGGCCGGCTCGATGTTCTCGTCAACAACGCCGGCGTCCTCGCCGACGACAACGCGCGCGAGGTCGATCCCGACACGGCCAACCGCCTCTGGACGATCAACGCGCTCGGCCCGTGGCTGCTCGCGGCGGCCTCGGCCCCGCTGATGAAGCGCAACGGCTGGGGCCGTATCGTCAACGTCTCCACCGAGATGGCCTCGTTCACCCGCATGACCACCTCCGCGCCGACCTACCGCGTCAGCAAGGTCGCCCTGAACGCCGTCACGCGCGTCCTCGCCCTGGAGCTGGAGGGCAGCGGCATCCTCGTCAACTCGCTGAGCCCCGGCTGGGTGCGCACCGACATGGGCGGACCCGACGCGCCGCGCTCGATCGAGCAGGGCTGCGCCAGCATCCTCTGGGGCGTCGACCTGGCCGCTGACGGCCCCACGGGCGGCTACTTCCAGGACGGCCTGCCGCTGCCCTGGTAGGCGCCGACCGCGGCCCCGGCTGCGGGCCTACAGCGCCTTGACGGCGCTGAGCAGCTTGATGACCGACTCCTTCGCGTCCCCGAAGAGCATCATGCACTTGGGGTCGAGGTAGAGCTCGTTGTCGATGCCGGCGAAGCCCGGTCGCATCGACCGCTTCATCACGACGATCGCCTGCGCCTTGTCGACGTCGAGGATCGGCATGCCGTAGATCGGGCTGGCCGGGTTCGAGCGTGCCGCCGGGTTCGTCACGTCGTTCGCGCCGATCACGAGGGCGACCTCCGCCTGCGGGAACTCCGGGTTGACCTCTTCCATCTCCTTGAGCGCCGTGTACGGCACGTTCGCCTCGGCGAGCAGGACGTTCATGTGGCCGGGCATGCGGCCTGCGACAGGATGGATCGCGTAGACGACCTCGACGTTGCGGCTCTCGAGCTCGTCGGCGAGCTCGCGCACGTTGTGCTGGGCCTGCGCGACCGCGAGCCCGTAGCCCGGCACGATGATCACCTTACGGGCGTACGCGAGCATGATCGCGACGTCCTCGGCGCTCGTCGAGCGCACTGCGCCCGTCGCTGCCGGCCCCGCCTCGCCCGCGCCGGCCTGGATCTGGCCGAACGCGCCGAACAGGACGTTGCCGACCGAGCGGTTCATTGCCCGGCCCATCATCAGCGTCAGCAGGGTGCCCGACGCGCCCACGAGCATGCCGCTGACGATGAGGACGTTCGAGCCGAGCTCGAACCCGGAGGCGGCAGCCGCGATGCCGGTGAAGGCGTTGAGCAGGGAGATCACGACCGGCATGTCGGCGCCGCCGATCGGCAGCACGAAGAGGACGCCGAACGCGAGTGCCAGGAGGAGCTCGACGACGAGAACCCAGGTGGCCCGGTAGCCGGCGGCGATCGTGATGGCGAGGCCGATGCCTGCAGCGAGGATGACGAGGTTGATCAGCTTCTGGCCGGGATACGTGATCGGGCGGCCGTGAATCAGCTCCTGCAGCTTGGCGAAGGCGATGATCGAGCCGGCGAACGAGACGGAGCCGATGAGCCCGGAGACGCCGATCGCGAGCGAGATGTCCCAGGTCGGGCTGAGCTGCTCGCGGATCGTGTTGTGATACTCGGCGAGGGCGACGAGCGCGACTGCACCGCCGCCGACGCCGTTGAACAGCGCCACCATCTGCGGCATCGCCGTCATCTTGACCTTGCGCGCGCCGACGACGCCGATGACGCTGCCGATCAGCGCGGCGATGGCGATCAGCCAGTAGGTGCCGGTGTCGAGGCCGTCCTTGGCGAGCGTGACGGCGATCGCCAGCACCATGCCGGCGGCGCCGATCTGGTTGCCGCGGCGTGCCGTGGCGGGCGAGGAGAGGAACTTCAGGGCCAGGATGAAGCTGACGATCGAGACGAGATACAGCAGGTTGCTGAGGTTCTCGTTCACTTCGCGTCCGTCTCGTCGGCCTGCTTCTTCGGCTCGCGCTTCTTGAACATCTCGAGCATGCGGTCGGTGACGACGAAGCCGCCGACGACGTTGGCCGATGCGAGCACGACGGCGATGAAGCCGATGATCTGGATTAACGTGTCCTGGTTGTGCCCGCCGGCGACGAAGATCGCGCCGACGATGACGATGCCGTGAATCGCATTGGTGCCTGACATCAGCGGCGTGTGCAGCAGCGTCGGCACCTTCGAGATGACCTCGATCCCCAGGAAGATCGCGAGGACGAGCACGGTGACCTCGATGATCAGCGTGGCGTTGTGGCCGCCCATTACGACCCCTTCCCGGCGACGCAGGCCCCGGCGGTGATCTCGTCGGCCCAGTCGAGTGTCAGCTCGGCCTTGGGCGCGAGGTGCTGGAGCAGCGTGGCGATGTTGCGCGACAGGAGTTGGCTCGCGTGCCAGGCCATCTGGCTGGGCAGATCGGTGTAGCCCACGAGCGTGACGTTCTCGCGCACGACGACCTCGCCAGGCGAGGTCAGCTCGCAGTTGCCGCCGGCCTCGGCGGCGAGATCGACGACCACCGAGCCGGCGCGCATCGAGCGCACGGCCTCGGTCGTGATCAGCTTCGGCGCGGGGCGGCCGGGGATGAGAGCGGTGGTGATGACGACATCCATGCCGGCGATGCGCTTCTGCAGCTCGGCCTGCTGCTGCGCCTGCTGCTCGGGCGTCAGCTCGGCCGCGTAGCCGCCTGCGGTCTCCTCGCCACGGATGCCGAGATCGAGGAAGACGGCGCCGAGGCTCTCGACCTGCTCCTTGACGGCGGGGCGGACATCGAAGGCGGAGACGACGGCGCCGAGGCGGCGCGCGGTCGCGATGGCCTGCAGGCCGGCGACGCCGGCGCCCAGCACGAGCACCTTCGCAGGTGCGACCGTGCCGGCGGCGGTGATCAGCATCGGGAAGAACTTGGGCAGCCGGTCGGCGGCGACGAGGACGGCCTTGTAGCCGGCCACTGTGCTCTGCGACGACAGCGCATCCATCGACTGCGCGCGGCTGATGCGCGGGATCGACTCGAGGGCGAAGGCCTTGACGCCGGCGGCCTGGAGGCGCGCGACGCCCTCGGCGTCGGTGAGCGGCGCCAGGAAGCCGATCACGAGCGCGCCGCGGGTGAGCCGCGACGACTCGTCGGTGCTGGGGGTGCGCACCTTGACGACGACTGCAGCGCCGAGCGCCGTGGCAGCGTCGCCGAGCGTGGCACCGGCCTCTGCGTACTGGGCGTCGGGGAACGAGGCTGCCTCGCCAGCGCCGTGCTCGACGACGACCTCGAAGCCGGCGGCGATCAGCTTGGCCACGGTCTCGGGGACGAGCGCCACGCGCTGCTCCCCGCTCGTGGTCTCCCTGGGCACGCCGATCCGCATCTAACTCGATACTACTCATGCCTGCGGATCGCCACCACCGGTACCGGTGGAGCGCGGTTCGGGCCCGCCCGTAGACTGGTGGCGCATGGCGAGCACGCTCACCACATACGGGCTCGGGCTGCTGTTCGTCCTCATCCTGCTCGAGTCGGCCGGGCTGCCGCTACCCGGTGAGACCGCCCTGATCGCCGCTTCGATCCTGGCGTCGCGCGGGCACTTCGACATCATCGTGGTGATCGTCGTTGCGGCGGCCGCGGCGATCATCGGTGACAACGGCGGCTACTACGTCGGGCGCCGCTGGGGAAGGAAGATCCTGGCGCGCTGGGAGTGGCTCACGCGCCTGCACGCACGCGCCGAGGCGCTCGCAGAGGCGGGCGGGGGATCGGGGCTGGTCGCGGCGCCGGCCGCTCTGGCGTTCCGGCTGGGGCTCGCTGCGAACCGTCTCGTCGAGCGCGGCGCCGTCCGCATGATCCCGCCCTCCGAGCGCTTCTTCGAGCGGCACGGGCCGAAGACGGTGTTCATCGGCCGCTTCGTCGCAATCCTGCGCTTCACCGCCGCCTGGATGGCCGGCGTCGCGCAGATGCCGTGGTGGAGGTTCTTCTTCTGGAACGCGACCGGCGGCATCGCCTGGGCAACCCTGGTCAGCCTGGTTGCGTACTACGCAGGCCAGGCGGCGGCGGACGCGATCAACCACTACGGCCTCTACGGCGCCGCGGGCGTCGTCGGCGCCGGGTTGATCGCCTTCGTCGTCATCCACCGCGTCAAGCAGCGTGCGGCCGGCAAGCGCGGCCGAGCCTGAATCCGGCCTCCAGTCCGATCATGAATCAGATCGCGGCGGGGGCTCACCGCGTCGCGCCCCGAATAGGCTTCGCAATTGTGGTGCTCATGGACGCGCTCCGTTTGTACTTGCGTGGTAATTCCTGCTCCGAGTCGGTCATAGTGCGGTACGATCCGGGAGGATCAGCGTGTTGTGGCAGTGGCTCCCGCACGCCGCCAGGCCTCTTCGTTACAATTCCTGGCGGAATAGACCAGCGAATAGAGGAGGTAGCACATGGCACGTAAGACCGTTCTCGTGTGTGACAACTGCGGCAAGGAAGTCGACGAGGGGCGCGGCGCTGTGCTTCGCATCACATTCGGTGACGCACGTCGTGGCGCAAAGGCTGCGGATCTGTGCGACACCTGTGCGACGCAGCTCCCCGGCCAGCAGGTCGCGCGGCGCGGACGCAAGCCGAAGTCCGCATCCGCCTGAGCTGACAGAAGTCAATACCGGGCGGTGAATGCGCCGCCCGGTATTTCACTCCCCTTGTCCTTAAGGGCCGTGTCTATTTGCCGGCCCACGTTCATGGCGGCCGCCGGGGTCTAGGATAGGTGGATGCCGTTGACGCTCCTCGCCGGCCCCGCGCACGCGGGAAAGGTGGCCCTCCTGCTCGAGCGCTACCTGGCGGTGCTGCCACTGGAGCCGGTGCTGATCGTGCCGAACGCCCCCGACGTCGAGCGGGTCGAGCGCGACCTGCTGCGCCGGGCCGGAGTGCTGCTGAGCGGGTCGATCGGCACGTTCGACGACCTGTTTCGCCAGATCGCGAAGGGCCATCCGGCGTATCGCGCGCCTGTCGGCGAGCTGCAGCGCTCCCTCGCGGTGCGCCGTGCGGTCGAGCGCGTGCGGCTGGACGGGCTGGCTGCATCGGCGCGCTTCGGCGGCTTCGCGGACGCCCTGGCAGCGGTGCTCACCGAGCTGGATAACGGCCTGGTCGAGCCGCATGAGGCCCCTGGCGAGCTGGCAGCGCTGCACGAGGCGTATCGCGCCGAACTCGCCGCGCTCGGGCGCTGGGATCTGCCGCTGCTGCGCCGCCACGCCGCCGAGCGGGTGGCCGGTGACCTCGGTGCCTGGGCGGGGCAGCCCGTGTTCGCCTACGGCTTCGAGGATCTCACCGCCGCCGAGTGGTCGCTGCTGGAGGCGCTCGCGGGGCGTACCGAGGTCACCGTCTCGCTGCCGTACGAGCCCGGGCGGGCCGTCTTCGCCTCGCTCGAGCGCACCGCCAACGACCTGCAGGCGCTCGCCGGCCCCGGCCGCAGCGAGGAGCTGCCGGCGCGCTCTGCCGAGTGGTCGCAGCCCGCGCTCGCGCACCTCGAGCGCGCGCTGTTCCGCGACAGCCCCGACCCGGCCGCCGCACCGCCGATCGACGGCGCCATCCGCTTCCTGGAGGGCGCCGGCTCGCGCGCAACCCTCGAGCTCGTCGCCGCCGATCTGCTCGAGCTGATCCGTGACGGCCTCGCACCCGAGCGTATCGCCGTCGTCTGCCCCAGCGTCGAGCGCTGGCGCGCGCCGCTCGAGACGGCTTTCGGCAGCCTGGGCGTGCCGTTTGCGGTGGAGGGCAGCAGCCCGTTCCGGGAGACGGCGCTCGGGCAGGCGCTGCTCGCCGCGCTCCGCTTCGCCTGGGGTGCCGACCCCACCCGCAACGACCTCTATGCCTTCCTGCGGACGCCGTACTCGGGCCTGGCGCGCAGCCACGTCGACTACGTGGAGGGCCGGCTGCGCGGCCGCGCCATCCGGCGGCCCGAGCTGGTCGAGGAGGAGACGAGGAAGCTGCGTAGCGCCGACCTGCCGCTGATCCCCGCCCTGCGCGCCACCGCCGACCCGATCGCGGCGCTGCGCGAGGCCGGCCGGGCGCTGCTGCGGGCCGCCCACGGCCTGGACGCGCCG
>CANFDS010000023.1 GCA_947445525.1 Actinomycetota bacterium | reverse complement strand
GTCGCCGTCGATCGCTGCCAGGCAGGCGGGGTGCGCGCGGGCGCGCTCCAGGTCGATGCTGACGATGCGCGCGTGGGCGTGGGGGCTGCGCAGGATCGCGGCGTGCACGGTGCCGGTCAGGTCGATGTCGTCGACGAAGCGCACCCGCCCGGTCAGGAACGCGTCGCCCCGGAGCTTGAGCGGACTCGCCCCCACGTAGTGACGGGCTTCGTGATCTTCCGTGCGATGATCGACGGTGGACATGGGCGTATGGGCATCCTACGCCGCTACGAAAAGGGGCAGGAGATGAGCAAGCTCGGCGGCGCGATTCTCATCGAGCCGGGCAACTGGGCGCGGCTCGGGGCACTCTCGGCGGCAGCCGAGGAGGCCGGCTGGGACTACCTGCTGTGCGCCGAAGGGCCGTTTGCCGGCTGGGCGAACAGCATTGTCGGCAGCGCCGTGATGGCGGAGAACACCGAGCGGATGACTGTCGGCACCTGCATCTCGATCGTCGACTACCGCCATGCCTGGGCCGCCGCCGCTGCCGCCGGCAATCTCCGCGAGCGCACCGGCGACCGCTACGTGATGGGCTTCGGCGTCAGCCATCCGGCAATCAACGGGCCGCTCGGCATCGTCATCGACAAGCCGCTGGCCGCGACCCGCCGCTATGTCGCCGACATCCGCCGCTTCGCCGACACGATGCCGTGGGGTCAGCCCGAGATCTGGCTCGCGGCCGTGCTCGAGCCGATGGTGCGCCTCGCCGCTGGCATCGCCGACGGCGTCATCCTCCACCACGTCCCGCTACGGCTGATCCCGCGGACGATCGCGGTCATCGAGGAGGAGGCGGCGAAGGCCGGCCGGCCCCGCCCGAAGATCATCTCCTACGCGCGCATCGCGCTGCACGAGGACATCGAGGAGTCGCGCCGGCTCGGCCGTGAGGTGACCCTCGCGTTCTACCGCTTCCCGATCTACCAGAAGCTCTTCCGGCAGGCAGGCTTCGTCGCCGAGACCGATGCGGTCGTTGCGGCCCTCGAGCGCGACGACGACGAGGCGGCGCTCGCGGCCATCACCGACGAGCTGCTCGATGACTACATCCTGCTCGGCGACGGCGACCGCTGCCGCGCAAAGCTCGCCGAGTTCGAGGCGACCGGCGTGGACGTGCTGCTGTTCGCACCGCTGCCGATCCACGGCGCTCCGCTGGAGCCGCGCTTCCTGCCGCTGTTCGAGGAGTTCAGGGTGGAGCGCGCCGCCGGATAGGCATCCGGACTTGACCGCAGCCCGGGTCGGACAGCGCGCTCGAGGCGATCGACTTCGGGCTCGAGCTCGCCGACGAGTAGGGCTCCGAGGTGACGTTCGTGCACGTGATGGCACCGTTCGAGTGGGCCGTGTACCCGTTCGGGCAGCTGGACGCGATCCCGGACGAGGCGCCCGTCGTCGAGGACGACGACGTTCTGTGCGTGGCGATGGCCAGGGCTGCCGCCAGCGACGTCGTCGCGTACCCGGTCTCGATCCTCGGCGATCCCGTGCTCGAGCTTCCTGCATATGCTGAACGTATGGCTGCAGACCTCATCGTCATCGGCTCGCGCGGCCTCGGCGGCGTGACCAGCGCGTTGCTGGGGAGCGTCTCGAAGGGCGTTCTCAAGCACGCCAACCGTCCTGTCCTGATCGTCCGAGCTGTTCCCGCGCATATTCCTGCGTAGCCTCTCGCGGCGGTCACGGATCGCCTCCGTGGCGACCGTCGCCGTCCTCGCCTCCGCGGCGCTGATCGCGACCAGCGCCACCGGCGCGCAGGGTGGCTCGTCCTCGCCGGCCGGCGTGGCGGTGGCCGACGGCGATGTCAAGGGCGCCGCCGACACCATCAAGCTGCTCAAGGGCATCCCGCAGTCGGGCGCCTGGCTCGGCGCACCCGCGGCGCGCATCCAACTCGCCGTCTTTGCCGATCTGCAGTGCCCCTTCTGCGGGCAGTTCGACATCAGGGTCATGCCCACGCCCATCCGTGACTATGTCCGCAAGGGCAAGGTGCGCGTCTTCTTCAGCGGCATGGACTTCGTCGGCCCCGACTCCAACCGCGGGCTGAAGGCCGTGGCCGCGGCCGCCGACCAGAACCGTCTCTGGCATGTTGTCGGCCTGCTCTACGGCAACCAGGGTGACGAGAACAAGGGCTGGCTGTCCGACAAGCTGATCGGCAACATCGCGAAGGCGGTTCCTAGCCTCGACACGAAGAAGTTCGACGCGGGGCGCAAGGGCAAGGCGATCGACAAGCGGCTTGCCGACTGGAAGGCTCTCGCGAAGAGTGCGGGCGTCACCAGCACACCGACGTTCTTCGCCGGCACCGCGGACAAGCTCGGCAGCCTCTCGGTCACCGCTCTCGAGGTTGGCCAGTTCAGGGCCGCTCTCGACAAGCTGATCTCCGCGAAGTGAGCCTGTTCGGCATCCGGGCGGCGGCTGCGAGACGGTGCAGAGCTCGGAGCACGCGCAGCTCGGCTCGGTGCCGCTGAGCGTGCTCGGCCTCGCGGCGCACCTCGGGCTCGTGGCGACGGCGGCCTTCCGCGGGTAGCTGGCCGCCCTCGCCGGCTTTGCGCTCGGCCTGTCGGTCGGCATCTTCGCCGTCTACCTGATCGTCCTGCAGGCAGTCGTGCTCGATGCGGTCTGCGTCTGGTGCCTGGCCAGCGAAGCGATCGCGCTCGTGCTCGCCGAGCTCGGCGAGGTGCGGCTGCGTGCCGAGCCCGTGGCGCCGGGTCGCGAATAGTGCGTTAGAGTCTTGCGCGAACCGGGGTGTCCCGCTGCGGGGCGGGGCTGAGATCACACCCGTAGAACCTGATCTGGCTCATACCAGCGAAGGGAGTGCGACATATCCGGTAGCTCTCGGGACGCAGGTGACACGCACGGTAGCGATGCGCCCCCGTGGCTCGAGCTGCGCGGCGTGCGGTTGGCGCTGGGCGAGGTGCCGGTGCTCGACGGCATCGATCTCAGCGTGCCCCGGCACGGGCGGCTGGCCCTGGTCGGACCCAGCGGGTGCGGTAAGTCGACGCTGCTGCGACTCGCCGCCGGCCTCGTCGAGCCGGATGCCGGGACGGCTGCCGTGGGCGGCTCGGCGGCGGCGGCCGATCGCCTGGCGGCCTGCGCCCTGATGCCGCAGAAGGATCTGCTGCTGCCGTGGCGCAGCGCTCTCGACAACGCCTGTATCCCCCTCGAGAACCGCGGTGTCGGCCGGGCAGAGGCGCGCCGCCGGGCGCTGCCCCTGTTCGAGCGGCTCGGCCTGGAGGGGTTCGCGGCGTATCCGCCGGCGCAGCTCTCCGGCGGCATGCGCCAACGCGTCGCGTTCCTGCGCACCCTGCTCGCCGGCAAGGAGACACTGCTGCTCGACGAGCCGTTCGGCGCGCTCGACGCCATCACCCGCGCGCAGGCGCAGGAGTGGCTCGCGCTCGCGCTCGCCGCGGAGCCGCGCACCGTCGTCCTTGTCACGCACGACGTCGAGGAGGCATTCCTGCTCGCCGACCGCGTCGCCGTGCTCTCGGCCCGGCCCGCCCGTGTGGCATGCGTCCTCGACGCCGAGTACCCGCGTGCTGCGACCCGGCGCGAGACGATCACCGGCGCAGCGTTCACCCGGCTGCGCGAGGCCGCCCTGGAGGCGCTCGAATGAGACGTCTTCTCTCCGGCTACGGCCCGGCGACGCTGATCGCTGCCGCCGCGATCGGCCTGTGGGAGGCGGTCGTGCGAGCCGCTTCGGTGCCCTCGTACATCCTGCCGACGCCCTCCGGCGTCGCCCGCGCCTTCAACGCCGACGGCGCGCTGCTCGCCAGCGCCACCTGGGTGACGTTGCGCGAGGTACTCGCCGGCTTCGCCATCGCCGTGGTGGCGGGGATCGCGATCGCCGTCGTGCTCCACTTCTCGAGGCACCTCCGCCGGGCCCTCACCCCCCTGCTGATCGCCTCGCAGACCGTTCCCGTCGTCGTGCTCGCGCCCGTCCTCGTCTTCCTGATGGGCTACGGCATCGGCCCGAAGCTCGTGATCGTCGCGTTGATCTGCTTCTTCCCGGTGGTCGTCAACATGCTCGACGGGCTGCGGTCGGTCGATCCCGAGCTGGTGACGATGATGCAGACCCTGCACGCCTCGCGGCGAGATGTGCTGGTGCGCGTCGAGTTCCCCGCGGCGCTGCCGCGGCTGTTCAGCGGGATGCGGATAGCGGCGACCTACGCGACCATCGGTGCGGTCTTCGGCGAGTGGTCGGGCTCGACCGAGGGCCTCGGCTACGTGATGCTGCAGGCGACGCCGAGCCTCGAGACCGAGCGGGTGATCGCGGTGGTCGTAATCCTCAGCATCGTCTCGCTCGCGTTGTTTGCCGCCGTCAACCTGCTCGAGCGCCGCTTCGCGCCGTGGGCGCGCTTGCCGTAGGATCACTGGAAACCGGGGAGTCCACACGGACTGAGAGGGCGCGCAGCGCCGACCCGCCGAACCTGATCTGGGTCATGCCAGCGAAGGGAGAACCGAACGCCATGCACCAGCCGTCCGCTACCCGCCGCACCCGAGCGCTTGCCGCAGCCTGCGTGGTCGCGTTGTCCGCCGCCGTCGCCACGGCCGCTCCGATCGCCACCCCCGCGATGGCCGCCGAGCCCACCGCCGTCGCCGGCCGGGCCGAGCGCGACGTGACGCTCATGCTCGACTGGGTGCCGAATCCCGACCACGTCGGCCTCTACTGGGCGAAGGAGAACGGTCTGTTTGCCAAGCGCGGCCTGAAGGTGGCACTCAGGGCCCCGTCCGACCCGAGCGCGCCGATCCGGCTCGTCGGCGTCGGCAAGGCCGACCTCGCCGTGTCGTACGAGCCCGAGCTCTTCTTCGCCGCCGCGAAGCGCCTGCCGGTGGTGGCGGTGGCGTCCATCGTGCCGCAACCGCTCAACTCCCTGATCGCGCTACCCGACTCGGGCATCAGCTCCGTCGCCGACCTGCGGGGTCGCACGGTCGGGCTCTCCGGCATTCCCACCGACGCCGCCATCTTCAAGACGATGCTGCGCTACGCCGGCCTCGCGCAGGACGACGTGCGCACGGTTACCGTCGGCTTCTCGGTACTGCCGGCGCTGCTCTCAAAGAAGGTCGCCGCAATCATCGCCTACCGCAACGTCG
Organism: Actinomycetota bacterium; assembly: GCA_947445525.1. Lineage (GTDB taxonomy): Bacteria > Actinomycetota > Thermoleophilia > Gaiellales > Gaiellaceae > CANFDS01. The sequence continues at coordinate 23,777 of CANFDS010000023.1, read as the reverse complement.
AGGCGGTGCAGCTCGCCCAGGAGATCGACGGGAAGCCCGTCGTCGTCCCTGCCGACAGGGCCGGCGTGCCGGCGTACGACGAGCTCGTGCTCGTCGCCAACGCGAACCGGCTGCGCTCCGACCCGAAGTACGCGGCGGCCGTCCGCGGCGCTGTGGCGGCCCTTGTCGAGGGCTCCCGCGCGGCCCGCGCCGACCCGGCCCGCGCGGTGGAGCTGATGGGCCGCGTCACCGAGTACAAGGCGGCATTCCTGCGCGTCAGCGTGCCAGAGACGCTGCGCCTGCTCGCGCCGCGGAGCGGTGCCGCGCTCGGCTGCGTCGACCGCGCCCGCTGGCAGCGCTACGGCGACTGGATGCTCGCGACCGGTCTGCTGAAGGCCCGCGTGGATGCCGCTGCGATCGTCACCGACGCCTACCTTCCGGCGCGCTGCAGGCGCTAGCCGGCGATCAGCCCGGCCGCCCACATGATGACGATCCCGGCGAGGAAGCCACCGACCACCCAGCCGGAGCCGAGCCCGCCGGGCGCGCGCCGACGCAGGTAGCGCCCGACCTCGACCACGACCTGTACCGCGGCGCCCACGGCGAGCGAGAAGAAGAGGACGCCGAGGAAGTCGTTGGCGAGGAAGCCGCCGATCCAGGCGCCTGCGATGGTCGGCGCCCCGGCCACGAGCGCCAGCGTCACGAGCCGGCCGAGCGCTACCCGGCGGTCCCCCGCGATCGGGGTCGCAATGCCGAGCCCCTCGGTGATGTTGTTCACCATGAAGCCGACGATCAGGAACGTGCCGAGCGTCAGCTCGCCGAGCGCGAACGACGACCCGATCGCGAGCCCTTCGCCGAGGTTGTGCATGCCGATGCCGATCGCGACCATCAGCGCGAGCGCCGGCCCGGAGAGCACGCCACCCGCCGGGGCGCCGCCGTCGCCGGCCTGCCCTGCGTCGGCTTGCCCACGCCGCGACAGCCGGTGTGACAGCCACGTCAGGCCGAGGTAGCTGAACGCCACTCCGAGCACGACGAGGCCGACCCCGCCGAAGCTCGCGGGCACTGCCGCCTGAAGCTTCAGCGCCTCGTCGAGCGCGTCGAAGGCGAGGAAGGTGAGCAGCCCGCCGGTGAGCGCCATGAACGCAGCCAGCCAGCGCGCGTCGGCATGGCGCAGCGACGGGAGCCACGCGAGGCCCAGCGCGACCGGGAGAATGCCGACGAGGAAGCCGATCAGCGCGTAGCCGAGGAAGCTGCGGCCGGACGGCCGCGGCGTCTCGACGGCGGCACCGACGGCATGCACCGTCTCGACGCCGCTGGACGCGGTGATGCCGAACGCGATCGGGTCGTCCGCCACCCAATGGTACGCGACGACGATTGTGCTGGAGCCGAGCCGCCGCAGCGTCGCCGGGCCGTCGAGCCGGAACGGCACGATCGCGTCATCGACCGTTACCAGCGCGATCGTCAGCTGCTCGCGCTGGGGGTTCGTCACGAGCACCCGGATCTCGCCGTCCGAGAACTCGACGCGGCGGACGTCGAAGGTGTCGGCGGGCGGCGGGTTCTTCCCGACGAGGTCGACGAGTGAGCCGCCCGCCGAGACGAAGATCGAGACTGCGGCGACCAGCGTGATCAGCGGGACGAGCGCCCACAGCCGCCAGAGGGTTCGCTTCTGCCCGCTCACTCGCTCACGTTGAAGTAGCCCATCCAGCCGAGCTCGGTGAACTCCGTCACATGGGCGTGGAACATGAACAGCCCGGTGTTGGAGAACTCGATCTCGAGGATCCCGCGCTGGCCCTGGCAGAGCATCACGGTGTCGGTGTACTCGTAGGCGCTGCCGGTGCCGGTGGGGTAGTAGCGGAACATCTCACCGTGCAGGTGGAACGAGTTGATCAGGTCGAACTCGGTGAGGTTTGCCAGGTAGATGCGGACGAGCTCGCCGCGGCGCACGTTGATCGGGTGTTTCGCATAGAGGAAGGCCGGCCCGTTGACGGCGTAGATGTTGTTGGCGCCGTCGCCGTCGGTGTCGTAGCCGTGCATCACCATCACCAGCTCGCGGGCCGGAGGGCGCGGCGTGGGCGGGTCGATGATGAACGCGCCGTAGAGGCCCTTGTGGATGTGCTTCTTGAGTGGCGCGGCGTGACAGTGGTAGAGGTGCATGCCGTACGGCTTCGCGGGGAACTCGTAGGTGAGGCTGCCGCCCGGGTCGACGATCTCGAAGACGCCGTCCATGTTGGCCGGGTGGATGCCGTGGAAGTGGATCGTGTGCGGGTGCGACCCGGCGTTGTGGAACTTCACGCGCAGCAGGTCGTCCTCGGTGGCGCGAATGATCGGCCCGGGCACCGTGCCGTTGTACGTCCAGGCCGCAAAGGTGACGCCGTTGACGACCTCGATGTCGCGATCGGTGGCGACGATGTCGTACTCGCGGACGCGGCCGGGCTGGTGCGGCAGCGAGGCCGGCGGGTAGAGCAGCGCGTCGAACTCGTGCGGGCCGGCGGGAGAGGGGACGCTCGGCCCGATCATCGAGGCGTGGCCGGGGTAGGCGGAGGGCTTCGTGCCTGCGCCGGCGCCCGTCGTCATCTCCATGCCGTCCATGTCGCCGCCTGAGTGCGAGCCGGGTCTGCTGTCGTCCGCGCTCGCGGCGCCGGCGACTGCGAGGCCTGCGAGCGGCGCGGTGGCGACCATCAGCGGCGCCGCTGTGACGAGGAACTGGCGCCGGCTGAGCTTCCGCTTCATGCCCTGCAGCATACATTAGTTCCGTCTAAATCGCCTTGCCGCGTCCGGTATCCTCACGGCCATGCGGCCCGAGCTCCTCTCCGACGCGATCCAGGACTACATCAAGGAGATCTACAAGCTCTCGGGCGAGGTCGACCGCGTGACGACCAACGCTGTCGCCCGGCGGATGGGCGTGTCGGCCCCCTCCGTGACGTCGATGCTGAAGAAGCTTGCTGCCCTCGGCCTCGTTGTCCACGAGCCATACCGCGGCGCGACCCTCACCCCCGCCGGCGAGCGGATTGCCGTCGAGGTCGTCCGCCACCACCGGCTGCTCGAGCTGTACCTGATGCAGACGCTGGGCATGTCAATCGAGAACGTGCACGCCGAGGCCGACCGGCTCGAGCACGCCCTCTCCGAGGAGCTGGAGGCGCGTATCGACGCCGCGCTCGGCTACCCCACGCACGACCCGCACGGCGACCCGATCCCGGATGCGGCGCTGCGGATCGACCAGCAGGCTTTGCGCGCCCTCGGCGACCTCCGGCCGGGCGAGCGTGCCACCATCCGCCGCGTGCCCGACGACGCCGAGGCCCTGCGCCTGCTCAGCGGGCTTGACCTGCTGCCCGGCTCCGAGGTCGAGCTGCGCGAGAGCACAGCGGCCGACGACGTGCTGACCGTCGCCTCGGGTGGGCAGGAGCACGCGATCGACCGTGAGCTGGCCGTCCGCATCGGCGTCTCGTAGCGGCTCTGCCGTCCCGGCCCACCCCGCGAGCGCGACAATGGCTCCGTGAAGCCGGTTGGCGTCGTCGGCAATCTCGCTCGCGATCTGTTCCCGGGTGCGCCGCCGCGTCCCGGCGGCGGGCCTGTGTATGCGGCGCAGGCGCTGCGCGCGCTCGGGCGGTCTGGCACGATCGCCTGCAAGTGCGGCGCGGCCGACCGGCCCGAGCTGCTGCCGCGCGTTGCCGCCCTCGGCCTGCCTGTGCGCTGCCTGGCCGGCCGTGCGACCGCCACCTTCTCGTTCGAGTATTCCGGCGAGGAGCGCACGATGGGCGTCGAGGCGATCGGCGACCCGTGGACGACCGACGAGGCGGCCGGCTGGGTCGCTCGCGCGCTCGACCGGATCGAGTGGGTGCACGTCGCGCCGCTGCTGCGCTCCGACTTTCCCGCCGAGACGCTCGAGCGGCTGGCCCGTGGCCGGCGCCTGCTGCTGGACGGCCAGGGGCTCGTGCGCGTTCCCGAGCTCGGCCCGTTGCGGCTCGACGACGACTACGATCCGGACGTCCTGCGCTCGGTGGCGATCCTCAAGCTCTCCGAGGAGGAGGCGGTCGTGCTCGTCGGCGAGGAGCTCGAGCCGTCGGCGCTGATGGCGCTCGGCGTCCGCGAGGTGATCGTCACGCTCGGCTCGCGCGGCTCGCTGCTGGTGGCCGAGGGCCGGGCCGAGCGCGTGCCGGCCACGCCGATCCGCGGGGTCGTCGACCCGACAGGCGCCGGCGACGCGTTCGCCGTCTCGTACCTGGTGGCGCGCAGCAGCGGCCAGTCGCCGGCGGCGGCGGCGCGGCGCGCCTCCACGGTCGTCGCCGGGCTGCTGTCGGGCCGCGCCGGGTGAAGGCGTGGTGCCGCACCGAGCTCGGTGACGTCGAGGTTGACCTCGACGCCGAGGAGGCAGTGCTGCTGGACGTGGCGGCAGGGTGGGTCACGGCGGCCGAGCCGGCCACCGGGCTGCCACGCGTCGTCGCCGCGGCGGCGGCCGGCTCCACGGTCGTTGCGCTCGTCGACGCGAAGCCGCCGCTGCTCGTCTCGCACGACGCCGGGCGCACCTGGCGCGGCTCGGGCCACGGCCTGCCCGCCGGCCGCGCGGTCGCGATCTCGGGCGAGAGCCCCGACCTCGTCCTCTACGCCACGCCGACCCGGCTCTACCTCTCGCGCGACGGCGGCCGCTTCTGGCGCTCGCTGGCGCCCGAGCTGCCCGAGATCCTCGCGCTCGGCTTCCTCGCCGAGGACGTGGCGGGCGGGGCGTCCCTCTAGAGCAGGAACTCGCCGCGAGCGACGATCACCGCGGAGCCGCCGACCTGGATCGCCTGGACGTCCGCGGCGTTGCCCTCGGCGCGGGCGTAGAGCGTGGACGGGCGACCGATCTCGACGCCCTGGCTGATCTCGATCTCCTGGCCGAACGGGATGCGGCCGTGGCGGCTGAGATGCAGCGCTAGCGGGCCGGCGGCGGAGCCGGTGGCGGCATCCTCGTCGACGCCCTTGCCGGGCACGAACATGCGCAGCTTCCACCGGGTGCCCAAGCCGGCAAAGCAGTTGACGCCGACGATGTGCGTCGCCTCGTGCGCGGCCAGCCGCCCCAGGTCGGGCTGCAGCGCCGCCACCTCGGCCTCCGAGCCGAGCGCAAAGAAGACGTGCCCGATGCCGTTGTTGTACACCTCGACGGGCAGCTCCGAGCCCGTGATGCCGAGCGCTGCGAGCGTCTCGGCCTCGGCTGTGAAGGGCGTTATCGTGGGGATGGGCTGGCGCATCCAGCCGAAGATCACGCGGGCGCCGTCGCGGTCGAGCACGACCGGCACGATGCCCATCCCGGTCTCCAGGCGCACCTCGACCGCCTGCAGCGCGACGCCCAGCACGAACGCCGTGCCCAGGATCGGGTGGCCGGCGAACGGCAGCTCGACATCGGGCGTGAAGATGCGGATGAAGACGTGGCCGTCGGCCTTGGGCGGGTAGACGAAGACGGTCTCCGAGAAGCCCAGCTCCTTGGCGAGCGGCTGCAGCAGCGTCTCCGGGATACCGCGTGCGTCGGTGAAGACGGCGAGCTGGTTGCCCTGTAGCGGCTGCGTCGTGAAGACGTCGGCGATGGTGTAGCGGAAGCGTTTCACCCCGACAACCTACTGTGCCGTGAAGCCGCCGTCGGCCATCAGCGACGAGCCCGTCACGAACGAGGCGGCGTCCGAGCAGAGCCAGACGATCGCCTCGGCGATCTCGTCGGCTTCGCCGAGGCGCCGCACCGCGTGCAGGCCGGCCAGCGCCACGTACACGTCGTCACCCACGACGGCACGGCCACGGCGGGCCATCGGTGTCTCGACGAAGCCGGGGCACACGGCGTTGACGCGCACGCCCAGCGGTGACGCCTCCAGGGCCGCCGTCTTCGTCAGGCCGATCACGCCGTGCTTGGCCGCGTTGTAGCCGGCGGCGTTCGGGAACGCGACGACCCCGAGCACCGAGGCGACGTTGACGATCGAGCCGGAGCCCTGCGGCAGCATCACGGCGAGCTCGTGCTTGAGCGAGAGGAAGACGCCGCTCAGGTTGACGGCGATCGTCCGCTGCCAGTCCTCCTCGGGCAGCTCGTGAATGGGGACGAGGGCGCCCTCGATGCCGGCGTTGTTGACGGCGCAGTCGAGCCGCCCGTAGGCGCTGACGGCGGCCGCGACGGCGGCCTCGACGTCGGCCGAGCGCGACACGTCGCAGCGCAGCGCGAGCGCCTCCCCGCCTGCCGCGCGCACCAGCCGGCAGGTCTCCTCGCCGCCGGCCACGTCCACATCGGCCACGACGACGCTGGCGCCCTCCGCCGCCAGCGCGACCGCCGTCGCCCGTCCGATCCCGCTGCCCGCCCCTGTCACGAGCGCCGATTTGCCCTGCACGCGTCCGGTCATGCCCCGACTCTAAACCCGCGACCACTATCCTGCATTCGTGCGCCTGTACCTCGTTCGCCACGCCGAGGCCGCCGCCGGCAGCCCCGACGAGCTGCGCCCCCTCACCGAGGCGGGCCGCCGCGCGGCCCGGGAGCTCGGCAGCCGTCTTGCCGGCGAGGGCAGGCTGGACGCCGTCATCACCAGCCCGTTGCTGCGCGCCCGTCAGACCGGGGCCGCGATCGCGCTCGTGGCGGGCGCCGGTCCGGTAGCCGTCGACGAGGGCCTGGCGCCCGGCGCGACCCCCGAGTCGCTGCTCGCCGCCGTGCTCGGCCGCGGCGAGCGCGTCGTCGCCGTCGCCCACCAGCCCGACTGCTCGCGCCTCGCCGCCGCCTTCACCGGCGAGGAGCTGCCGTTCGCTCCGGGCGACATGGTCGCCATCGAGATCGCTGCCACGGCTTGAGCGAGATCGCAGTCAGCGTCACCGGCCTGCGCAAGGCGTACGGCCCGCACGAGGCCCTGCGCGGCATCGACCTCGAGATCCGCGTGGGCGAGGTGCTCGGCCTGCTCGGCCCGAACGGCGCCGGCAAGACCACCACTGTCGAGATCCTCGAGGGCTACCGCAAGCGCGACGCCGGCGAGGTCAGCGTTCTCGGCGAGGATCCCGAGCAGGCGAGCCGCGCCTGGCGTGAGCAGATCGGCGTCGTCCTGCAGAGCTCGTCGCTGTACGCGAACCTCCAGGTCGCCGAGATCCTGCGCCTGTTCGCCGGGTACTACGCGCGCCCGCGCGACGTCGACGAGGTGATCGCGCTGGTCGGGCTGCAGGAGAAGCGCAAGGCGCGCATCCGCACGCTCTCGGGCGGGCAGAAGCGCCGCGTCGACCTCGGGCTCGCGCTCGTCGGCGACCCGGAGCTCGTGTTCCTCGACGAGCCGACGACCGGCTTCGACCCGGCCGCCCGTCGCCAGGCCTGGGAGATGATCCGTGGCCTGCGCTCGCTTGGCAAGACGATCCTGCTGACGACGCACTACATGGAGGAGGCGCAGCAGCTCTGCGACCGGCTCGTCGTGCTGCGCGACGGCCAGATCGTCTCCGAGGGCACCCCGGCGGAGCTGACCGCCGGCGCCGGCGAGGCCGAGATCCGCTACCGCCGCGACGGCGAGCTCGTCACCGTGCGCACCGCCGAGCCGACCCGCATGCTGCACGAGCTGACGGCGGTCGCCGTCGCCGAGGGCCGTGAGCTCGACGGCATCGAGGTGCGCCGGCCCACGCTCGAGGACGTCTACCTCGCGCTGACCGGCGACGAGGACGTGGAGCACGCGTGAGCGACGTCCGCCTCTTCCTGCACGAGCTCCGCGGTGAGCAGCTGCTCTTCTGGCGCACCCGCGAGGCCGCGATCTTCACCTTCCTCTTCCCGATCCTGCTGTTTTTGCTGCTCGGGGCGGTGTATACGGGGACGATCAATGGCGCCCCGGCGGGCCGCTACCTGCTGTCGGGCCTGCTCGTCTACGGCGCTGGCACCACCGCCTTCGCGGGGCTGGCGATCACGCTCGTCGTACGCCGCGAGAACGGCGTGCTCAAGCGGCTGCGCGCGACTCCGCTGCCGCCGCTGGTGTATCTGCTCGCGCTGCTCAGCTCGACGCTGATTGTGTTCGCGCTGGAGGCGGTCGTGATGATCGCGCTCGCCCGCGGCCTCTTCAACGTCGGAGTGCCGGACGCGCTCGGCTCGCTCGTGCTGGAGGTGCTGCTCGGCGTCATCTGCTTCGCGGCGCTGGGGGCGGGCATCACGGGCGCGATCCGCTCGTCCGAGGGGTCGAGCGGGATCCTCAACATCATCCTGCTGCCGATGGCGTTCCTCTCGGGCTCGTTCGGGTCGACGCAGAGCTACCCGCACTTCCTGCGCGTCATCGCCGACGTGCTGCCGCTCACCTACTTCCACAAGCTCGTCAAGGCGACGGTCGTCTCGGGCGATGCGATCTGGGCGCATCCGGGCGCCATCGGCGTCGTCCTGGCGTGGGGCGCGATCGGCGCGGTCGCTGCGCTGCGCTGGTTCCGCTGGGAGCCCCGCTCGGCGTAAGCTGCCGGCGATGCCGCGCGACGTTGCCTTCGGGATCAGCCTCACGCTCTACGGCGACCGCTCGCTGTCGCAGACGATCGGTGACTACGTCGAGCTGTGCCGCCTGGCCGAGCGCAACGGCTTCGACTCGGCGTGGCTGGGCGAGTCGCACCTGCAGAAGCCCGGCGCGCTGACGGCGGCGCCGTTCCAGATCCATGCGGCGCTGGCCCGACACACGACGCTGCGTCTCGGCGCGGTCACGCTGGCGCCGCTCTGGCACCCGCTCAAGCTCGCCTACGAGACGGCGGTGCTGGACGGGCTGAGCGATGGGCGGCTGATGCTGATCGCCGGCGTCGGCCCGACCGTCACCGTGACCGGCCGCTACGGCGTCCCCTACGAGGAGCTCGGCGGCCGCACCGACGAGCTGCTGGTGATGCTGCGCCGGCTGTGGCGCGGCGAGCCCGCCGGGGCGGGCCGCTACTTCACGGCCGAGGGCGCGATCTGGCCGCTGCCGGTGCAGCCGGGCGGGCCGCCGCTCTTCGTCGCGGGCGCGCTGCGCCGCTCGGTGCGCCGCGCCGCCGAGCTCGGCGACGGCTGGTACGGCGCCAGCATCTACCTCCGCGACGAGTACGCTCGCCTGGCCGAGCAGTACCGCGAGGAGCTCGCCCGGCTGGGCAAGGATCCCGCCGCTGGCACCGTCGGCTGCAACCGCACGCTGATCCTTGCCGAGGACGATGCCGACCTGCGCGGCATCGAGCCCTACGTCGAGCGGATCCACCGCTACTACGCCGAGCTGGGCTACCTGAAGCGCCCCGACGGCAGCCACGTCGCCCCCTACGACGCAGATCTCGCCACCGGCTTCGGCGACGAGCTGCTATTCAAGGGCCACCCCGAGCAGGTCGCCGAGAGCGTGCTGCGCTACATCGACCTCGGCATCAACCGGTTCCACTTCCGCATCTCGCCGGGCGGGCTGCCGCGCGAGCATGCCGAGCGCACGATCCGCCTGTTCGGCGAGCGGGTGCTGCCGCTCGTGCGGGCGCGGCTGGGCTGACTCGCCGCCGGGCCTCCTCGGCGCGGCTGGCAGGCGGGCTCTCCTGGGGTGCCGTCGGCGAACTTACCGTTGGAGGGCCTCTGGAGGGTAAGTTCGGCGATCCCCCTCCGTGACCGACCCCTTCCCGGCCGCGCCCGGCGGTGCGTCGCAGCTGAACCGGCGGGCGTCAGCGCCGCAGCTGCGCCACCGCGCCGGCCTTCGCCATCCTCAGCGCGAAGCCGACGGCGGAGCGGCCGAGCTTCTGCGCGCCCTCTAGCGTCACCTCGAGCGCCCCGACGAACCAGTCGAGGTCGCGCGCCGAGAACACGAGCGGCGGCAGCACTTTGATCACGTTGAGGTTGTGGCCGGCCACCTGCGTCATCACCCGGTGCTCCTGGAACAGCGGCACCACCACGAGCTGGGAGAAGAGGCCGCGCTGTGCCTTATCGACGAGCTGCCAGGAGAGACGGCCGCTCTCCGGCTCGCCGAACTCGATCGCCCACATCAGTCCCAGGCCGCGCACACCCTTGACCACGTCGAAGCGCTCGACCAGCGGCTGCGTGCGCGCGAGCAGCTCCGCGCCGATGGCGGCCGAGTGCGCGACCAGCCGCTGCTGATCTAGCTCGTGCAGCGTGGCCAGGCCGGCGACCATCGCGAAGTCCCCGGGCGCGAAGGTCGACCCGTGCGCGAGCGCATTCTCGAGCGAGTCGAACACGGCGTCGAACACGCGGTCGCTCATGAGCAGCGCGCCCGACGGCACGTAGCCGCCCGACAGCGACTTGGCGACCGGGATCAGGTCGGGCTCGAGACCCCAGTGCTCCAGCGCGAACAGCTTCCCGGTACGCCCGAAGCCGGTCTGCACCTCGTCGACGCAGAACAGGGTGCCGTAGCGGCGGCACAGCGCCTGGACGCCTTCGAGGTAGCCCGCGGGTGGCAGGTTCAGGCCCTTGCCCTGGATCGGCTCGAGCATGACGAGCGCGACGTCCTCGCTGCGCAGCTCGCGCTCGACCGCATCGAGATCGCCCCAGGGGACGCGCGTGAAGCCGGGCAGCAGCGGCTGGAAGCGGGACGAGAACTCGCCGGCCGAGGTTGCCGACAGCGAGCCGAGCGTCAGCCCGTGGAAGGCATGGTCGGCGGTGACGACGCGGGCGCGGCCGGTGGCGGCGCGGCCAAGCTTGATCGCCGACTCGACCGCCTCGGTGCCGCTCGACGTGAACAGCACCTTGCCGACGCTCGGCGGCGCGACGGCCAGCAGCCGCTCGGCCAGAATCGCCGGCAGCGTCGTGACGCCCAGCTGCACGCGGCCGGGCAGGTCGAGCTCCAGAGCCTGCTCGAGCGCGGCCCGCACGCGCGGGTTGTTGCGCCCGACGTTGAACATGCCGAACCCGCCGAGCATGTCGAGGTAGCGCTCGCCCTGGCTGTCGAAGAAGTAGGCGCCTTCCGCGCGCGACCAGGTGCGGTCGAAGCCGATCGTCCGCAGCAGCCGGACGAACTGCGGGTTGATCGCCCGCGCGTGGCTGTCGAGGGTGCTCCCGGCGCGCTCCGCGAGAAGCGCCCGCAGGTCGATCTCGGCCATGCGGCGCAGGTTACCGGCCGCGATCGCCGATGCGGCGCTCGAGGGCCCGTATCACGCCGGACACCTGGTGCTCGCCGATCGGCTTGAGCGCGCCGTCGCCGAGCCGGCCGAGCAGGCCGGTCAGGGCGACGTGGGCGGTGTAGTGCATTAGCGTGCCGCCGCCCGCGGTCGGCTGCAGGTCGAACGCGGTATCCACCTGCACCGACCCGCCGAACGTCTTGCCCTTCGCCAGCAGCCGGGCCCGCGACGGGTCGACCCGCTCCACCAGCTCGAAGGTGAACGCCACCTTGGGGCCGACGGGCAGGCGCACGTTGCCCCGCCAGTGGTTCGGCGACTCGACGTGGAAGTCGTGCACGCCCGGCACCGTCGACGCGATCAGCTCGGGGTCGACGAGGGCTGCGAACACCGTCTCCGGTGGCGCCGTGAAGGTGTGTGAGCCATTGATCTGCACGCCCACAGGGTACGCGCTAGGTGCCGTCCAACGCGCTCTGGACGGTTCACAGGTTTCGGGTTACACTTCTGCCGCTGTGTCCGTCGGGGGGCCGCAGCCCTGCGGACGCGGCATTTATCTGTTCCGGCATGAGGCTGCCCCACGCGTCGTCTTCGAGCCCGACGGTGGTCGCGGACATGGTGCAGCCGGTCGTGAAGTTCAGCGCCAGCCGGAGTGCGCACCGGAGGCGGGAATCGCCACGGCCGCCGGGCTACACTCGTCTCGACAGAAGCCCCGCTTGCGGGGCTCTTCGCCCCCGTAGCTCAGTGGATAGAGCATCGGTTTCCTAAACCGTGTGCGGCCGTTCGATCCGGCCCGGGGGCATTAGCCGAAAGGCCGGTTCGGAAAGGGAGTTGCGCGCATCGTTCGAGGAGTATGCGACCTCGAAGACGGTGTCCATCTACCAGCCGTCTACCAGCGGGTCAACGAGCGCCATAAGCCCTCCCGGGGTTGACGGATGTCCGCAGAACTCGGGAGGGCTCACCCTGCGTCCTAGGGCGCCCCATAGGGTGTAGGGTTCCCCCCGCTCCCGAACATCCCTGCCCCAACGCTCCCCGATTCGTAACCCCCTGCCTCTGGAAACTGAGAGTCGAGGTTTGGTTTTTCGATTCCGTGGGCGTCGAGAATTGCGTGGCGTTCGCGTGGTGTTTTTGCGTTCTTGAGCTCCTCAGCGAGCGCTGGGTTCTCTTTAAGGGCCTTCATCAAGGGATCAAAACTCATGAGGCAACTCCAATCGTCTCGTAGTTAGTTGGTTTTCCAACTGCGCACTAGCTGGTACGCCAGCACACCGAACACAGTACCGCGAGCTCGAAGCAGCCTGAAGGACATGCGGGCTGGCTGCGGGTTTCAACTCCGGCGCAGGCCATTGCAGTGCTGCAGTCAGATCCGGTCTCAGTCGTAAGCCTCGACTATGACCTGCACGTCCCCGGCATGCCTACCGCGACCGGGCTCGATGTGGTGCTCTGGATCGAGCAGTGCGTCCTCGCTGACACGGCTTTTATCGCGCCCGAGATCCGCCTGCACAGTGCGAACCGCTTCGGATCTACAGCGATGCACGACGTCCGGAAGCGCATCGAACGAGTGCTGCTGCGGCGCAAGCTCGGCTATGAGTGACGTCGAAACGCCGCCGAACGAGTCTGACGTGCCGGTTTTGCTCATTCTGTCTTGAATAGACGATTTCTGCCTCGCCCCTGCACACAGCCGACGCTGGGTAGGCGACTTATGTCCGTAAGGCGCCACGGCCGGGACTCCTAGTGTGACCCTTCACCGCGCTAACCTGTGTTGGCAGTGAACGCCCACGCGAACGATTCAACCGCACCATTCTGTCCGATCCGAGTGACCGGCCTTGTCGCGGCGGCCTGCCTCATGCACCTGCTCTGCCTGGATGGGGCTGGTGGCGGGTTCGATGTGGATCGGCTGTCCGGAGATGCCGTCGCTGCTGAGCACGGTGCTGTGCGGGCGCGGGTACTGTGTTCGGTGTGCTGGCGTACCAGCTAGTGCGCAGTTGGAAAACCAACTAACTACGAGACGTTTGGAGCTACTCAATGAGTTTTGATCACTTGGTGAAGGCCCTTAAAGAGAACCCAGCGCTCGCTGAGGAACTCAAGAACGCAAAAACACCACGCGAACGTCACGCAATTCTCGACGCCCACGGAATCGAAAAACCAAACCTCGACTCACAGTTCCCGGAAGCGGGGGCGGGCGAAAACACTAGCACCCTTGGGTCTTTACCCGCCACCAGCGTTAACGTTACAATATATGTACCTAAGAGTTAGTCAGATGTAAGACCCCTTCAATGCCTGCGCTCCCAGATGCGCCGGCCAGCGCGATCGCGCCATACCCAGGAAGGGCTTCAGTCCCTACGGGCCATCGGGGTATTGAGTCCGACCTTAGGGCGTGAAGCCTCCTGTTGTCAGTACAGAAAACGTCGTACGCCTTGCTGGGCACCTGACTGCGTACCGCCAAACAGGCTCCAGCGTACGCTCGATCTACGCACCATCTACGCACGCACTGGGGTGGACACGGCGTTTCCTAAACCGTGTGCGCAAGTTCGATTCTTGCCGGGGGCATGTCGAAGAAAGACGCCAGCCACCTCGCCCTACTCCAACTCGCCAGCGGCCTGATCGCCTTCAAGAAAGCCCACACCACACGACTCACCACCGCCCTACCGAGATAGGTTCTTAATCCCGGCCCCGGGTCGCTTCGGCTGACTATTTGTCGTCGGGGTCGTCGGCAGATGCGGGGTCGCCGGGGTCGCCGGCAGATCGGTCGTTGTGGAGGTGGCGGCCGGCGGTGCGACGGGCTTGGGCGTCCTGGTTGTCGTCACAGGACCGATCGTCACCGGCGCAAATCGCGGCATTGGCCTTGTAGTGGTCGACGTGCTCTTACTCGTCGCCGAGAGGGTTGCGCAGGAGAGCTGCACCGAGGTGAAGTTCTTCTTCCGGGTGCTCGAATTGCTCGCATCCGATTTGTAGCCGATCTGCAGACCGGTGACGACCTGCCGTGTACCGCAGCTCAGAATCGTTTGCGTGTCGTTATTCTCCACCTGGTCGAGTAGCCAGTCGGTGTAGCCGAGATCCTTGATGCTCACCTTTCCGCCGCTGTCGGTGATTTCGCCACAGCGGTACTTCCAGTCCTTGATGTAGCGGTCGGCGTTCACCATCAAGCCGGTCAGGGCGACGTTGCTCCCCTCGCAACGGATCAGGCCGACCTCGCGGTCTCGCTCGTCGTCGCCGGGAAAATTCGCAGTCCAGCAGTAAATGTTGACATAGGCCACGTCGGGATAGGTGCCCGCATATCCGTGGGTAGGCTTGGCTTCGACGAGGTACTGGTTAGAGCCGCACTGCACGTTCCAGTTGCCGTCCTTATTCTTATTTTGATCTGCCGTCGCCGTGACGGAGCTAACCGCCGACGTTCCGACCACCTCGGCCCCGGCGAACGGTGCTACAACGACGAGCAGGACGGAAGCCACAACGATTGCCATTGCGCCGCGCAGGAAGCGGGATTTCAGCAGCAGCAACGCATTCCCGATCCTAAGACACGTCCGATGGCTCATAGTGGTCCGCATCGCCTGAGTCTACCCCCCCGTCTAGAACCTGTCGAGCTACGGGTCTGGAAGAAGTCGGCGGAGTTCCGCCTGAGACCTACGAGGCCCTCGAGGTAATCCGCCAGGAGGCGGTCATGTCGACGGCGCGCTTCTGTCGGCTCGCCGGGCTGCCGGAGCGCTCGCATCGGCGCTGGCAGCAGCGCGAGCGGCAGGGCCGTCCGGTGAAGGGGCCGTGGCCGACCCCGGCGGTGGACCGGTTGGAGCCTGTTGCGGATCGACGGCCTCGACGCCCCCGACTCGACCGTCTACCAAGCGTTGAAGCGCACCGGCCGCGTGCTGGAGGCCGACTACAAGGCTGAGCGTCGCCAGCACGTCGAGGCCCGCCGGGCCGCGTTCGTGGTGCCGCCATCAGGGCCGAACCAGGTCTGGCAGTTGGACTTCACGGAGTTCCAGACCCGGCATGGCGGCACCTGGCGGATCGGCGGCGCGACCGACTACTGGTCGAAGCTCGAGTTGGGCTGGCACGTCGCACCGACGCAGAACCACCGTGACGCGATCGAAGCCGTCGAGGTCGCCCTGGCCGAGACCGAGTGGCTGCTCGGCCGCAGCCTGCTCGATTACGTCACGGATCACGAGACAGGCGAGGTGCGGCCGGTCGCGGTGGTCACCGACAACGGGCCGTGCTTCAAAGCCGGTCGCTTCGCCAGCTTCATCGGCAAGACGGTGCGGCGCGAACGGGGCGTCGCGGGCCGCCGCTACGCTGCCACCCCGATGACCCTCTGCTGCTCCTGCGCCTTCGTCCGCCTCACCGAGGGCCGGCGCGGGCAGACGTACCTCCTGTGCCGCAGCGAGGCCATCGGCGCCAAGTACCCGCCGCAGCCGGTGGTGCGTTGCCCGGGCTGGGCGCCCGCGCTGGAGAACGCGCCGCCCGCCGACCCGCCGCCATCGCCAGCCGGGCCAGCCGGACCGGGCCCGCGCCCCGGCGGGTAAGGTCCGCAGAGATGTCGGTCGTGCCCCTCTCCGTGCTCGACCTCGTGCCGGTGCCGGACGGCGCCACCCCGCGCGAGGCGCTGCGCAACAGCCTCGACCTCGCCCGGCACGTCGAGGTGCTCGGCTTCACGCGCTACTGGATCGCCGAGCATCACAACATGCCGGGCATCAGCGGAGCCGCCACCTCGGTCGTGATCGGCCATGTCGCCGGGGGCACCTCGACGATCCGCGTCGGCGCCGGCGGGATCATGCTCCCGAATCACTCGCCGATCGTCATCGCCGAGCAGTTCGGCACGCTCGAGTCGCTCTATCCCGGCCGTATCGACCTCGGCCTCGGGCGCGCGCCCGGCAGCGACCAGGCGACCACCCGCGCGCTCCGCCGCGACCCCGCGGGCGGCAGCGAGTTTCCGCAGGACGTCCAGGAGCTCCAGGCGTTCTTCGCGCCCGTCGAGCCGGGCCAGCGGGTGCAGGCCGTTCCCGGTGGCGGGCTCAACGTGCCGCTGTGGATCCTCGGCTCGAGCACCTTCGGCGCGCAGCTCGCCGCGTACCTCGGCCTCCCCTACGCGTTCGCCTCGCACTTCGCGCCTGACGATCTCGAGGTTGCGCTGGCGGTGTACCGCGAGCGGTTCCAGCCGTCGGCGCAGCTCGCCGCGCCGTACGCGATGGCCGGCCTCAACGTCATCGCAGCCGACACCGACGACGATGCACGCCGCCTCTTCACGACGCCGCAGCAGGCGTTCCGTAACCTCGTGCGCGGCACTCCGGGCTTCCTGCCCGCGCCGGTCGACGATATCGACGAGCACTGGTCGCCGCAGGAGAGGGCCGGCGCGATGCGGATGCTGCGGCGCGCCGTGGTCGGGTCGCCCGCGACGGTGCGGGCCGGCATCGAGGCCTTCGTCGCCGAGACCGGCGTCGACGAGATCATGGTCGCGTCGAACATCTTCGACCACGCGGCGCGGAAGCGGTCGTACGCGATCCTCGCCGAGGCGGGCGGGCTCGGACTCTAGCCCGGAGGCTGCTCGCCGCGCTGCACGGTCGGTATCAGCAGCACCTTCGCGATCAGCCGCAACGTCGGGTCGGCGCTCTCGCCGGCGGCGGGCCGGGTCTCGCGGAGCGCGTTGCCGATGGCCGTCTCCCACCAGAACCAGCGCTCCAGGCGCGGGCCGCCACCGGCGCCGCCGGGCTGAACGCCGCCCGCCTCCAGGCAGAAGGCGCACAGGTCGTCGATCGCCAGCTTCAACCGATCCGAGGCGATCCCGCCCGCGTCACCCCCGGCGAGCCAGTCTCCCAGCAGCGCCGCCGCTGCCTCCGGCTCGAGCCCGCTCACGCCGACCGTTGTCCGCCCGCCGCGCTCGCGCACGGCGAGGGCGTACCAGGGCCGCAGGAACGCGATCTCGGCAGCGAGCAGCGCGTGTGGGCCGGTCGCTGGCTCACCCGGGTCGCGGCGCGGGACGGGGCAGGCGAGGATCTCCGGCAACGCCTCGCCGTCGCTGCCGGCGGTCGCGCCCGGCGCGGGCGCCTCCTCCGGGAACTCCTCCAGCACCGGCCCGTCGAGCCGATCGAGCAGCGTGAGCGCCGCCGCGAGCACGCGGCGTCCATCCCGACGCTCCCGGGGTGACCGTGCTCTACCGTGCCGATGGACGAATCCGGCCTGAGCTACCGGCGTGCTGCCGGGCGGGACTCGAACCCGCCACCCTTCGAGTGCCTAGACGGTGGTCGTAGGCTATATCGCCGTCGACGAAGCCGTCGTCGGGGAACTCGACCGGATCACCGGTATCGGTAGCGTCGCGGCCCTCGTCGAAGACCTCGAGGATCGTGAGGAGCGCAACCCAGGGCGGTAAGAGTGCGGCGGTGAAGCCGGGGCCAGTCGGTGTTCGGGCGAGCCACTGCTCGACGATAATGAGTTGTTCGACACGGATGACGGCGAAGTCATCACCGTCGAGGTGACCATCGGTCCAGGTAAGAGTCACTGGTATTCCGCCGATAAGACCGGAGACGGTGAACGTGGGCACGCCGGTCAGACGGGGACGAGCAGGACGGCGTCGACCGCGTCCGCGCGGAGCAGGCCTGCCAGGCGACGGGCGTGATCCTCGATCTGCGCGGGCGGCGCGGCGCCTATGAACGAGTCTTGGAACCGCGCCACGCTGCCGATGTGCCCGGCCGCCGCCAGCTCCGTCAGCCGGTCGACCGGAAAGACGACGTTCCAGTCCTGCTGGAAGCCGGTGCGGTCGAAGTTGACCGAGGCGTGGCTCATCACGAGCTCGGCGGCGGCGACGTCACCGGGGATGACGCGGTAGTCGCCCGGGAAGGCGTCGTCACCGGCGGTGCGCAGGGAGAAGGGCGGGTCGTGCCGCAGGTGCAGTCCGGCCGTCGAGACGATCGCGACGCGGCGCTCGTGGAGCGGCGGGCCGGGCCGCGGCGGCGTGTCGAGGAAGGTCGGACAGGGGATCGAGAGGATTGACTTCCGCTCGAGCTCCGACATCAGGTCGAGGCGCGCCACGGGGGCAGTGTACGGCCGGGGCGACACCCCTGCCTGCCACGGGTCGCTGCTACCGCGGCGAGGCCCGCGACCGCTTGAGCCCGCCCGCCGGGAGTGGTAGGTTCGCGGCATCTCCTCCCGCCCAGGGAGCCCAGTCCGGAGGTGATCGGCCATGAGTGACGCACCATCCACGCTGCACTACCCGCGGCCCAGCAGCCTCGTCGAGCGCGCCCTCACGCCGCTTCTGCGCTTCCTCTACCTGCCGGGCGTCTTCCAGCGCCTCTACCTCGTCCCGTCGCTGCCCGCTGTCGTGCGCAAGCCCTACGCGACCGAGAAGCGCTGGTGGGGCGACGACCGCTTCGCCGTTCCCGAGGAGCTGCGCGATGTCGCCGGCATCCGCCGCGACCTGGCCGCCGAGGACGAGGCCGCCCGCACCGCGCCGCTCCAGGACTGGCTGACCATCCACCCGGAGGCCGTCCGCTACATCTTCAAGCACGGCTGGCGCACGTTCCTGACCACCGCGCCTCGCGTGCAGCGGGCCAACCGCCGGCTCAAGGTGCTCGCCGCCGCCCAGCCCGCCGCCTCCGCTGCCCCCGCCGCCGCGAACGCGCTCGCCGCCGACCCGGCGGCGCTCTCACGCGCGCTCAAGGACCGCGGACGCGAGCTCGGCCTCTCCGCCGTCAGCGTCGCCGAGCACGACCCGCGCTACACGTTTGCGCCGTATCGCGATTCCCAGCTCGGCGACCGCGTCGTCGTGCTCGCGCTCGACCAGAGCTGGGAGGCGACGAACACCGCACCTAGCATCCGCTCGGAGAAGGCGGCCTTCGTCGCCTATGCCGACCTCACCGACCGGGGCAACGCGCTTACCGAGTGGCTGCAGGCGCAGGGCTATCGCGCCCGGCTCCACGACTTCCAGGGCGAGAACGTGATCCTCCACTACGCCGTTGTCTCCGGCCTCGGCCAGATGGGCATCAACGGCCAGGTGCTCACCCCCAGCGCTGGCTCGCGCTGTCGCGTCACCTCGATCACGACCGACGCCCCGTTGGCGATCGACCAGCCCGTCGACTACGGCATCCACAAGATCTGCGACGAGTGCAAGATCTGCGTGCGCCGCTGCCCGTCTGGGGCGATCCCGGCCCGCCGCACGATGTACCGCGGCGTCGAGAAGGCGAAGCTGAACATGGTGCGCTGTGCCCCCGTGGTCGCGCAGGCGCACGGCTGCGCCGTCTGCATGAAGGTCTGCCCGATCCAGCGCTACGGGCTCCGGCCGGTGCTGGACGAGTACAACGCGACGGGCCGGATCCTGGGCAAGGACACCGACGAGCTCGAGGGCTACACCTTCCACGGCCAGTGGTACGGCGCTGGCGAGCGGCCCCGCCTGGCCGACGAGTTCCTGACGCCGCCCGGCCTCGTGTTCGACGCGACGCGCACCGCGCCCCAGCCGGGCGCGCACCGGCAGTTCCGCTAGCGGTGCTATGGCTCCGGGGCAGCGCCCTCAGCGTTGCCCTGCTCGTGTGTGCGTCGAGCCTGTTCGGCGCGTCGGCGATCTTCGCCAAGCTGTCGTTCGCGCACGGCTGCGGCGTGCTCACGCTGCTCGCCGCGCGCAATCTGGGGAGTGCCGTGGTCACCGGGCCGCTCGCCGCCTGGAAGGCCCGCGACGCCTGGCGGACCGTCGACAAGCCCTCCCGCTGGCTCGTCATCAGCGCCTTCAACATCGCGTCGGCGGGGTGCTACATGGGGGCGCTCAGCTTCGACAAGGTCGGGCGTATCGCACCGATCGTGTTCGTGTTCCCCGCGCTGATCGCGGGGCTTGGCTGGCTCCACTTCCGCAACCCGATCGGGAGGAAGCTGGCGGCCTCCCTCGTCATCGGCGTGATCGGCACGATGCTCGTCTTCGGCTCCGACATCGGCGCCCCGTCGAAGGTGGTCGGCGGCCTGCTCGCCATCGCCACCGCGGTCTTTGCCGCGTACTACTTCATCACCGCTGCCCGCTTTACCTCGACGCACTGGCTCGCCACCGGCGCAACGATCTTCACCCTCGGCTCGCTCGTCTACGTGCCCGTCGCGTTGGCCACCCGGTCGCCTCTGCCGAACGGGATCGGCTGGCTGTGGCTCGCGGGTCTCGTCGTGCTGGGCGGGGTCGTGCCGTACCTGATGCAGCTCTCGGCGCTGTCGGCCGTCGGCTCGACGAAGGCCGGAGTGCTGGCCCTGCTCGAGCCCGTTGTGTCGGTGGCGATGGCCTACCTCGTGCTGAGCGAGTCGATGAGCGCGCTCCAGGCTGCGGGAGCCGCCCTCGTGCTCACCTCGTTCGTGCTGGCGACGGTGCGGCTGCGACGGCGGCCGACCCCGGCCGGAACACCCGCCTGAGGGATGTGGGCGCGGTGCCGCGTTGCCGACCCTGTAGGCGAGCGAGCAGGGAGGCGGTTGCAACCGATAGACGAGGGGACTTCGCAGAGGGTGCGTGCGGCGATCGAGCAGATCGGGCCGACCACGATTCGCGACGCGGTCACCACGATCGGCCGCCGGGAACTGCGGCGCCTCCCGCGGCCATCTCCATTTGCACGCAGTGCCGGTCGCGACGTGCGCAGCCGAGGCCGTCGTGCCGGAGCCGACCCAGCCCGACGCCCCGCTCTTGCGGCGGATCGAGGGCGAGCCGACCGCGCCCTCTACCGGGCCAAGACGAGCGGGCGGATGCGGGCCTGCGCGGCGGCCTAACGGCCGAGCGCCTAATCCGCGCGGCAGCGCCCCGCCATTGCCCCTACGGCCTACAGGGCGAGGATCGCGGGCGCAAGCGCGCGCAGCATCACCAGGCCGAACGGGTCGGTATCGTCCGAGAGCGCCTGGATCGCGACCTGGTCGGCACCGGCCGCAAGCTGCTCCTGCACGCGGGCGCGAATCACGTCCTCGTTGCCGTACGCGACGAGCGCCTCCACCAGCCGATCGGAGCCGCCGTTGTCGAGATCAGTCTCGTCGTAGCCGAGCCACTCCAGGTTCTTGCGATAGTTCGGCGTGTCGAGGTACCACCCGATCGATGCGCGGGCCCGGCGGTAGGCGACGCCCGGGTCTGGGTCGAGCACGACCTTCTGCTCGACTATCAGCAGCGCTTCCGGGCCCATGATCTCGCGGGCGCGGCGGGTGTGCTCCACCGGCACAAGGTAGGTGTGGGCACCCTGGGCGCGCTCCGCGGCAAGCTTCAGCATCGGCGGGCGCAACGCGGCGAGCACTCGATCGACGGGTGGGCGCTTCACCGGGCTCTCGTCCTGCGGGCTGACGAACGGGTCGTCGTCCATCTGATCGAGGTACGTGCGCATCGTTGCGACGGGCTTGCTGTAGCTGTGGCCCCGCGGGTCGACTTGCCGCTTGTGGCTGACGCCGAGGCCCAGCAGGAAGCGGTTGCCGAAGCCGTCCGCCAGGACCCGCGCAGCGCCCGCCGCCGCTGCCGGGTCGCGGCCCCAGATGTTCGTGATGCCGCTCGCGATCATCATGCGGTCACTGGCTGCGAGCAGGATCGCCGCGTTCGAGAACGACTCGCGGGTGCCGAGGCCCTCCGGGTACCAGAGGGCGCCGTAGCCGAGCTCGTCGATAGCGGCAACGGCTGGCCTCGCCTCCGCTGCCGAGGCCATCGTCAGGTGGCTCGACCAGGCGCCGATGCGTCCCAGGCGCGTGCGGATCTCGCTCGTCGCAGTCATGCCGGGAAGCTACCTGGTGTGGAGCCGCACCCCACCGGTCTGGCGTCGGCCGATCCGGAGACTTCAGAACCCATACTCTCCAGGCATGGCTCGCACCGCATCGCCTCCTGCTGCCGCCGTCGCCCGCATGCTCGCTGCCCGTCCGCGCCTCGTCGCCGTGCGGCCGGCCGGCGAGGTCGTGCCTCGCCTGGAGCGGGATCTCATCCTCCACGCGGCGCCTGCGCAACCCTGGGCCGCGATGTCCGAGCTGCTGCGCGGCGGGATGATCGGCGCGGCGCTTAACGAGGGGCTCGCCGCCACCCCGGAAGAGGCCGAGCGCAAGGCTGCCGCCGGCGTGATCCGCTTTGCTGCCGCGCAGGATCACTCGGCGATGGCGGGCGGGGTCGGCTCGATCAGCTGGTCGACGCCGGTCGTCGTGGTCGAGGATGCCGCAACCGGCGCGCGGGCCTTCCATCCCGTGATGGAGGGCCTCACCGGCAAGGCGCTCGTGCTCGGCATGTACGAGCCCGAGGTGCTCGAGCGGCTCGCCTGGATGCGCGAGGAGCTGGCACCGGCGCTGGAGGCGGCGATCGCCGCGGTCGGCGGGATCGACGCGCACGCGATCATGGTGGAGGCGCTGCGGCGTGGCGACGAGCTGCACAACCGCAATGCCGCCGCGACGTCGATGCTGGTCGAGCAGCTCGCGCCGGGCATGGCGCGCGCGGGCGTCGACCCCGCCGTCAGCGAGCGGGTCTTCGCGTTCGTGCGCACCAACGCGCAGTTCTTCGTGGCCGTCTCGCTGGCCGCCGCACGTCTCGCGCTCGACCTCGCCGACGGGGTTGCCGGGTCGGGCCTCGTCACGGCCTGCGGCGCCAACGGCACCGAGACCGGCATCCGTGTCTCCGGCCTGCCCGGCCGCTGGTTCACGGCACCCGCCGAGGTGCCGGAAGGCGTCCTGTTCCCGGGCTTCGGGCCCGAGGCTGCCGGCCGTGGCTGTGGCGACTCGTTCCTGATCGAGTGCTTCGGGCTGGGCGGGACGCTGCTCGCGGCGGCGCCGGCGCTGTGGTCTGTCGTCGGCGTCGACGAGGCGAGGGCGCGGGAGATCTTCAGCGCTGCCCAGCGGATTGCCCTGGGCGAGCACGCCGACTACCGGGTGCCCCTGCTCGGCGACGCGGCCGCTCCGGCGGGAGTCGACGCCCGGCTCGTCGTGGCGACGGGCCTGCGGCCGGCGATTGACATCGTGATGATGCATCCCGAGCGCGGCCGCGGCGCCGTCGGCTTCGGGCTGACCTCGCCGCCGCTCGCCTGCTTCGAGCAGGCGGTCGCGGCGCTCGACGCGGCGGCCGGCCGGTGAGCGGCACCCCGGTGAGCGCCGCGCGGCCGGGGGGCGGCACCCAGGTGGACTCCCGCAGCGAGCGGCCCAGAACGGCCGACGCCGCGGGCCGCTTTGTCCGCCAGGACAGCGCCTTTCGCGAGTGGGTGACGGAGCGCCCGGAGCCGGGCCGCTACCACCTCTACGTCTGCCACGCCTGTCCGTGGGCACACCGGACGGTCATCGTCCGCAGCCTCAAGCGGCTCGAGGGCGTGATCGCCGTCACCGCCGTCGACCCGCTGCGGGACGAGCGCGGGTGGCGCTTTCTGCCCGGCGAGCCCGACCCGCTGAACGGCTTCCGCTTCCTCGCCGAGGCGTACCTGGCGAGCGACCCCGGCTTCGCCGGCCGCGTCACGGTGCCGGTGCTGTGGGACGTGCGTGAGGGCCAGATCGTCAACAACGAGAGCTCCGAGATCATCCGCATGCTCAACGCCTGGAGCGACGAGGGCCCCGACCTGTATCCCGGGCCGCTGCGCGCCGAAATCGACGCCGTCAACGAGCGTGTCTACCAGGGCGTCAACAACGGGGTCTACCGGGCCGGCTTTGCCGCGACGCAGGTAGCGTATGAGGAGGCCTTCGACGAGCTGTTCGCCACGCTCGACTGGCTGGAGGAGCGGCTTGGCGGGCAGCGCTTCCTCGTCCGCGGGCCGGAGCCGACCGAGGCCGACTGGCGCCTGTTCGTGACGCTCGTCCGCTTCGACGCGGTGTACGTCGGCCACTTCAAGTGCAACCTGCGACGGATCGCCGACTACCCGGCGCTCTCGGCC
>CANFDS010000022.1 GCA_947445525.1 Actinomycetota bacterium | reverse complement strand
CTGGTCACGAAGGAGGTCGGGGCCGGGGTGATGGGACTGGAGGTCTTGCCCGGTGGTCGGATTCTCGCCGCCGACATGCAGGCGCAGAAGCTCCTGTCGAGCGATGACAGTGGCAAGACCTGGAGCACTCCGCTCGACCGGCCGGTGATGACGGTCGCCGCCGCACCGGACAACCCGAAACTGCTCCTCGCCTCGACCCTCGGTAGCGACGCCGGGATCGTCAGGTCGGCGGACGGAGGGACGAGCTGGGATCCAGTTCTCGCCCTCCCGGAAGGCGCAGGGCCGATCGCCTGGTCCGAGAGCAGCCCGACGATCGCTTACGTCGTCAGCCTCGACCGAACGCTCTTCCGCTCCGCGGACGCTGGACGTACCTGGCTCCAGGTCGAGGAGGTGAGTTAGAGGCACTGCCTGCATGAAACCCGGAGCGGCTCAGGTCGCCGACGATCCGGTCACCGGGCCGTCGGACGGCGATCGAATAGGCACTAACTGGCACGGGCGGCGCGATCGGCGCGCCGGGCAACGTCACCGCCGTCGCTCCCTTGATGCGAGAAAGCCCCGTTTCCGGGGCCTTCTCCAATGGAGCCGAGCGGGATCGAACCGCTGACCTTCTGGCTGCCAGCCAGACGCTCTCCCAGCTGAGCTACGGCCCCTTGGGAACGGGGATTCTAGCCTAGCGCGCCGCTGCGCGACTCACTAGTTGAGCGCGGGGTCGTCGGGCATGAGGGAGAGGACCGCGTACTGGCCGCCCTTGCGTCGCAGGACGGCGCTCCACAGCCGGTCGGGGTCGGCCGTGAAGATGTCGCTCTCGGCCGGCTCCTCGACGAACCAGGCGTCCTCGTCGAGCTCGCCCTCAAGCTGGCCCGCGCCCCAGCCGGCGTACCCGGCGAACACGCGCGCGTGCCGGGTCGCGGCCTCGAACAGCTCCTGGTCGGCCTCCTGCGCCAGCAGCCCGACATCCCACAGGACGATCGAGCCGGCCTCGGCCGGCTGCTCGAAGTCGGCGAGCACGAACACCGAGCCGCGGTCGACCGGGCCGCCGACGAACACGCTGGCATCGATGCCGCCGAGGCCGACCAGGTGCGGCGCCGCGTCGGCGACGGCGGCCGGCGTGCGCCGGTTGAGGACGAGCCCCATCGCACCCTCGGCGGTGTGCTCGGCGACGAGGATCACCGTCTTGAAGAAGTTCGGGTCGGTGAGCACCGGTGAGGCGATCAGCAACTGGCCACGCAGCGAGTTCTCCACAGCACCCATTGTGCGCGAAGATGACGCCCATGCCGATTCTCGATCTCACACTCGACCAGCTGCTCACGACGACGCGCTCGGTGCGCCGGCGGCTCGACCTCGCCCGGCCGGTCGAGCGCGAGGTGCTCGAGGACTGCCTGCGGCTCGCGCAGCAGGCGCCGACCGGCTCGAACCAGCAGCACTGGCACTTCGTCGTCGTCACCGACGCCGCCAAGCGCGCCGCCCTCGCCGACATCTGGCGGCGCGGCGCCGAGCGCTACCTGTCGATGCCGACCGCGGTCGGAGTCGCGGCCACCGGTGACGCCGCGCACGACGCGCAGCAGGGCCGCATCCTCGGGTCGGTCACACATCTGGTCGAGCATCTGCACGAGGTGCCGGTGCACGTCATCCCCTGCATCGAGGGCCGCAGCGACCGCGGCGAGCGGCCGCTGCCGTCGGTGGCGCAGTCGGCGGTGTGGGGGTCGATCGCGCCGGCGACGTGGAGCTTCATGCTGGCGCTGCGCTCGCGCGGGCTCGGCTCGGTGTGGACGAGCTTCCACCTGTTCTTCGAGGAGGAGGCCGCCGAGGTGCTGGGCGTGCCCTACGCGAAGGTGATGCAGGCGGCGCTGCTGCCGGTGGCGTACACGATTGGCACCGACTTCAAGCCGGCGCCGCGGCGGCCGCTGGAGACGATGGTGCACTGGGACACCTGGTGAGCGGGGAAGCGGCGCCGGGAGCGGGCGGGGGCGCGGCGCCGGGCGGGGCCGGGGCGCCCGCGCGGCGCGAGGTCGTCGTCGCGTGCCGCGAGCAGCTCGCCTTCGCCGACTTCTGCATCGTCGTGCTCGGCTTCGAGGTCGCCGGCTGGGACGCGACCGGCGGCCGCTTCGAGAGCGCGTGCGGCACGGTGGGGCTGCGCGTGATCGAGGGTGAGCCCACCCCCGCCGAGGTGCAGCTGTGGCTGCCGCCGGGCGAGCTGGCGGCGCTGGGCGAGGCGGCGGCCGAGGCCGGGGCGGACGTCGTGGCGGCCGGGGCGGGCGCGCTCGTCGTGCGCGGCCCGGAGCTCGTGACCTGGCTGGTGACGGCGGTGCCGTAGCCCGGAGGTTGCCGCGCGCCCCGGGGTGCCGGGTGCGCCACGGTTGCCCCGCGCCCACCGGGTGCGTTACGGTCGCCTGGTGCCACTCGTCGGCCAGGAGATCATGGTGCTGCGTTTCGAGCCGCCGGCCGCGCTCGAGGCGCTGATCGTCGACGCGCGCTGCCCGCGCACCGGGCCGGCCGTCCTGCTGTTCGCCGACGCGCTCGACATCGATCAGTGGCGCGCCGAGCCGCTCGAGCCGCAGAAGGCCGGCTGGACGGAGGTCGCGATCGGCTACCACTGCGAGGCGCGCGGGCAGGCCGCGACCGCGTTCCACTACCCGTGGCTGATGCTGTCGGGGGCGCGCGGCGACGACGCGATGCCGCTCGCCGACGTCGAGCTGACGCGCTTCCACGCCGGCTGCCCCGACTACGACGGCCCCGGCGCCGGCCGTGCCTGTGCCGCCACCGCGCGCACCTTCGCCGGCATCCCCATCGTCGACCTCGAGCTGGGCCTCGACCGCGCCGCCCCCGGCGAGCTGCCCGACGGCCTGCTGCTGTGGGTCAACCGCATCACCTACCCCGACCTCGCCACGCCGGGCGCCCAGCTCGACGCGGGCCTCTGGCTGGTGCCCGCGCAGGAGGCCGAGGTGGCCGACGTGTGGACGGGCCGCGGCAGCGCGACCTTCCATGCCGGGATGGGCTGGAGCGGCACCGTCGCGGGCGACGCCTGGTACTACGGCACCCGCTTCGTGATCGACGCGGTGGAGGCGCTGTGAGCGAGCCGGCGGGCGACGCTGCGGCGGGGTCGGCGGGCGCGTCGGCCGGGCTGGCCGGTGACGCCGCCGTGCTGCCGACGGTCGGCGAGACGCTGCTCGTCGCCGTGTGCGACCTCGCCCCGGGCCGCACCGCCGAGCTGCTGCCCGCGCCGCTGGCTCCCGCCGCCGACCAGGCGTTCGTCTACATCGTCTGGGCGACGCTCAACTCGGACTTCTTCCCGGTGCGCGGCCGCTCGTTCGTCGAGGCCAACATCGCGCTGCCCTGCCACGGCCCCGCCGGCGAGGGCACCTGGTTCGTGCGCGCCTACTTCCCCTGGCGGG
Organism: Actinomycetota bacterium; assembly: GCA_947445525.1. Taxonomy (GTDB): domain Bacteria; phylum Actinomycetota; class Thermoleophilia; order Gaiellales; family Gaiellaceae; genus CANFDS01. The sequence continues at coordinate 25,541 of CANFDS010000022.1, read as the reverse complement.
ACCTCGTGCGCCACGCGGTGCTCAGCGGCTGGGGCGGGGTGCAGGCCGAGGTCGAGGTGGGGCGCGTGCCGGCCGCCGTGCAGCGCTGGGTGTGGCCGCCGCAGCATCCCGTCGGCGGCTGGGTGGCGCGCGGCGGCCGCCGTGAGATCGAGCTGGCGGTCCACGCCACCGAGCCCGTCGAGCTCGCCGCCACGCCGATCCACAAGTTCAACGTCGTCTACGGCGTGCGCACCGTGGCTGGGCGCCGCGACGTCACGCTCGAGCGCCACGTCGAGGACGTGATGCACCGCGTGCACCACGGCAGCGCCGACCTGCGGCTGGCCGGCGACGCCGCCGACGTGCTCGGCCGGCACGCCGTGGCCGCCGGCTACCTCGTCGAGTTCGGCATCGTCCACGGCGGCACCAGCGTCGTCGGTTAGGCTCGCCCGCATGGGCCACTGGCGCGACGCGATCCCGGCCGACGAGCTGGCGCTGTACGAGCTGGCGGGCTTCGGCGCGCCGGCCGGGCTCGGCAAGCGGCCCGCCGTGCTCGTCATCGACGTGCAGTACCGCACCGTCGGCGACGAGCCGCTGCCGATCCGCGAGTCGATCGCGCGCCAATACCGCACCAGCTGCGGGCAGGCCGGCTGGGACGCCGTCGGCAACATCCGGCGCGTGCTCGCGGCGGCGCGGGCGGCCGGCGCGCCCGTCATCTACCCGCACGTCGCGCCCAAGGGCAAGCTCGACGCCGGCCGGACGGGAGAGAAGATCCCGTCGCTGATGGAGGTGCCCGACCGCGGCTACGCCTTCGTCGCCGAGACGGCGCCCCTGGACGGCGACCTGCTCATCCCCAAGCGACACCCGTCGGCGTTCTTCGGCACCGCGCTCGTCTCGTACCTGATCGACCTGGGCGTCGACACCGTGCTGCTCACCGGCTGCACCACCTCGGGGTGCGTGCGCGCCACCGCGTGCGACGCGTTCGCCTACAACTTCCGCTGCGGCGTGCTGGAGGACTGCGTGTACGACCGCTCGCCCACGAGCCACGCCGTGAACCTGTTCGACATCTCCTCGAAGTACGCCGACGTCATGCCCGCCGACGCGGCCATCGCGTACCTCGAAGGGCTGGCCGGATGAGCTCGGCGGCCGGGCCTGGGGCGCCGGGCGCGCCCGCCCGCAGCCCCCGCGCCCAGCTGCGCGCGCTGCTCGCCGCGCCCGGGATCGCGCTGTGCCCCGGCGTCACCAACGCCTGGGTCGCGCGCCAGGCCGAGGCGGCCGGGTTCGGCTGCCTGTTCGTCACCGGCGCGGGCGTCGCCAACACGCTCTATGGCTGGCCCGACCTGGGCCTCGTCACCCTCGACGAGTCGCTCGCCGTGACACGGCGCATCGCCGACGCCGTCTCGATCCCCGTCATCGCCGACTGCGACACCGGCTACGGCAACCACCTCAACGTCACGCGCACCGTGCGCGAGTTCGAGCACGCCGGCGTCGCCGGGCTGACGCTCGAGGATCAGGTGGCGCCCAAGAAGTGCGGCCACTTCGAGGGCAAGGCGGTGGTGCCGCCGCGCGAGATGGCCGAGAAGATCGTCGCCGCCGTCGCAGCCCGCCGCGACCCCGACCTGGTGCTGATAGCACGCACCGACGCCGCGGCTGTGGAGGGCCTGGACGCGGCGATCGAGCGGGCACGCCTGTACGTCGCCGCCGGCGCCGACGTCGCGTTCGTCGAGGCGCCCACCTCCGTGGAGGCGCTCGCGCGCATCCCGCGCGAGGTGCCGGCGCCGTGCCTCGTCAACGTCGTCGAGGGCGGCAAGACACCCGCGCTGCCCGCCGCCGAGCTGGCCGCGCTGGGGTTCAAGGTGGCGCTGTACGCGAACCTCGCGCTGCGGATGGCGGCGGCCGCGGTCGAGCGCGCCTTCGAGACGCTGCGCGCCGAGGGGTCGAGCGAGAGCCTCGTCGCCGAGATGTGGAGCTGGCAGCAGCGGCAGCAGCTGGTCGGGCTGCCGGAGTGGGAGGCCCTCGACCGGGAGATCGCCGCCCGGGCCGCGCGGCTGGCCGGGGACGGCGGCTGAGCGTCAGCGCGCGATGTAGCGCCCGGACCCGGGAGCGGCGAGCACCTCGCCGCCGTCGGTTCCTGGCGCGGCGCCCCCTCCTGGCGGGGCGCCCCCTCCTGGCGCGGCGCCCGCGCCCATCCGCGCGATCGTCTCGCCACGCCGCATCGTCAGCAGCGGCCAGCCCTTCAGCTTGAAGCCGTCGTAGATCGAGTAGCCGGCCGCGCTCTGCCAGGCATCGCCGGCGACGGTGCGCTCGTCGGCCAGGTCGACCAGCACGAGGTCGGCGTCGGCGCCCGGCAGCAGCGTGCCCTTGCCCTTGAGGCCGAAGATGCGCGCGGCCCCGGCCGAGGTCACCGCGGCGATCCGCTCCAGCGGCAGGCCCCGCTTGTGATGGCCCTCGGAGAGCAGCACGGTGAGGATCGACGCGGCGCCGGGGAAGCCGGCCGACGCGCTCCAGATCTCCTTGTCCTTGAACGAGAAGTGGCGCGGCACGTGGTCGCTGCCGACGGTCTCGATCTCGCCGGCGGCGAGGCCGGCCCACAGCGCCTCGACGTCGTCGGCGTGGCGCACCGGCGGGTTGACCTTGGCGCGCGTGCCGCAGGCGGCGTCGACCGTGTGGGTGAGGTAGTGCGGGCAGGTCTCGGCCCACAGCGGCGCGCGGCGGGCGGGGCGGGCGCGGGCAGCGCGGATCTCGTCCAGGCACAGCCGCGAGGAGACGTGGACGATGTAGAGCGGCGCGCCCAGCAGCTCGGCGTAGAAGGCCGCGCGGGCCGTCGCCTCGGCCTCCACGAAGTCCGGCCGGGACGCGTCCCAGGCGGCCAGCCCGGTCAGCCCCGACGCCTTCACCTCCTCGCGCAGCTTCCACACCACCTCGATGTTCTCGGGATGGACGTTGGCGACGAGCCCCTCTCTCTCCCCGACCAGCCGCAGGTACTCGTAGAGGAAGCCGTCGTCGGTGCCCTCGACGCCCAGGTACGCGCCCTCGCTGCCCTTGAAGCTCATGAAGAACTTGAAAGAGGCGACGCCGAGCTCGTCGCGGGTGCGGTGCAGCTCGTTCAGATGGCCCTGCGCGCAGGGGACGACGTGCAGCGCGTAGTCGACGCACGACAGCCGGTCGGCGCGCTCGCGCTCGACGGGTACCTGTTCGAAGTACGAGGCCGGGCCCATCACGTAGTTGATCACCGTCGTCACTCCGCCGAGCGCCGCCGAGCGCGACTCGCTGCGCCAGTCGTCGTCGCCGCCGAGGCCGAAGTGGGTGTGCGGGTCGATCACGCCCGGGAAAACGTGGAGGCCGCGCGCGTCGACGTGCTCGCTGGCGGTCTCGCTGTGGGGCCGCGGCAGCAGCGCCGCGACGCGCCCGCCGGCGATCGCGACGTCGACCTCGTGCAGGCCGCTCTCGAGGACGACGGTGCCGCCATGGACGAGGGTGTCGAAGCTCATGGCGCGGAGCGTAGAGGAACGCCGGCGGCGTAGGATCGCGAGATGGATCTCGGGCTCAGCGGCAGGCGCGCGCTCGTCACCGGCGCCAGCGCAGGCATCGGCCGGGCCGCGGTGCTCGCGCTGGCCGAGGAGGGCTGCGACGTCGCCTTCTGCGCGCGGCGCGCCGAGCCGCTGGCGGAGCTGGGCGCCGAGGTGCGCGAGCGCTTCGGCCGCCGCGCGGTGCCGATCCGGGCCGACCTGCTGGAGGCGGCCGACTGCGAGCGCTTCGTCGCCGAGGCGGCGGCCGCGCTGGGCGGTGTTGACCTGCTCGTCAACAACGCGGGCGCGTCGGTGCTGGGCAGCCTCTGGGAGGTTGCCGACGAGGCGTTCTGGCAGGGCGTCGACCTCAAGCTGCGCGGCTACGTGCGCCTGGCGCGGGCCGCGGTGCCGCTGATGCGGGCGAGTGGACGGGGCGGGCCGGGCGGCCGCGGCGGCGTCGTCGTCAACGTCGCGGGCAACACCGGCAAGTTTCCCTGGTCGCACTCGATGTCGGGCGGGGCCGCGAATGCGGCCGTGATGAACTTCACCGTTGCGCTCGCCCAGGAGGTGGCGGCCGACGGCATCCGCGTGGTGTGCCTGGCGCCCGGCGGGGTCGCGACCCAGCGCTTCGAGACGCAGGTGCTCCCCGCCGTCGCCGCCGAGCGCGGGATCTCGCTGGAAGAGGCCCGCGCGACCCATGTCGCGGGGCTGCCGCTGGGGCGTCTCGCCACCCCCGCGGAGATCGGCGGCGTCATCGCCTTCCTCGCCTCCGAACGCTGCGCCAACGCGACCGGCATGACGTTCGTCTACGACGGCGGCGAGACCGCCGGGCTGTAGGGGCCGCGCCGCCGCCGCCGGCCCCGTCGCCGGCCCCGGGCTGCGGCCCCGGAGTGCGATGATCCGCCCATGAGCAGCCCCGGCACCCTCCTCGTCTTCGGCGCGCGCACCCTCGGGCGTGACATCGCCGCCCACTTCGCCGCGCAGGGCTGGCGCGTCGCCGGCGTCGCGCGCAGCGCCGACACCGTCGCCGCGTTCACCGCGGCCGTCCCCGGCGCCGTCGGCATCCGCGCCTCCGCGGGCGACCTGGGCGAGGCCGAGCGCGCCTTCGCCGAGGCCCGCGCCGCGGTCGGCGGCGGCCCCCTCGACCTCGTCGTCAACGCCATCTCGCCGAGCCTGCAGGGCGCCCCCTACGGCACCCACCTGGCCGACGCAGGCCCGTCCGCCATGGACCCGTACGTGCGTGACCTGATACCCGCGGTCTTCGACGTCACGCGCGTCGCCGCCGCCACGCTGGGCGCGCAGGGCCACGGCACGCTGATCCAGGTCACGGGCGGCTCGTCCCGCCGCGGCATGCCCGGCCGCGGCCCCTGGGCGGCCGGCGCCTTCGCCACCAAGGGGCTGCTGCAGGCCGTCGCCCAGGAGCTGCGCGAGCAGGGCGTTCACGCGGCGCTGCTCGTGGTCGACGCGGTGATCGAGAGCGGCAAGACCGCCGGCTTCCTCGAGGGCAAGCCCGCCGAGTACTCGACCACCGGCGAGGACGTCGCCGCCGCCGTCGCCTACCTCCACGGCCAGTCGTCGCGCGGCTGGACGCACGAGCTGATGATCACGCCGGCCGGCGACCGCTGGGTGCCGTGAGATGAACGGCGGGCGGAGCGGCCCCTGGGACGCGATCGTCGTGGGCGCGGGCACGGCCGGCATCCCCTGCGCGGTCGAGGCTGCCGCTCGCGGCGCGCGCGTGCTGGTGCTGGAGAAGGCCGAGCGCATCGGCGGCACGCTGTGGGTGACCGGCGGCCACCTGAGCGGCGGCGGCACCCGGCGCCAGCGCGAGCGTGGCATCGTCGACTCGCCGCAGGCGCACTACGAGGACGTCCTCCGCGTCAGCCACGACACCGTCGTCCCCGAGATCGCGCGGCTCGCCTGCGAGGAGGCGCCGCACACGCTGGACTGGCTCGACGAGCTCGGCTTCCCCTGGGAGCCGGAGACGCCCGCGCTCGTCTACGGGCACGAGCCCTACCGGGTGCCGCGCACCGTCTGGGGCGCGAACGCCGGCCGCGACATCCTCGAGACGATCCGGCCGCTGTGGGACGAACAGGTCGCCGCCGGCCGCATCGAGCTGCTGCTGGGCGCGCGGCTGACCGACCTGGTCGTCGAGGCGGGCGCCGTCGTGGGTGTGCGGGCTGAGGGTCCGGGCAGCGCCGTCGCCGAGCACCGCGCGCCCGCCGTCGCGCTCACCGCGGGCGGCTACACGGCCGCGCACGACTTCTACCCCTCGGTCACGCCCGGCAGCCCCCGGCTCGTGTCGGTGGCGCCGCACAGCTCGACCGGCGACGGCATCCATGCCGCCCGCCGCAGCAGCGGCGCGGGCTTCCGTGGCGCCGAGAAGTTCCTGCCCACGGCCTTCGGCATCGAGCGGCCGCCCGGCTCCGGCCGCTCCGACTTCTGGGACGGCTGGCCCGCCGTCGTCGCGCACTTCCGGCCGCCGCGAGAGATCTACGTGAACGACGCCGGCCTTCGCTTCCTGAACGAGGACGACGAGAGCCCGCACCGCCGCGAGGAGGTGATCATGGAGCTGCCCGACAACCGCTGGTGGATCGTCTTCGACGAGGCGGCGATCGACGCCGGCGACCCGGTGGTCAACTTCTGGAGCCACGAGCGGGTGCGCGAGGAGGCCCGCCGCGGCGAGGTCGTCTGGCGGGCCGACACCCTGGAGGAGCTGGCGCGCGCCACCGGCGTGATCGATCCGGTGGGGCTGGTGGAGACGGTGGCCGGGTGGAACGCGCTCGTCGAGCGTGGCGGCCCCGACCCGCTCGGCCGCAGCGTGCTCGGCCCGAAGCTCGAGACGGCACCCTTCTACGCGCTGCTCAACCGGGCGACCACCTTCATCAGCTTCGGCGGCCTCGCAGTGGACACCGGGCTGCGCGTGCTCGACGAGGCCGGTGCGCCGATCCCGGGGCTGTTCGCCGCCGGTGAGATCGTCGGTGCCGGCGCGACCAGCGGCAACGCCTTCTGCAGCGGCATGCTGGTGACGCCGGCGCTGTCGTTCGGGCGCAGGCTGGGGCGGGCGCTGGGTGAGGTGGCTGCCGGTCTGCCGGCGCCCTTCGCAAAGAGTGCGTAAAACGCGTCGCCAGAAGTGGACGGCGACCGTTGCGAGGCTCTACCGTGGGCTGCAGTAGCGGTGGCCGACGCGGCCGCCGAGAGCTAGTCACGGGAGGCAGGCATGCAGTCGTCACGGAGAGTCGTTCTCGCCCTGCTGTGCGCCGCGCTTGTCGCGGCAGTCGGCGCAGCGGCGGCAACCGGAGGCACGGCGCCCAAGCGGGCCGACAAGAACCTGGGCTGGGTGCTGAGCAATCCCCGGATTCACAACCTCTTGTGGGATGACAACTGGACCGGCCACAACTCGATCACCAAGGGCCAGATCCACACGTTCTCGAAGAAGCTGGCCGGCGGGAGCTGGGCAGGCCCGGCCTCGCAGTACGGCGTCAAGTCACTCACGCTCGTCGAGACGAAGGAGAGCGGCGGCCTCTGCGACAAGCGGCCGAGCTCGACCGTCAGCACCGCCAAGGTGCTGCTGTGGGTCGCCTGCATGATCCTGCCCGGCACCGGCGTGCAGATACCGACGCCGCGGCTGCCGATCAGCAACGACCTCTACGTCGTCTACCTGCCCGAGGGCACGACGATCAGCGACAACCTCTCGATCGCCAGCTTCACCGTGCTCGGCAAGACGTTCGGGCCGTTCACGTTCGTCAAGAGCACCGCGTGCGACGACTACGGCGCGTACCACGCGCTGTCGCTCTACCTCGGCGGGCTCTACCCGATCGCGATCATCCCGGCGAAGTGCGCCGGCGGCAGCATCGACAAGCTCACCGCGGCGGCGTCGCACGAGATCATCGAGGCGGCCACCGACCCGATCCCCGGGGCCGGCTGGATCGACAACTCGATCCCCAACGGCAGCCCCGACTTCCGTCGGCTGAAGGAGGGCGAGGTCGCTGACATCTGCTCGTCCGCCGGCGCCGTGCCGACAGCGACGCTGTCGCGCGGCGGCTTTGCCGTCGTGCCGTACTGGTCGAACAGCGCCGGCGCCTGCGCCGGGTAGCGGCGTACTATCCGCCCAGCCCCGCCGTGATCAGCGAGATCCGCATTGGCACGCTCTCGGTCGCCGACCTGGCCGTCGCCCTGCGCTTCTACGTGCAGGGCCTCGGCTACGAACTGCGGGCGCGCGGACCGCTGCCGGCGGAGATCAGCGCTGCCTGGCGCATCCCGGCCGGGGTCAGCGGCGAGTGTGCCCTGCTGGCCGCCCCCGGCTCGGACACCGGCATGCTGCGGCTGGTCGCCTGGAGCCGGCCTGGCCCCGACGCCTGGGCCGGCTACGCCCGCGGCCAGGACGCCGGCCACTTCGCGCTCAACTACCGCGTCCGTGATCTGTACGCCGCGGTTGCCCGGCTCGCGCCGCTCGGCCTGACCGCGCCGCCGTGGGCGCCCGGCGCCCGCCGCGAGCCGCCGACGCCCTACCACTGGGTGCTGCACGACGTCGAGGTGTGGGACTCGATGTCGCTCGACGCGACCGGCGCCCTGCTCGATATCTACGAGATCGTCAAGGGCCCCGAGCTGCTCGGCAGCCTCGCCGGCGACGTGAGCCCCGTCGAGACGATGGCGATCCACGTCACCGATGCGCTGCGCTCGCGGGCGTTCTACGAGGGGCTCGGCTACGGCCTCTGGTACGAGCAGCTGGTCGAGCCGCAGGCGTTCCTGGGCATGCCGCCCGGCTCGTCGATCCACAACATCAACCTGATGCAGGGCGGGACGACAGTGCCGGGCCGGATCGAGCTGGCGCAGCGGATCGGCGAGGGCGACGTGCGCCCGATGGCGCAGCGCGCCGTGCCGCCGGCGACCGGGTATCTGTCGGTGTCGTTCGAGACCGACGACCTGGCGGTGGCGTCGAAGCTCGCGCTCGCGCTGGGCGCGACGCCGGTGGCGGGCGGCGCGCCGGTCGCGGCCGATCTGCCCGGCCTCGGCCGCGTCCGCCTCGCGGTCTTCCTCGGCCCGGACGGCGAGGCGCTCGAGCTGTACCAGCGCTGACCGGCAGGGCCAGGCGGCGTTCCGGCGCTATCTGCGCTCGACCAGCTCGAACAGCTCCTCGCTGGGGCCGCGGGCGAGCAGCGTGCGGCGGCCGTCCACGACCAGCGGGCCGCTCTCGACCCGCAGCCCCGGCGCGGCCGCCAGCGCGTCGAGGCCGCTCACCTCGTGCGTGAACAGCGCGAGCCCGAGCGCGCCCGGGCGCATGCGGCCGGCCAGCCGCCGCGCCGGGGCGCCGCTGAAGTGGACGAGCAGGTACTTCCCGCTCGGCTCGCCCGGCTCGCGGAAGACGAGGAAGCGGATGCCGGTGCCGGGCGGCACGCCGACGAGCTCGCAGACGGCGTCGCGGTCGGCGTCCGGGACGACGGCGTCCAGGTCGAGGCGCAGCCCGAAGGCGCTGCCGTAGAGGGCGATCGACTCGTCGACGTCGCCCCCGATCACCGACACCGTGGCGACCTCGCTGTAGGCGCTGTGGCCGCCGCGGCGCATGTCGCCGTGCGACCCCTCCATCACCAGGAACGGCTCGCCGTCGGGGCCGGTGAACAGCAGCTCGTTCGACTCGATGCCGCCCTCGGAGTGCGGCACCGGGCGCGAGCGCGGGGGATAGCCGGCGGCCTGCAGCTCAGCGACGGCGTCGGCGACGGTGCGCCCGTCCGGCGGGTAGAAGTCGACGGCCTTCGGCCCGATGTCGGCCGACGAGTCGGGGCCGCCCGGGCCGTCCAGGCGCACGGCGGCGGTCGCCGGAGGAGCGGCCTGGAGCAGCCATAGCCGGCCGACGGGATAGCCCTCGCACGACAGCTCGACCACCCGCGCCGCGGGCAGGCCCCACAGGCGCAGGCGCTCCGGCGACGCCGGCCCGTCCGACTCGACGCGCAGCCCGAGCGTGTCGCGGTAGAGCCGCAGCGACCGCTCGACGTCGGAGACGCCGAGGGTCAGCGCGAGCAGCGGCCCGGCGGCGCTCACGGCCTCAGCGCGCCCCCGAAGCAGGCCCGCACGATGCTCTCGCGGCTCTCGGCCGCATCGGCGGGGCCGGTGCCGAGGATCCCCGGCACCGCCAGGAAAAACTGCCCGACCGGCAACGGCAGCACCTGCTCGACCTCGGCGTAGGCCTCGACGTCAGCGCGAAAGCGGTCGGGGGTTGAGACGAGGATCATCGAGCGGACGAGCTCCTCGGGCACGGCCTCGGCGGCTTCGTCGTAGCGGCGCGCCGCGATCAGCTCGACGACCCGCTCGGCCGCTGCGTCGCCGTGCAGCTCGCGCAGGCGGGCGACGAAGTGCGGCACCTGCATCGCGGCGCCCACCTCGGCCCTCGCCCGGCGCAGCGCGACCCGCTCGTCGGCGTGCAGCGAGCACTCGACGCCGGCGGCGGTCAGGAACGGCCGGTCGCGGTCGGCAACGGCCGCGGCGATCCGCCGGGCGATCAGCTCGCGCGGCGCGAGCAGGTGCGTGACGAGGCCGTCGGCGACCTCGCCGGCCAGCCGCGTCATGCGCGGCGCCAGGCCGCCGAACACGATCGGCAGCTCGTCGCGCGAGATGCCCTGCCCGAGCGCGGCGATCGACCAGTGCTCGCCGCGCAGCTCCACCAGCTCGCCCTTCGGCCCGCGCAGCGCCGCCGCCACGCAGGCGTGGTACTCGCACTGGCGCTCGACCGGCGGGTAGTACGGGATGCCATGGGCGCGCCGGTTCGTGTACGGCCCGACGACGCGCAGCATCAGCTCCCCGATCGGGTTGGCAATCTCCTCCTCGGAGTGGCCCGGCCCGAGGCCGAGCGTCAGCCGGCCGCCGAGCTCGTGCAGCGAGGCCGCCGCCGTCGCGGCCTGCAACGGTGATCGCGTGGGCATGGCGATCGCGATGCCGACCGGCAGCTCCTTCGTCACCTGGAGGGCGAGGGCCGCGTCGACGAAGCAGTCGTGGCCGAAGGCGTCGGCGGCCCAGACGGAAGAGAGGCCCGCCTCCTCGGCGGCACGGCAGTGCCGCATCCACTCGTGGGTCGAGGTGGCGAGGATGGAGGTGCCGAGCAGCGCCATACCGGCCGACTCTACTGCGGCGGTAGCGTCGCGCAACAGCCGAGCGCTTCGCGCCTTCGCCAGAATCCCGGCTGAGCCGGTCCGGTGTTCGCGCGCGCACCTCGGTGTACTAACCGTCGATGCAGCTCGCTACTGGCACCGTTATAGGCGGGAAGGTCATCATGGAGGGGCAGCAGCTTCCTAAAAGAACCGTTGTATCCATTCTGGCCCGCGAAGCTGACGAAACGTTCGAAGTACCGCCTGAACTCGAAGCCGACCTGCTGGAATCCATCGCAGAAGCAGATCGCGGCGAAACGATTTCTGCCGACGCGCTGCTCGAGCGACTGCGCAAGCCTGTCTGAATGACGTGTTCGACGTTGAGGTAACGTCGCGCGCCGCCGCACAGATCGAACGAGCTGCGGCATGGTGGGAAGCAAACCGGCCCGCTGCTCCCGACGCCGTCTGTTCCTGGTGCGGGTTCGGTACCACATCTACTACAGCGTCAGGCCCGGGAAAGTGGTCATCCTCGCGTTCTGGCATTCCAGCCGTGAAGGCAGGCCATTCCCGCCGAGACGGTGAGCCACAGATGTCAATCGCCTTCCGCCGGAGCGCCGTTCCGGGGTAAGCTCGGCCATGGCCTCGACCCCGGCATGGACGCTCACCCAGATCGGTTCGCGCTCCTGGAACTTTGCATGGCCGATCGGCTTCTACAACACCGTCTTCACCGTCACCGACGACGGCGTGATCGCGCTCGACCCGCTCAACCGTGAGGCCGCCGCCGCCTACCGGGCAGCGATCGCGCAGGTCACCGACCAGCCGATCCGCTTCGTCGTCTACAGCCACGACCACCTCGACCACATCACCGGCGCCGACGTGCTCGCGCCCGGCGTGCCGATCGTGGCCCACAAGGATGTGCCCGGCCTGCTGCTCCACCGCGGCTTCCGCGACATCCCGCTGCCGACGATCCTCGTCGACGGCACGCGCACCATCGAGCTCGGCGGCGAGCAGTGGGAGCTGCAGTACCTGGGCCCCAACCACGGCCGCACGAACCTCGCCGTGCTCAACCGCAAGGAGCGCTGGGTGGCGCTGATCGACGTCGTCTCGTCGGGCCTCGTCCCGTACCGCGAGCTGCCACTCTCCGACTGGCCCGGCTTCATCTACGCGCTCGACCGGCTGGCCGCGATGCCGGTAGACACGATCATGGACGGCCACTGCCCGCCGTCGCCGATCGCGTGGGCCGGCAAGTACCGGCGCTACCTCGACGACCTGCTGGCGGCCACCATCGTCGCGCGCGAGCAGGCCGACGAGGCGACGATCCTGGCCGAGCTGCCGCCCGGCGCCGACGGCATCCAGATGACCGAGGCGATGTTCGTGAAGACGGCGAAGCTCGCCGTCGAGCAGCTCCGGCCCGTGTACGGGAGCTGGGGCGCGTTCGAGGCGTGGGCGCCGCAGAACGTCAATCGTGCTCTGATCTACCTCATCACCGGCGAGTAACAGGGGGAAGCGACGTTGGAGATCACCAGGCATTTCGTTAATACGGAGGGGCGGCAGGTGCACTACCGCCGTGCCGGCTCCGGCCCCGTCGTCGTGCTGCGCCACGAGTCGCCGCGCTCGTCGGCGGCGCTGCTGCCACTGATCGCCGCGCTGGCGACGCGGTTCACCGTGATCGCCCTCGACACGCCCGGGTATGGCCTCTCGGAGCCACTCGCCGTCGCGAGCCCCACGATCGCCGACTACGCAGCCGCCTGCGGCCCCGAGCTCGACGCGCTCGGCATCGACCGCTGCGCCGTCTACGGCAACCACACCGGCGCCTGCATCGCGCTCGAGTTCGCCGCGCAGAGCCCCGGCCGCGTCAGCGGCGTCGTGCTGGAGGGCCTGCCAATGTTCGCCGCCGAGGATCGCGCCGACCTGCTCGCCAACTACACACCCGCGCTCACGCCTCGCATCGACGGCGGCCATCTCGCCCAGCTGTGGTCGATGCGCCGTGACGGCCACATGTACTTCCCCTGGTACCGGCGCAGCCCCGAGACGCGCCTGGCCATCGACCTCTCGCACCCATCGATCCTGCCCGGCATGCACGACGGCGCGCTCGACATGCTGCGGGCCAGGCCGAGCTACGCGCTCAGCTACCAGGCCGCCCTCGCGTACAGCGCCGACGCCGCCCTGCACGCGGTGCAGTGCCCGGTGATCGTCGCGGTGGGCGAGCGCGACATGCTCGTCGCGCACCTCGACCGGCTCCCGGCCGACGCGGCAAACGTGCGCGGCGTGCGGCTGCCCGGCGACAGCGCGGCGGTGCACCAGGGCATCGGCGACCTGCTCGCCGAGATCGCCACCAGCGACCCCGCGCCCCCGGTCGTCCGGCCCGAGCCCCGCCCCGCCCAGATCACGATGGACTACGCCAGCACGGAGTTCGGCCAGCTGCTCGTGCGCCGCCGCGCCGACGCGCCTGGCCGCCCGCTCGTGCTGCTGCACGGCTCGCCGACCTCGTCACTGATGCTGGAGCCGCTGATGAGCGCGCTGGCGGCGCAGCGCCCGCTGATCGCCTTCGACACGCTCGGTAACGGCGACTCCGACAAGCCCGACCGCGACCGCCACCCGCAGTTCGCGCGCCCCGGCATCCGCGACTACGCCCCCGTAGTCGTCGCCGCGCTCGACGACCTCGGCGTCACCGAGTTCGACCTCTACGGCACCCACACCGGCGCCGCCATCGCCACCGAGGTTGCCCTGCTGGCGCCCGGGCGCGTCGGCAACGTCATCCTCGACGGCGTCGCGATGTTCGATGCCGAGACCGTCGCCGACTTCATGGCCAACTACTTCATCGACCTCGCGCCACGCTGGGACGGCACGCACCTGATCGCCGCCTGGGCCTGGACGCGCGACAGCACGATGTGGTTCCCGTGGTACAAGCGCGACCGCGAGCACGCCCTCGACTTCCCCGTGCGCACCGCCGAGCAGCTGCAGCCGGCGCTGGTCGAGTTCCTCAAGAGCGGCAGCACCTACGCGCTGGCCTACCGGGCCGCCTTCGAGTGGGACGCCGCCGCCCGCCTGCCGAAGCTGGCCGCGCGCACGCTCGTCACGACCCATCCGAAGGATCCGCTCGACGTGCTCACGCCGGAGGTGGCCGCGTTCGTGCCCGGCGCGATCGGCCTCAGCTCGCCGGCGCGGCTGGCCGACACGGCCGCGTTCTACGGGCGCTTCCTCGACGGGGTGGACGTGAGCGCGGGCTAGGCGGCACCGCCTGCCGCCGCCAGCCACCGCTACTGCTGCAACGCCTCGGCGATCTCGTAGGTCGCGCCGTACTTGCTTGCCGCAGTCACCAGTACCGTCATGGTCAGCTCCTCTCGCCTGTCGTCGCCTCGATCGTCGTGCGCGGGAGTGCAGCCACCCTCGGAAAATCCGCGGATCCGCCTGCGGTGGCGCACGGACTCCCGCCTGCAGTCCCGCCCGACTAGGCTTGCGGCCATGGCGACCCGGCGACTCCCCGCGTGACCCGCATCCTCGGCATCGACGTCGGCGGCACGTTCACCGATGCGGTGCTGCTGGACGGTGGCCGCATCGTCACGGCGAAGGTGACGACGCGGCGTGGCCGCCAGGACGAGTCGGTCGTCGCTGCCGCCGCTGCCGTCGGCGCGCACGATCTCGACCGTTTCTCGCACGGCACGACGATCGCCACCAACGCGCTGCTCGAGCGCAAGGGCGCCCCGACCGCGCTCGTCGCCACCGAGGGCTTCGAGCACGTGCTGCATCTGCGCCGTCAGACGCGCGCGCATCTCTACCGGCTCGGCGAGCGCCATCCGGAGCCGCTCGTCCCGGTCGAGCGCTCGTTCGGCGTGACGGAGCGGATCGGCCCCGACGGCGTGCTCACGCCGCTCGACCTCTCGACGTTGCCGACCGACCTCGGCGGGGCGGAGGCCGTCGCCGTCTGCCTGCTCTTTGCCTTCCGCGACCCGTCGCACGAGCAGGCGGTGGCAGCGGTGCTGCGCGAGCGCTTCCCCGGCGTGCACGTCGTTGCCTCGCACGAGGTGGCCCCCGAGTTCCGCGAGTACGAGCGCGCCTCGACCACCGCTGCCGACGCCTATCTCGGCCCGGTGGTGCGTGGCTACCTGGAGGCGCTGGCCGGCCGCTGCGCCGAGGCGGGCCTGCCCGAGCCGCTGGTGATGCTCTCCTCGGGTGGCGTGGCGACGGTCGCCGAGACGGCCGCGCACCCGGCGCTGATCCTCGTCTCGGGCCCTGCCGGCGGCGCTGTCGGCGCGGCCCGCATCGCCCGTCTCGCCGGCGTCGACACCGCGATCGCCTTCGACATGGGCGGCACCTCCACCGACGTCTGCTGGATCTCGGGCGGCCAGGCCAACCGCTCGCGCGAGCGCAGCGTCGGCGGCCTGCCCATCCGGCTGCCCACGGTCGACATCCACACGGTGGGCGCGGGCGGCGGCTCGATCGTCTGGCGCGATGCCGGTGGCGCCCTGCGGGTCGGCCCCCAGTCGGCCGGTGCCGAGCCAGGCCCTGCCTGTTACGGCCGCGGCGGCACCGAGGCCACCGTCACCGACGCCAACCTGCTGCTCGGCCGCCTGCCCGACCAGCTCGCCGACGGCCTCGTGCTCGATCGCGCCGCGGCCGAACAGGCCATGGCGGGGATCGATCCGGAGGCGGTGATCGCCGTCGTCAACGCCGAGATGCTGCGCGCGCTGCGTGTCGTCTCGGTCGAGCAGGGCAAGGACCCGCGCGACGCCGCCCTCGTCGCCTTCGGCGGCGCCGGCCCGCTGCACGCCTGCGAGCTCGCCGACGAGCTGGGTTTGCGCAAGGTGCTCGTGCCCGAGGCGGCCGGCGTGCTCTCGGCGCTCGGCCTAGTCGCCAGCGAGGAGCGCCGCGACCGCGTCCGCTCCTACGTCATCCCGCTCGCCGACGCGGGTGAGCTGCCGCGCCAGGGCGAGGCCGACCTGCGCTACAGGGGCCAGTCGTTCGAGCTGGCCGTCACGCTCGCCGAGCCTGACCTCGCCGACGGCTTCCACCGTGCCCACGAGGCGCGCTACGGTTACTGCGACCGCACGCGCGCGATCGAACTCGTCGCGGTTCGCACTGCCGAGGTCACGCCGGGGCCGCCGCTGACGCTCGTCGCCAGCCATGACGTGGCCGTCGTCGGGCCGCAGCGCATCGAGCTGCCCGGCGCCACCTGCTGGGTGCCGGCAGGCTGGGCCGGGGCCACCGACGCCTCCGGCACGCTCGTGCTCGAGAGGACGGCATGACCGGGATCCCCGTCGAGCTGCAGGTGATCGGCAGCCAGCTGAGCGCCGTCGCCGACGAGATGAACGCTGTCCTCGTCCACTCGGCGTACTCCTCGAACATCAAGGAGCGGCGCGACTGCTCGACTGCCCTCTTCGACCCGGCCGGGCGCATGGTCGCCCAGGCCGAGAGCATCCCGGTGCACCTGGGGGCCATGCCCGAGGCGGTCGAGGCCGTGATGAAGCTCGACCCGCAGCTGGGCGAGGTCTACGTGCTCAACGACCCGTACACCGGTGGCACGCACCTGCCCGACATCACGCTCGTGTCGCGCACCGAGCTGGGCTTCGCGGTGAGCCGCGCCCACCACGCCGATGTCGGCGGCATGGAGCCGGCGAGCCTGCCTTCGCAGTCGCGCGAGCTGTACCAGGAGGGGCTGATCCTGCCGCCGGTGCGGCTCGACCCCGGCGTGCTGACGGTGATGCTCGCCAACATGCGCAACCCCGACGAGCGGCGCGGCGACCTGCGCGCGCAGCGGGCCGCGCACCATCTCGCCGAGACCCGCGTGCGCGAGCTGGTGGCGCGGCGCGGCCGCGAGCGCGTGCTGGCTGCCATGGACGAGCTGTACGCGTACTCCGAGCGGCGCGTTCGCGCCGGTATCGCGGCGCTCCCGGACGGCCGCTACGAGGCCGAGGACGTGCTCGAGCCGGTGGAGGGCACCCTCGTGATCAGGGTCGCTGTCACCATTCGCGGCGACGAGGTCGAGATCGACTTCGAGGGTACCTCGCCGCAGTACGACGGCAATCTCAACTGCCCGCTCGCCGTGTGTCGCTCGGCCTGCTTCTTCGTCGTGCGTTGCATGACCGATCCGGACGTGCCTGCATCGGGTGGCGCGTTCGCGCCGGTGACCGTGAAGGCGCCGCTCGGCTCGCTCGTCAATGCCGTGTCGCCGGCGGCGGTGGTGGCCGGCAACACCGAGACCTCGAACCGCATCACGGACGCGCTCTTCACCGCCTTCGGCAAGGCCGTCGCGACCGTCCCGGCGATGGGTCAGGGCACGATGAACAACATCACCTTCGGCAACCGCCGCTTCACCTACTACGAGACGCTCGGCGGCGGCCAGGGCGCCGGCCCCGGCTACGACGGCCCGTCCGCGGTGCACGTGACGATGTCGAACACGTTGAACACGCCGGTCGAGGCGTTCGAGCTGGCCTATCCGATGCGCATCGAGCGCTACTCGCTGCGGCCGGGCACGGGCGGGGCGGGCCGCTGGCGCGGCGGCGACGGCATCATCAGGGAGATCCGCGTGCTCGAGGACTGTCGCCTCTCGGTGCTGTCGGAGCGGCGGCTGCACGCGCCGCAGGGCGCTCAGGGTGGCGAGCCCGGGGCGATGGGGCGGACACTCGTCAACGGCGAGCCGCTGCCGCCCAAGGCTACGGTGGCTCTGAAGGCCGGCGACCTCGTGCGCGTCGAGACGCCGGGCGGCGGTGGGTACGGGGCTCCCGGCTCGGGGCCGACACCTGGCTCGGGGCCGACCGCCGGCTAGCGGGGCGGCTCGCCCGACCTGACTTTCGTGGTGACGCGCGCGCGCTCGTAGGCAAGCAGGAGCAGATCGAGGTCGATCAGGCCGCCGTCGTCGGGGGTGATGTGGGCGCGGGCGGGCGAGGGTAGTGCGGTCGCGCGGCCCGTCTCGACGAGCATGTCGCGCACGCGCCGCGGTAGCGTCAGCTCCACACCGGCGGGGGAGACGCGGGCGAAGGTACGGCCGCCGTTGCCGAGGCTGACCGTGGCGTCGCGGCCGGTGCCGCTGCCGCCGGCGCCGCCGCTGCCCGGGTTGGCCTCGACGCCGACCTCGACGCCCGGCCAGGCGGAAGCCGTGGCGACGACTGCTGTCACGTCGAGATCTGCCATCGCCGGGATCCTAGAGGCTTGCTGTGAATGAGCCGCGGCCCTGGTTGCCGCCCCGGGCGCGGCGCCATGCCGCCTTGTCGTTCCTCGCCCAGGCCCCCCGGCCTGGCCTGCGGGCGCCGTGACGCCCTGGCTTGGCCTGGGACAGCCCCGCTGGGGACGCCAGTTTACATCAAGCCTCGAGAGCTTCGCTGCGATCCGCCCGCTCCGACCCTGTCCCTGGCGGCCCTGTCCCGGGCGGCCGCTAGATGAGTTGTTCCACGGGTTCAGGCTGTGTAGTCGACGAGGGCGCGTGGTGGGCGGCCGAGGCGGTGGTTGAGGCTGATGGCGGCTGCGAGGGCGAGGAAGCGGCTGCTGATGCGGGTTGCGAGGCCGTTGAGGGTGCGGGCGCGGTGGTGCTCGTGTTCGCCGGCCGCCCACAGCTGGTGGTGCTCGACGAGCCGACCGCATCGCTCGACGTTGCAGCACACAGGCTCGTCTGGAACGAGATCAGCCGGTACGTCGCCGGCGGCGGCATCGTGCTCCTCACCAGTCACCACCTCGAGGAGGTCGAGGCGCTCGCAGGCCGCGCCGTCGTCCTCGCCGGCGGCCGCGTCGTCGCCGAGGGCAGCGTGACCGCCATCCGCTCGCTCGCCGGCCTCACGCGGATCCGGCTCGCCGCCCGGCCGGGTCGGATTCCGCCCGGCGTCTCGAAGGTGATGGCCGACGGTGGCGGTGCGATTCTCCTCACGGCCGAGCCGGAGCCCGTCCTGCAGTGCCTCGTCCAGGATGGAGCATCGCTCGCTGGCATCGCGGTGCGGCCGGCAAGCCTCGAAGAGGCGTTCCTCGAGCTGACGGGGCACCCCGCGTGAGGCTCGTGTGCGCGCACGCCCGGGCAGAGACGGTCGAGCTGCTCCGCTACCCGAGAGTCCGACGATCTGCGTTCCGGCGCTCTTCTTCGTCTTCTTCGGCCGGGCCGGCTCGGCCGGTGCCGCTGCGGCGGCCATGTCCTCGTACGCGGCGTTCGCGGTCTTCGGCGTCGTCTTCTTCCAGTTCGGCGTGGGCATCGCCCAGGAACGGAGCGCACCGTGGCAGCTGTTCCTGCGCGTGCTGCCCGTCGCTCCCTGGCAGCGCCTCGCTGCCCGGCTCTGCTCGGCGACGCTCTTCGCGGTCGCGTCGGCCAGCGTCGTCATCGCGGTCGCGCTCGGCCGCTCGACCGTCGCGGTCGGTGGCTACGACTGGGTGCGCCTCGCCGTCGCCCTTGCGGCCGGCACGATCCCGTTCGGCCTGCTCGGAGTCGCCCTCGGCTACCTGCTCTCCGCCAGGGCAGCGCTGCCGATCGCCAACCTCGTCTACCTCGGACTGTCGTACCTGGGTGGCTTCTGGACAGGCCCGGACGGGCTCCACGGTGTCGCCCGCGCCGTCTCGCCGTACCTGCCGACCCGGCAGTGGAGCGACCTCGTCGTTGGTGCGGTGGGAGTGGGAACGTGGCATCCGGCGTCGTTGGCCTGGCTCACCGCCTATGCCGCCGTATTCGCGCTGCTCGCGCGCTTCGCCTACCGCCACGACGAGTTACGTCACTTCCGCTGAGCCGCCGGGACCGCCCACATCGCCCGCCCGATGCCTTACACTGCTCCCCGTGACCTGGACGATCATCTTTCTCGCGGTGATTCTCAAGCTCCCGATGCTCTACATCGGCGCGGTCATCTACTACGCAATCAAGGCCGAGCCGCCGCGTCCTCATGAGGTCGCATTGCTCGCCCCAGAGGAACTGCCTAGCCACTGGAAGCCCTGGCAGTCCTATTCGTACAATCGACGCCGGCCGCGGCCGTCGCACGGGGGCCCGAGCCGCCGTCCGCACCGCACCGCACGCGTCACGACGACGAGGACTCAAGCGAAATGACCAGCGCCACCCCTGCAGCTCCGTCCGCTCGCACCCGCCCGCTCGAGACGCTCGGCGGCTTCCTCGCAGCAGCAGCGATCACCGTGGCGCTGCTCGGCATAGCCTACAAGCCGATGCGTCTCATCCTGCCCGCGACCCTCATCGCGATCGCCTGCGTGATGATCGGCGGCCGCTACCACCGTCTCGCGACCTGGGCCGTCTGGATCGCGACCGTCAGCTGGTTCGTGGGAATGGTCGTGGCAGTCATCACTAACCACGCCATCTGGTAGCCCACTTGCGCTCCGCGCAGCCCCGGGCCCGCTTGGTACAACAGCCTTCATGAGTCACTCGGAAGTCGACGCCGGCAACGCTGGCTACGCGGGCATGCTGCTCGAGGAGTACCTCGCCAACCCGGCAAGCGTCTCACCGGAGTGGCGCGCCCTGTTCGAGAGCGGTAGGTCGGCCGTCACCTCCGGGATCCCCGGCCTCGCGCGGCTCGTAGACGGCGTCGCCGACACGGGCGGGAGCGCCGGTCGCACCAACGGGCACAGCGCCGGCAACGGGAACGGCCATGCGACGGCTGTCGCATGGCCGCCCGCAGCGGCCACGCCCGCAGCGCCCGCCCCGCCCGCCGCCCCGCCCGACGACCTGCTGCTCGGCGGCGTCGCCGCCGCGATGGCGCTTGTCAAGGCGCACCGCACCCACGGGCACCTCGCTGCTCGCCTCGATCCGCTCGGCTCCGAGCCCGTCGGCGACCCCGCGCTCGAGCCGCTCGGCCTCGAGCCGGCGCTCACGCCCGAGCTGCAGGCGCGCATCCCCGCCTCGCTGCTGCGCGTCCACGTCCCCGGCGCCACGCTCGCCGAGGCCCTGCCGCACCTGCAGCAGACCTACTGCGGCACGATGGCCTTCGAGAGCGAGCACCTCTCCGAGCACGAGCAGCGCGTCTGGCTGCGCTTCGCTATCGAGTCCGGCCGCTACCGGCAGCCGCTCGCCCCTCACGAGCAGCTCCGCCTGCTCGCCCGGCTCTCCGACGCCGAAGGCCTCGAGCAGTACCTACGCCGGGCGTTCCTCGGCCAGAAGCAGTTCTCGCTCGAAGGCGTCGACGCGCTGGTGCCGATGCTCGACGAGGTGATCGACATCGCCGCCGCCGCCGGCGCCCAGCACGTCGTCCTCGGCATGGCGCACCGCGGCCGCCTCAACGTGCTCACGCACACCGTCGGCATGCCGTACGAGCGCATCCTGCGCGAGTTCGAGGGCGAGCGCTTCTACGAGGCCGTCGTCTTCGACCCCGAAGGCGGCAGCGGCGACGTCAAGTACCACCTCGGCGCCGAGGGCGTCCGGCAGACGCCGAGCGGCGAGATCAACGTGCGCCTGCTCGCCAACCCGAGCCATCTCGAAGCGGCCGACCCCGTCGTCGAAGGCACGGTGCGCGCGCTCCAGGCCGACCGTAGCCGCATCGGCGGCCACCTCGATCGGGCCAGCGCCCTGCCGATCCTCATCCACGGTGACGCCTCGTTCGCCGGACAGGGCATCGTCGCCGAGACGTTCAACCTCCAGGGCCTCGTCGGCTACGAGACCGGCGGCACCATCCACCTCATCGCGAACAACCAGGTCGGCTTCACCACCGACCCGCACGAGGCGCGCTCGACGCGCTACTCGAGCGATCTCGCCAAGGGCTTCGACGTCCCGATCATCCACGTCAACGCCGATGACCCCGAGGCTGCGCTCCATGCGATCAGGCTCGCGATGGCGTTCCGCAAGCGCTTCGCCCACGACGTCGTCGTCGACCTCGTCGGCTACCGGCGCTTCGGCCACAACGAGGCCGACGAGCCTGCCTACACGCAGCCGCTCACGGTTGGCCAGATCGGCAGCAAGCCCAGCGTCCGCACGCTCTACGCCGCGCAGCTCGTCGAGCAGGGCGTCGTCAGCGAGGCAGAGGCAGCGCAGCTGGTCACCGCCGTGCAGGACCGCGTGAAAGACGCGCACGAGCGCCTCAAGGCGTCGTTCGGGCAGGCGATCCCGGCCGGCGACATCGCGCCACCGTCGCCTGCCGTCTCCCGCGAGACCGTGGTCACGGCCGTCGCCGGCGACAAGCTACGCCGTCTCAACGCCGAGCTTCTCCGTTTCCCCGAAGGCTTCACGCCCAACGCGAAGCTCGCCAAGCAGCTCGAGCGCCGCGCCGTCGCGCTCGACGAGGGCGGGATCGAGTGGGGCCAGGCCGAGGCGCTCGCGTTCGCGAGCCTGCTCACCGAGGGTGTCCCGATCCGCATGACCGGACAGGACTGCGAGCGCGGCACCTTCTCGCACCGCCACCTTGTCCTGCACGACGCGGCCACCGGCGCCACCACCACGCCGATGAAGGGCATCAGCGACGCGCGCGCCTCCTTCGAGGTGCACAACTCGCCGCTGTCCGAGTACGCGGTGCTCGGTTTCGAGTACGGGTACGCGGTCGCCGCGCCCGAGGCGCTCGTGATCTGGGAGGCGCAGTTCGGCGACTTCGGCAACGGCGCCCAGATCATCGTCGACCAGTTCATCTCGTCGAGCCTCTCCAAGTGGCACGAGACGTCGCGCCTGACGATGCTGCTGCCGCACGGCTACGAGGGCAACGGCCCCGAGCACTCCAGCGCCCGCCTCGAGCGCTACCTGCAGCTCGCCGCCCAGGACAACATGCGCATCGCGAACTGCACCACCGCCGCGCAGTTCTTCCACCTCATCCGCCGCCAGGCGCTCGATCCGATCGCGCGGCCGCTCGTCGTGATGACACCCAAAGGCCTGCTGCGCCTCAAGGGCGCCACCTCGCTGCTCGCCGACCTCACCGACGGCGCGTTCCAGCCCGTCCTCGACGACCGCGGCGCCGACCACGCGCTCGTCGAGCGGCTCGTCCTGTGCTCCGGCAAGGTCTACTACGACATCGCTTACCACGAGGAGCGCGCCCGCGCCGAGACCATCGCGATCGGCCGCGTCGAGCAGCTCTACCCGTTCCCGGCGCAGGCCGTTGCGGCGTTGATGGCGGCCTACCCGCGGCTGCGGGAGGTCGTCTGGGCGCAGGAGGAGCCGCAGAACATGGGCGCGTTCCGCTCGGTGCGGCACCGGCTGGAGGAGGCGCTGCCCGTGGGCGTCACGCTCTCGTTCGTCGGCCGCCCCTGGCGGGCGAGCCCGAGCGAGGGGTACCCGACCGCGCACAGCCGCGAGCAGGATCGCATCGCGCGCGAGGCGCTGGCCGGATGACGGATCCTCACAGAGTCGTTACAATTCCCGGCCGAGGCGACTGACACCCAGACCACGGAGGTTCGCATGCCTGTGGAGACCCCCTCGCTCTTTTCGCGCATCATCCAGGAACACCTCGAGCTGAAGCGCAAGAACGCCGAGCTCGACGACAACATGCCGCTCGCGCGCTACATGGTCGACGACCCGTTCAGCAACCACCCGCTCTTCAAGTCGGAGGAGCAGGCGCGGCTGGAGGACACCATGGACGGCGAGAGCCTCGGCGATGTCACGCTGCTGCTCACGGCCCTAACGAACGAGGACACGGCCGAGCACGCCGCGCTGCCGGGCGCTGCTGCTACCGCGAGCGCCGCCCCCGCGAGCGCCGCCCCCGCGGCCGGCCCCGGCGACCTCACCGCCGTGCCGCCCGCACCCGGGATGCTTCCCAACGCTGCTCCGCCCGAGGAAGCCGCGTGGGGGCAGTCACGGGACTTCGACTGGGGCGACTAGGGAGGCTTGATGTGAATTAGCCGCGGCCCCGGTTGCCGCCCCGGGCGCAGCGCCATGCCGCCCCGTCGTTCCTCGCCCAGGCCCCGGGCCTGGCCTGCGGGCGCCGTGACGCCCTGGCTTGGCCCGGGACAGCCCCGCTGGGGGCGCTAATTCACATCAAGCCTCTAGCCGCGCGCCGACGGCGACGCCGGCCCCGCGCTCAGCTGCGCTCGACCTGCGAGCCGCCGACCACGATCTCGCGGCCGTCGTCGTAGCGCACCAGCGCCTTGTTGCCGCCGTCGTAGTCGGGCGCCCACAGCAGCAGCGTCGCCGAGATCCCGCGCACCAGGCAGCGCTCCATCCCCTCGGGGTCGAGGCCGCCCCACACGCGCACGAACGGGTTCGACTCCAGCTCGGCGGCGATCGTCGTCGGCTCGCGATGGCCGGGATGGACAACGGTGGACGGCGGCAGTGCCAGCAGGCGCGCGATCGAGGCGCGGAGGTCGGCGTAGTTGCCGCCCGGCCCGGCACAGCCGCCGACGGTGCCCCTGAACAGGACATCGGCGGTCAGGCAGTCGCTGCCGTTGACGAGGAACGCGAGGTGGCCGGCAGCATGGCCTGGCGTCGCCAGCACGCGGATCGTCAGCTCGCCGCTGGCGATCTCCTCGCCGTCGGCGATGACGGTGTCGATCAAACCGCCGCCGAGCGTCTCGGCGGTGACGCGGCTGCCGACCACCGGCACGCCGAAGCGCTGCCGGTACTCGGCGATGCCGTCGACGTGATCGACGTGGAAGTGCGTGACCAGGATGTGGGTGATCGTGATGGCGTCGCGCTCGACCGAGGCCAGCAGCGGCCCGGCCACGCCGTTGCCGTCGACGAGAACGCCATGGCCGCCCGGCCGGTCGGCGACGAGGTAGGCGTTGGACAGGTACCCGGGATGCTCCGTGCGCTCGACGATCATGCGTGTGAGACTACGGGACATGTCACGCATCGCGCTGTTCTGGCAACCCGCCTGAGCGTCCTGTGCCGCGGCCAAGGAGTTCCTTGGCGCCCAGGGAATCACGTTCGACTCCGTCAATGCCCGGGACCCGGAGGGCCGTGCGCGCTGGGAGGCGGCCGGCAAGCCGACCATCCCCTCGCTCGAGGTCGACGGCGTCGCCTCCGGGATCATGCACCCGTCGCAGATCGCCTCGCTGCTGGGCCTTACCGGCGGCAGCAGCGAAGGTGCGGGCGCCGCCGCCGACGGGCTCCGGCTCGCCTGGGATCTCTCGACGATCCTCGAAGCCTGGGTCGACCACCTGCGCCTGCTCGACTGGGAGACGATCTGCGCGCCGACGCCGTCCCGCGGCCGCACCCTGCGCAACCTCACCTGCAACACCTTCCACCCGATCACGCTGATCCCCGGCGCCGTCGAGCACGGCACGTTCCCCTGGAACCCCGACGACGACGACCTCCGCGAGGCCGCCCTCGACGGCGCGCCGGCTGCAGTCGCGTATGCCTCGACGATCGCCACCGACTTCCAGGGCTGGCTGCTGGGGGCCGACGAGCTGCTGGCGGGCGCCGGCGCGCGGCCCGTGTCGACTCTGCGCGGCGACCTCGACGTGACGACCCTGCTCGTCGCGCAGCGCTGGCACGCCGCCTTCCACTACCGCCAGCTCAAGGTCTTCCTCGCCTCCCGGGGCAGCGAGCTGCCCGGATCGTTCAGAATCGAGGCGCTCGCCGATCTCGACCTGCCCGAGGAGGCTTTCTAGAATGTCGCTGCGCCGCTGGCCGGTCGGCCCGTACGACGAGATGTGCCGGAACTTCCGCTGGGAGGTGCCGGAGCGCTACAACATCGCCGTCGACGTCATCGACCGGCACGACCCGACCCGGGTGGCGATGCTCTGGGAGGACTGGCAGGGCACCGAGCGCGTCGTCACCTTCGGGGAGCTGGCCAGCCTCTCCAACCGCATCGCCAACGTGCTGACGGCGGCCGGGGTGGGGCAGGGCGACCGCGTCGCAGTGATGTTGCCGCCGCTCCCCGAGACCTGCGCGACGTTCCTCGCCGCGTACCGCATGGCGGCCATCCTGCTCTCGCTCTCGGTGCTCTACGGCGACGACGGCGTCGCGCACCGGCTGCGCGACTCCGGCGCCCGCGTGATCGTCACCGACGAGGCCAACCGCGAGCGGATCGAGCGCCTGCGTGGCGAGCTGCCCGAGCTCGAGCGCATCCTCGTCGTGGACGGCGAGATGGGGCGCGACATCGCCGCCGCGTCCGACCGCTTCGCCACCGTCGACACCTCGCCGGAGACCCCCGCG
>CANFDS010000021.1 GCA_947445525.1 Actinomycetota bacterium | reverse complement strand
CTCGTGCTGGGCGGCTGCGGCTACGCGCTGTGGCGCGTCTGGCGCGACCAGCACACGTACTCGTAGCCGCGGGTGCGCCCGCGCCGGCGCCGCGCTACTCGGCGGCGGCGGTCTGCCGCACCGAGGTGACTGCGCCGTCGAGCAGGTCGAGCGCCGTGCGATGCGTGCAGTGCGTGCCCACGAAGATCGGCGTGTCGCGCTCGGTGTACTTGCTCGCCTCGGTCTCGCGCAACCGCTGCATCAGGTGCATGAAGTCGGCCGGCTCCTCGCACTCGAAGACCGTCATGAACTCCTGGTCGTCGATGCCGAAGGAGTACGTCGTGTGGTTCGTGATCGTCACCCACTGCGAGCCGACCTCGGCGTGCTCGCGCATCGCCATGCCGCGCTCCTGCAGGGGCAGCGAGTACCAGGGGCGGAGCTTGACGAACGGGTAGACGACGAGGTACTCGGCGCCGCGCGGGGTGATGCGGCCCATCCGCTTCGCCTTCGACTGCTTCTCGAAGTACTGCGACGACTTGGTCGTTGCCAGGTAGGAGTAGGGCGTGGAGAGCCAGCCGGCGAGCGGCGTCGCGTTGAGCGCCGCGCCCAGCTCGATCAGGTCCTGGTAGCGCTCGGTGATCTTCCAGTGGAAGAAGTCGGCGTCGGGGCGCACGCCGGTGACCGTGTACGACTCGAGCCACTCGAAGCGTGCGGCGTGCTCGCCGAGCACGTCAACCCAGGCCTCCTTGTGCGCCACGCGCTCCTCCACCGGGAGCCGGCGCCAGGCCGGGTCGACCTGGTAGTAGGTATACGCGACGTACTGGCCGACCAGCTGCTGCTCATCCATGGCGGTGATGCTAGCGAGAGGCGGGCAGTACGAACGGAACGCTGGTGACGGTCGTGGGGACGCCGGTGTTGACGGGCGCCGTTGCCTTGAGGGTCAGCCGGTACTGCGCCCTGGCGACGCGGCGGGCGGGGAACGTGACGAGCGTGGGCGTATCCGCGAGAGCGATGCCGCGGGCCACGAGCGTCGTCGAGCGCTGCGGGTAGCGCTCCAGCCGGGCGTAGTAGATGCAGTCCACGTCACAGGTGAGGAGCAGCGTGAGCGCGGGCCTGGCACGATCGGCGGCAGTCGGCCAGGCGACCACCGGCTGCGGTGTCAACGACACCCCCGGGCACCTGGCAATGACGCCGCCGTTGGAGTCGCGGATGGCCCGCTTCACCCCTGCGAGGCTTGACTTCGGCGTGCCATCGGCGTAGTAGACGCCGGACTGCCAGCCGGCGAGCGCGGGCTCGTCGACGACGTGGAAGAGCAGGATGGTGTCGACGGTCGGCTGGCAGAACGCGATCTGGATCGCCTGCCGGTAGTAGTCGGCCTGGGTCGTCTCGTCGACGGGCTTCGTCGTCGCGGGCTCGACGCCGGTATAGGCGGGCGCTCTCTCGGCCGGGACGGCAGCCTCGACCCCGAACTCGTCGTAGACGATCGGGATCGCCGAGCCGGGCTGTGCAGTGCCGTCGAACGCCTTGCCCAGCAGCGCAACCAGCTTCGGGTAGTCGGAGAGCGTGACGGTCGTCGAGTTGGGGTGCTGGAAGGTCGGCGGCTGGCTCGAGGTGTCCTGGTAGGGGTGGAACGCGAAGGCGTCCATGATCGGCAGCGTGCGGCCGCTCGCCCTGTACGCCGTTCCCATGTCCGGGATGAACCTGCTCGGCGAGTGCGTGTCGCGGCCGGTGTTGGGACGGTCGATGCCGCGGGGCGAGACGGCGCCGCCGATCACGCGGATCGTGCTGCGCACCGCCTTCAGCGCGTCGTACGTCTGCGCGAGCAGGGCAACGTAGGCGGGGGCGGCCGCGTTGCTACCGTCCGCGTTGAACTGCGGCAGCCAGAAGCGGTTGAGGTTCGGCTCGTTGCCGACGATGACGTCGCCGAACGACGGTAGTTGCTGCACGATCGTGGCGGCGTACGCGGCGAACTGCTGCCGGGCCAGGTCGTCGAGCGGTGTCTGGCTGCTACCCGACGGATAGATCGAGAGGAAGAGCCTCATCCCGGCAAGGTTGGCGGCATCGGAGAGGTTCTTCAGCTGCGCGAGCTCGGCTGCGGGCGGTGTCGTGAGGCCACGCGTCCACTGTGCCGTCGCGCGCAGCGCCTGGAAGCCGACAAGCCGCGCCAGCTCGACCTGGGCCTTCGCCTGCACCAGGGTCGGCTGCTTGCCGATGTCCTCGGCGGCGCCGACGATCAGCGCCGGGCCGGCGGCCCGGGCGGCGGGCGCGAGCGCGACCGTGGCCAGCAGCACGAGCAGGAACCGCTTCATGGGGCGAGGATAGAGGGGCGCTAGGCTGGAGGCGTGGCTCTGGACACTCCACCGGCCGTCGCCGCCGCGCTCAAGCGGCTCCCCGCCGGGCCGGGCGTCTACCTCTTCCGCGACGCCGCCGGCGAGCTGCTGTACATCGGCAAGGCGAAGTCGCTGCGCGCCCGCGTCCGCACGTACTTCAGCGGCGGTGACGGCCGGCCCGGCATCGTGCGCATGCTCGACCGCATCGCCGACGTCGAGGTGATCGTCACCGGCTCCGAGGCCGAGGCGCTGCATCTCGAGCAGAACCTCGTCAAGCGGCATCGCCCTCTCTTCAACGTCCGCCTGCGCGACGACAAGTCGTTCCCGTACATCGCGGTGACGGTCGCCGACGACTTCCCGCGGGTGATGTTCACCCGGGAGCGCCACCGGCGCGGCGTCGTCTACTTCGGGCCGTACGCGAATGCCCGCAGCGTGCGCGAGACCCTCGACACGCTCAACCGCGTCTTCCAGTACCGGCCCTGCGAGGGGCCGAAGCCGGGGCGGCACAGCGGGGTGCCGTGCCTCGACTTCCACATCGAGCGCTGCCTGGCGCCCTGCATCGGCGCGATCTCGAAGGACGAGTACCGCGCGCTGATCGACGGCGTCATCGACTTCCTGGCCGGCGAGACCGGGAAGATCCAGCGCGACCTGGAGCGCAAGATGTCGGAGTCCGCGACGGCGGAGCGCTACGAGGACGCTGCCCGCTACCGCAACCGCCTGTTCGCGATCAGGACGCTCGCCGAGCGGCAGGGTGCCGACAAGGCATCGGTCGGCACCGCCGACGTGATCGGCCTGGCCGCGGAGGGGGAGCGAGCCGCAGTGCAGGTGTTCCTGCTGCGCGACGGCAAGCTCGTCGACCGCTACGCCTTCCACCTGGAGAACGTCGAGGGGCACGACGACGCGACGCTGCTGGAGGCGTTCTGCCTGGAGTACTACGGCGCCGCGCCGTCGATCCCACCGCAGATCGTCGTGCCGCCACGGGTCGGCGACACGGCTGCGCTGGCGGAGTTCCTCTCCGGGCTGCGCGGCTCGGCGGTCGAGGTGCGCCTGCCGGAGCGCGGCGAGAAGCGGCGGCTACAGGCCCTCGCCGACGAGAACGCGCGACTCGCACTGCAGGGCGACGCGGTGTCGTCGGAGCGGAAGCGGCTGCGCCGGGTCGAGGCGCTCGAGGAGCTGCGCGAGGCGCTCAATCTGGAGAGCCTGCCGATCCGCATCGAGTGCTTCGACATCTCGACGACGATGGGCGAGCAGTCGGTCGGCTCGATGGTCGTGCTGGAGGACGCGGTGACGAAGAAGGCGCACTACCGCAAGTTCGCGATTCGGGCCGACCTGCGCGGTGGCCCCGACGACTTCGCGTCGATGGCGGAGGTGATCGGGCGGCGCTTCGGCCGGCACGCGCTGGAGCTCAGCGACGAGGAGTGGGACGAGAGTTTCGCGGTGCTGCCGAACCTGATCGTGATCGACGGTGGTAAGGGGCAGCTCTCGGCGGCGCTGGAGGCGATGCAGGCGTACGACCTGCCGCGGGTCGCGGTGATAGCACTGGCGAAGCGGATCGAGGAGGTGTTCGTGCCGGGCCGCTCCGAGCCGATCCTGCTCGACCCGCGCAGCGCCGGCCTGCAGTTGCTGCAACGCATCCGTGACGAGGCGCACCGCTTCGCCCTCGGCTACCACCGGACGCGCCGCGCCACCGCCGCACGCGCGTCGATCTTCGACGACCTGCCCGGCGTCGGCCCGGCGCGGCGCAAGGCGATCCTCCGCCACTTCGGCAGCGCCGAGCGCTTCCTCAACGCCACCGCCGAGGAGCTGGAGGCGGTGCCGGGCATCCCGCCGCGCACCGCCCGCTCGATTCACGCGGCGCTGCACAAGACCGGCGCGTCGTAGCCGCGCGCGGTCGCGGCCCCGCGGGAGCTGTCAGCGGGCGCCGCCGAAAGGGTTGTCGATGACGAGCAGCCACCGGCCGTCCGGCCCACCACCGTCGGGGCCCCAGGCGGAGTGGAGCTGCGCGAGGTCGACGAGGGCAACGACCTCGGGCGGGTCGAGCCAGAGTCGGCTGCCGAGCGCGAGCAGCGCCGACAACTCGGCACCGATCGCAGCCGGAGACCGCGCGACGCGCCCGTCCTCGGTGACGAAGCACGCGCCCGGCTCGTAGAGCGCGAGCATCCCCGGCACGTCCTTCGCCAGGTAGCAGTCGCGGAAGCAGTCGTAGATCTCTCCAGGAGTACGTGCGGTCATGTGTCCTCCTTGCGGCCGGCGGTGCTGAGTCTGACCTACCCTGTTCCGGGATGCCCCGCCCTGTCTCGCTCCTCGTGGTCGCTCTTGCGGCTGTCGTGTTCGCTACCGGCTCTGCCGCTGCCGCCCGCACCACCGAGGCCTCGCCCGCCAGCACGCTGCGCGCGTTCGTCGAGGCGGCCGGCAAGGGCGACGCCCCGCGTATGTGGGGGCTTCTGTCGAAGCAGGCGCAGCGGCGGCTCGGCCCCGACCTCGTCCGCTTCCGCAAGGGCACGGCGGTCGAGCTGACCGAGGGCGTCGGTGCGTTTGCCCGCGCCGGCGGCTACCGCGTCAGGCTCTCCGACACGCTCAGCGACACGTGGGCGATCGCCGTGATCACCGGGCGGCGCACCGTGGAGATGCAGACCGAGGACGGCGCGTACGGTGTCGCCCTGCGCGGCGACCGCGGCACCTGGAGGCTCGAGCTGGGTGGCCCGGTACGCCTGCGCATCCTCGGCCCACACGCCGGCGAGGTTGTGACGTACGTCGGCCCGCAGACCGCCGTCGAGGCGAAGGCGCCGACGGCGATCGAGGGTGCCATCCTCTACGCGAACGGCAAGCCCGTCGATGCCAGGTCGGGCGGTCTCAACTCCCGTGCGATCACCTTCTTCGGGAACGCGACCGCGGTGAAGGCGAAGGGCGTCCACTTCGCGGCGGCGCTCGCCGTGACGGCGACCGAGGGGTCGGCGGTTGCCTGGGCGTTCCGGCTCGACCCGAAGCGGTAGCTCCAGGCCAGGGCGCAGTCCCGCCGGTCAGTGCGGCAGCAGCAGGACGGCGATGGCGAAGCCGGTGCCGAGGAGTCCGATCAAGCGCATGCCTTCCACGGTAGTGCGGTTCTGTGAACAGACGGTAAGGCCGCCGTACGGCTTTCGTTCGGGTGCCTGGCGAGTCCGGCGGGTCGGGCCCTACGCGCCGGGGCTGAGGAACGGGTAGCGCCAGTCGGTCGGCGGCGCCAGCGTCTCCTTCACGGCGCGCGGGCTGACCCAGCGGATCAGGTTCCACAGCGAGCCGGCCTTGTCGTTCGTGCCGGAGCCGCGCGCCCCGCCGAACGGCTGCTGGCCGACGACGGCGCCGGTCGGCTTGTCGTTGACGTAGAAGTTGCCTGCCGCGTAGCGCAGCGCTTCGTGCGCCTCGGCGATCGCCGCCCGGTCGGTGGCAAAGACGGCTCCGGTCAGCCCGTAGGGGCCGGTGCGGTCGACGAGCCGCAGGGTGTCGGCCCACTGCCCATCGGGGTAGACGTAGACGGTGAGGATCGGCCCGAATAGCTCCTCGGCGAGCAGCGGGAAGTCGGCGTCGCGGGTCTCGATCACTGTGGGCTCGACGAACCAGCCGACGCTGTCGTCGGTGCCGCCGCCGGCGACGATCTCGGCACGGGGATGCGCCTGCGCGTCGGCGATGGCGGCGCGGTGCCTGGCAAACGCCTTCGCGTCGATGACGGCGCCCATGAAGACGGCCGGTTCGGCCGGGTCGCCGACGCGGATCTGCGCGATCTCCTCCTGGAGGCGGGCCTTCAGAAGGGGCCACAGGCTCTTCGGCGCGTACAGCCGCGAGGCTGCCGAGCACTTCTGCCCCTGGAACTCGAAGGCGCCGCGCACGACCCCCGCGACGACCGCCTCCGGGTCGGCGGACGGGTGGACGACGATGAAGTCCTTGCCGCCCGTCTCGCCGACGACGCGCGGGTAGTTGCGGTACCCGCCGACGTTGGCGGCGACGGCTTGCCACATCGAGTTGAAGACGCCGGTGGAGCCGGTGAAGTGGATGCCCGCGAGGTGGCGGCGCGGCAGGATGCTCTCGGCGATGCGGGCGCCATCGCCGTAGACGAGGTTGATCACGCCGTCGGGGAGGCCGGCTGCGCGCAGCAGCTCCATCAGGAAGTGCGCCGAGAAGGCCGAGGTCGTGGCCGGCTTCCAGATGACGGTGTTGCCGAGCAGGGCGGGCGCCGTTGGCAGGTTGCCGGCGATCGACGTGAAGTTGAACGGGGTGACCGCGAAGACGAAGCCCTCCAGCGGGCGGTACTCCAGGCGGTTCCAGACACCCGCTGACGAGACCGGCTGCTCCTCGTACAGGCGCAGCATGAACTCGACGTTGAAGCGCCAGAAGTCAACGAGCTCGCACACGGCGTCGATCTCGGCCTGGTGCATCGTCTTGGACTGGCCGAGCATGGTGGCGGCGTTGAGGGTCTGCCGCCAGGGGCCGGCGAGCAGGTCGGCGGCGCGCAGGAAGACGGCGGCGCGCTGCTCCCAGGGCGTGCGCGACCAGTCCTTCCAGGCCAGGGCGGCGGCCTCGACGGCGGCGTCCACCTCGGGGAGGCCCGCCAGGTGGGCATCGCCGAGCGCGTGCGCGTGACGGTGCGGCGAGACGACGGGGCGCGTGGTGGCGGTGTGCACGTCGCGGCCACCGATGACGCAGGGCAGGTCGATCCGGTGTGCGCCGAGCTCGGCGACGCGGGCGGGCAGGGCGGCGCGCTCCGGCGAGCCAGGCGCGTAGCCTAGGATGGGCTCGTTGCGGGCGGCGGGCGGGCGGGTGGCGGCGAAGCCGTAGGTCATGCGGCGAGCGTAGCGCGCCACTGCCTGACTCTCTGCAAGATCATCCTTTCGGCCAGGTGCGTAGCCCGCCGGCGGCCCCGTACGGTCGCACGGTGCCGGACAGACGTTGAGGATCGTTTTCGCGCCGGTCGGGCGGCGCCAGCTTGTGCTGCTCGCGCTCGCAGGGTTCTCGAAGAAGACGCGCAAGACGCCGCAGCAGGTCATCGTTCTCGCCGAGCGCCGCCTGCATGACTGGCGCCAGCGAGGTCGCCAGCAATCGCAAATATGAGATATTATTCGTGATATGAGACAGGCTCAGGTGCCGGACCTCGTCGACGAGATCGTCGCGACGCGAGCCGCAAGAAATCCCCTCTTGCCCGAGCTCGTTGGCGCCGCGGAGGCCAGGCGGGCGCTGCTCCAGGAGCTCGCGCGGCGCCGCGCGGAGCTCGGCTACTCCCAGACGGCCGTTGCCGCGCGCATGGAGACATCGCAGTCGGCGGTCGCCCGGCTCGAAGGCAGTGCTGCCGACACGAAGCTGTCCACGGTCGACCGCTATGCGGCCGCTCTCGGCTGTCGGGTCGAATGGCGCGTCGTCGACGTGCGCTAGCACGGTCTCCGAACTGCGACGATCCCGGAGTGATCCTGGAGATCGTCCGCTACGAGGTCGACGGCTGGGGCGTGGGCGACCTGCGCCTGCTCGATGGCATCGTGCTCATGCACGAGCGGCCGCACCCCGGCTCCGCCCTGCGGCCGCAGGGCGACCACCCGCTCGTCGAGCGCTTCCGCGCGCACCTCGCAGGCGAGCGCGTCGCCTACGACGATGTCGAGCTGATGCTCGACGGGTACACGCCGCTGCAGCTCGCGCTCGCCGGGGCGCTGCGCCGCGTTCCCTGGGGCGAGACCGTCACGTACGGCGAGCTGGCCGCGCTGGCAGGCGCGCCCCGCGCGCCGCGCGCCGCCGGGGCGTTCTGCGCCCAGAACCAGATCGCCCTGATCCTGCCCTGCCACCGGGTCGTCGCCTCCGTCGGCATCGGTGGCTACGGCAGCGACGGCGTCGCCACCAAGCGCCGCCTACTCGCGCTCGAGGGTGTCCACCTGTGAGTCTCTCCGAGGACGTTCGCGCCGAGCTCGCCGCGATCGAGCCGAAGACCGAGTGCGACCGCCTGGCCGAGCTGTCGGCGCTGTTCCACACCGCCGGCAGCGTCCACCTGCGCGGCCGCGGCGAGGTCTCGCTCCATCTCGACCTCGCCTCGAACGGCATCGCGCGCCGCGCCTTCCAGCTGCTCCGCAGCTTCGACGTCGACTCCGAGATCCGTACCTACCGGCAGCACGCCTTCGGCAAGACGACGCGCTACCAGCTGCACGTCGAGGGCACCGAGATCGCGTACGCCGTGCTCTTCGCGGCGGGTGTCCTCTCGCGGGAGCACGTGCCGCTGGTGCGGCCGCCGCACCGCGTCGTCGCGCGGCGCTGCTGTCGCGGCGCGTACCTGCGGGGCGCGCTGCTGGGCGCCGCCTCCATCACCGGGCCTCGCGCCGCCCACCTCGAGATCCGCACGGCCACCGTCGACGGGGCGCGCGCCATCGCAGCGATCGCCGCCCGTGAGGACGTCGAGCTGCGCGTGCACGACCGAGGCCGCCATGCGATCGCGTACGCCAAGGCCGTCGAGACGATCGCCGACGCGCTCGCGCTGGCCGGGGCCTCCGACGCCGCGCTCTCGCTCGACGAGCGGGCAGTGGTCTCGGCCGCGCGCAGCGACGCCAACCGGCTCGCCAACGCCGACCACGCCAACCTCGTCCGGGCCAGCCGGGCAGCGGCTCCCCAGCTCGCCGCCATCCGTGCGCTACGGGAGTCGGGTGAGCTCGACCGCCTGCCCGACGACCTGCTCGAGGTCGCGCGCCTGCGCCTCCGCCATCCCTACGCGTCCCTCGCCGAGCTGGGCACCCGCTGCCGCCCGGCCGCCACCAAGGCCACCGTCCACCGCCGCCTCGCCCGCGTCGTCGTCCTCGCCGACAGTTCGAGCGGTGACGGCACCCCTCCCGACTAAGATCGTCGTGACAACAACTTCAGGGGAGAACGAGGACACATGGCTCTGCGCGTAGGCATCAACGGCTTCGGCCGCATCGGGCGGAACTTCTACCGCTCGCATCTCAAGAGCAACGCAGCCTTCGAGATCGTCGCGGTCAACGACCTGGGTGATGCGGCCACGTTGGCGCATCTTCTCCAGTACGACTCCGTGAACGGCCCGCTCGCCGAGAAGGTCTCCGTCACGAAGGCCGGCAATATCAAGGTCGGCGCCCACGAGGTCAAGGTGCTCGCCGAGCGTGACCCCGCCAACCTGCCCTGGGGCGACCTCGGCGTCGACGTCGTCATCGAGTCCACCGGCTTCTTCACCAAGCGCGAGGCCGCCGGGCAGCACATCGCTGCCGGCGCCCGCAAGGTCATCATCTCGGCGCCTGCCACGAACCCCGACGTGACGCTCGTGCTCGGCGTCAACGACAAGGCGTACGACAAGAAGAAGCATCAGATCATCTCGAACGCCTCGTGCACGACGAACTGCATTGCCCCCCTCGCGAAGGTGCTCAACGACAGCTTCGGCATCGAGAGCGGCTTCATGACGACGGTGCACGCCTACACCAACGACCAGCGCATCCTCGACCTGCCGCACGAGGACCTGCGCC
Organism: Actinomycetota bacterium; assembly: GCA_947445525.1. GTDB lineage: Bacteria > Actinomycetota > Thermoleophilia > Gaiellales > Gaiellaceae > CANFDS01. The sequence goes on along the minus strand of CANFDS010000021.1, from coordinate 19,813 downwards.
GCGCTCGTGCCGCCGCGATCAACCTGATTCCGACCTCGACGGGCGCCGCGCGCGCCATCGGCCTCGTCCTGCCCGAGTTGAAGGGCAAGATCGACGGCGTCGCCGTGCGGGCACCGCTGCCGACCGGCTCGATCGTCGATTTCGTCGTCACCGTGAAGAAGGCCGCGACCGTCGAGCAGGTCAATGCCGTGTTCAAAGCGGCCGCCACCAAGGGGCCGCTGAAGGGCTTCCTCCAGTACACCGCCGACCCGATCGTCTCGTCCGACATCGTCGGCTCGCCGTTCTCGTCGATCTACGACAGCGGCCTGACGATGGTGCACGGCAACACGATCAAGGTGTTCGGCTGGTACGACAACGAGTGGGGCTACTCCTGCCGGCTCGTCGACCTCGTCCCGCGTCTCTTCTAGGAGCGCAGGACCCGTGGCGCCACGCTCCGTCCGCACCGCCGCCGTCGCCGGGCGGCGGGTTCTCGTCCGCGCCGACCTGAACGTGCCGCTCGACGGCGCCCGGGTCGCCGACGACACCCGCATCCGGGCCTCGCTGCCCACGCTCCGGCTGCTGCTGGAGCAGGGGGCGAGCCAGGTGCTCGTCTGCTCGCACCTCGGGCGGCCGAAGGACGGCCCCGACCCGCAGTACTCGCTGCGCCCGGTGGCGGCACGCCTCGCAGAGCTGCTGGGGCAGGAGGTCGGCTTTGTCGAGAGCGGCGGCGCGGCGCCTGCGGGCGCGCGGGTCGTCGTGCTCGAGAACACGCGCTTCCACCCGGGCGAGACGAAGAACGACGCCGGCTACGCCGCCGAGCTGGCCGCGCTCGCCGACGTCTATGTCAACGACGCCTTCGGCTCGGCGCACCGAGCGCACTCGTCCACCGAGGCGGTCGCGCACCTGCTGCCGGCCTATGCGGGCCTCCTGCTCGAGCGCGAGCTCGCCGAGCTGGGCCGGCTGCTCGGCGACGTCGAGCGGCCGTTCGTGATCGTCGCCGGCGGCGCCAAGGTCGAGGACAAGGTCGCGGTGCTCCAGCACCTCGGCTCGCGGGCCGACAGCGTCCTGATCGGCGGGAAGATGGCCGAGGAGGTTCGCGGCACCAGCCCGTTCATGTTCCCGGTGGTGCTGCCCGCTGACGTCGTCGCGGCCGCGTCGTTCGCGGCCGACGCCGAGGCGCAGGTCGCCACGGTGGACGCCATCCCGGCAGGCTGGCTCGGCCTCGACATCGGCCCGGCCACCTGCGCGGAGTTCGCCCGGCACATCGCCGGCGCGAAGACCGTGTTCTGGAACGGCCCGATGGGTGTGTTCGAGTGGCCGCGCTTCGCCGAGGGCACGAACGCTGTGGCGCGTGCGGTGGCCGACTGTGCCGGGTTCACCGTGGTCGGCGGCGGCGACTCGGTGCGAGCCATCGAGGAGGCCGGCCTGGCCGACCGCGTCTCGTGGGTGTCGACGGGCGGCGGCGCGTCGCTCGAGCTGCTGGAGGGCCGCGCCCTGCCGGGCGTTGCCGCAATCCCGGAAGGCTGAGGCCGAGGAGGCGCCATGCTGATCGCCGGCAACTGGAAGCTGTTCAAGGGGCCGCGCGAGGCGCGGGAGTTCTGCGGGGCGCTGGCCGCCGCCGTGGACACGTCCGGCATCGAGGTCGCGGTGTGCCCGCCGTTCGTGTCGCTCGCCGCGGCACTGGAGGGCGTCCGCGGGAGCGCGGTGCAGGTGTTCGCGCAGAGCGTCCACTGGGCCGAGACGGGCGCCTTCACCGGTGAGGTGTCGGCGGCGATGCTCGCCGAGGTCGGGGTTGCCGGTGCCATCGTCGGGCACTCGGAGCGGCGCCAGTATTTCGGCGAGACCGACGAGACGGTGGCACGGCGCAGCGAGGCCGCGCTGGCCGCCGGCCTGCGCGTGATCGCCTGCGTCGGCGAGACGCTGGCGGAGCGCGACGGCAGCAGGGTCGAGGAGGTGCTGCGCCGCCAGACGGCTGCGATCGCCGACGCCGTCGGCCCGCACGCCAACCTGGTTGTCGCCTACGAGCCGGTCTGGGCGATCGGCACCGGCCGCACCGCCAGCCCGGAGCAGGCGCAGGAGGCGCACGCCATCATCCGCGACATCCTCGACGTGCCGATCCTCTACGGCGGCTCGGTCAAGGCCGAGAACGCGCCGGTGTTGCTGGCGCAGCCCGACGTGGACGGCGCGCTCGTGGGGGGCGCAGCGCTCGAGGTCACCTCGTTCGCCGGCATCTGCGCCGCCGCCCGCGCGGTCGCCTGAGATGCCGGACTGCCTGCTCGTCGTCCTCGTCATCCTCGACGGCTGGGGCATCGCGCCGCCCGGCCCCGGCAACGCCGTGCTGCTGGCCGACACGCCGGTGTTCGACGGCCTCTGGGCGACCTACCCGCACACGCACATCGAGGCGTCGGGCAAGGCGGTCGGCCTGCCGCCCGGCCAGATGGGCAACTCCGAGGTCGGGCATCTCACGATCGGCTCCGGGCGCATCCTCTTCCAGGATCTCCAGCGTGTGAACCGCGCGGTCGCCGACGGCAGCCTGCTCGCCAACGAGGCGCTGGTCGGGGCGTTCCGCCGGGCGCAGGAGCGGGGCGGGGCGGTGCACCTGCTGGGGCTCGTCTCGACCGGCGGCGTCCACTCGCACATCGACCACGTGCGCGCGCTGCTCGAGCTCGGCGCCCGCCAGGGCATGGGCGACCGCACCTGGCTGCACGCCTTCACCGACGGGCGCGACGTGTCACCGCTCGCCGCCGCCCGCGACCTCGCGACGCTGCCCGCCGACCGGATCGCGACGGTCGTCGGCCGCTACTACGCGATGGACCGCGATCGCCGCGCCGAGCGCACCGACCTCGCCCTGGGCGCGATCGTCCGTGGCGAGGGCGCCGTCGCCGACGACCCCGTCGCCGCCGTGCGCGCGAGCTACGAGGCCGGCCTCACCGACGAGTTCATCCTGCCGATCGCTCTGCGCAACCGGCCCCGCCTCGACCCGGTACGCGACAGCGTCATCTTCTTCAACTTCCGGCCGGACCGCGGCCGCCAGCTCTCCGAGCGGCTGCTCGGGCTCGGCGTCGACCTCGTCACGATGACGCGCTACGGCGACGAGATCGACTGCCCGATCGCGTTTGCCGAGCAGGCCGTCCCGAACACGCTCGCCGAGGTGCTGGCCGCCGCCGGCGCCCGTCAGCTCCATACCGCCGAGACCGAGAAGTACCCGCATGTGACGTACTTCTTCAACGGAGGCCGCGAGCAGCCGTGGCCCGGTGAGGAGCGGCGGCTGGCCGGCTCGCCGCGCGACGTGCCCAGCTACGACTGCAAGCCGGAGATGTCCGCCGCCGCCATCGCCGACCGCTTCTGCGCCGCAATCGGCGACGGGTTCCGCTTCGGGGTCGTCAACTTCGCCAACCCGGACATGGTCGGCCACACCGGCTCGATCCCGGCCGTGATCAGGGCGATCGAGACCGTCGACGGCTGCCTGGCGCGCGTCGTCGCCGCGGTACATGCCGCCGACGGCGTCTGCCTTGTCACCGCCGACCACGGCAACGCCGAGAAGATGCTCGAGGACGACGGCGTCAGCCCGCACACCGCGCACACGACGAACCCGGTGCCGCTGATCCTCACCGCCGCGGGGCGGCACCTACGCGACGGCGGCGAGGCGTCCGATCTCGCCCCGACGATCCTCGCCCTGCTCGGCATCCCGCAGCCCGCGGAGATGACCGGTCGCAACCTGGTCGGCTGAGCCGGCGCTACAGGGCGCCGCGGCCGGCGCGACACGCGCCGCGGCCCCGCCGCAGCCCGTGCCGCCAGACAGCGCGAAGAAGACGTATCGCGCATATACATCCCTGTATTTTCTCGGGCTATACTCGCCGCCACATGCCCCTGGCGCAGCCAGACCCTGGCGTACTGCGGCGAGCTCAGGCCGGTGACGAGCGTGCGTTCTCGCTGATCGTCCGGGCCTACGAGACCCAGGTGTTCAACTACGTCCTGCGCATTGTCAACGACCGCTCGCTGGCGGAGGACCTCACGCAGGAGGTGTTCCTGCGCGTCTTCCAGGGCCTGCCCGGCTTCTCGGCGCGCTCGCTCTTCACGACGTGGCTCTTCCAGGTGACCAAGAACCGCGTGCTCGACGAGCTTCGTGCCTCCGAGCGGAGGCCGCGGCAGTCCGTCCAGCTCGACGACATGCCCCAGCTCGAAGTGGTCGACCAGCCGATCGAGCGAGCCGAGCTGATGGAGGCCGTCTGGCGTTCGCTCGCCGAGATGCCCGTCGACCTCAAGCTGGCGATGCTGCTCCGCGACATCGTCGGCCTCTCGTACAACGAGATCGCCGAGGCGCTCGAGGTGACGCTGGCGACCGTCAAGTGGCGCATCTTCAAGGCTCGCGAGCACGTCCAGCTCACGTTCGCCCGCGAGGGGCTCGGCGAGACGGGCCTGGCACCTGCAGCGACAGCGGTGCCGCACGGCCTGCCGGCAGCCTGAGCGCAGCCGCCCTTCGCGCCTGAAAGCGGCAGGGGCACCCGAGGGAGGTGCCCGGCCGAGCCGCGCCCGACTCGCGGCTCAGGCGCCCAGCATGAGCCGCGCAGCAAGCCCGTCGGGTAGCCCGCGCTCGCGAATCTCGGCCTGGGTCGACGCGATGTCGTACTCGACCCGGTGGAACGTCGCCCGGCCCGCCCGGAAGTCGAGCAGCAGCCAGGCCGCGCGGGGGTCGCCGTCGCGCGGCTGCCCGACCGACCCGGGGTTGAGCAGCCAGCGGCCGCGTCTCAGCTCGATCTCCTTGCCGCCCGGGGCCTGCCCGCCGGAGATCGCCTCGCCCGCCTCGAGGATCGCCAGCGCGACATGGCTGTGCCCGACCAGCACGATCGGAGCGGTCGTGTCGGCCAGCGCGGCCTCGGCGGCCTCGGCGCTGACGACGTACTCCCACACCGGGCTCCGCGGGCTCGCGTGGTAGAGGGCGGCTCGCGCGGTCACGCGCTCCGGCGAGAGGCCCGCCAGGAAGTCGCGCGCCTGGGATTCCAGAACGTCCCGCGTCCAGCGCGCGGACGCCGCGGCATCGTGCGAGAACTCCGCGATATCGATCGCGCCCAGCACGCCCAGGTCGTGGTTGCCGGCGAGGCAGATGTCGGCATGCGCGGCGACGAGGCGGGTGCAGCGGTTTGGCCGGGGGCCGTAGCCGACGAGGTCGCCGAGGCACCACAGCGCGTCCGGGCGCTCGCGGGCGACAGCGGCGAGCACGGCGTCGAGCGCGTGGGCGTTGCCGTGGATATCCGAGATCACTGCGACGCGCATGGCCAGCCGCTGACGATAGCCGCCGCCGGGCGCAGCACGGCCGAGGCAGCGCCGTCGCGGCGCTGCCGGAATACTTGAGGCGTGGACGACGCGCGCACTACCTTCCGCCGCCTCTGGCGCGCGATGGTCGCCTTCGTGGCCGTGTTGCTGGCCGGTATGGTCGGCTTCCATCTAATTCTCGACGAGGGCTGGATCGCTGCTCTCTACCGCTCGATCGTCACGACGACCCTCACGGGCCTCGACACGCCGCCCGCCGGCTCGTGGGCAAAGCTGTTCACCGCCGTCCTCCTGTTCGCCGGCGTGGCAATCTTCCTCTTCATCGCGGGCGCGATCGTCGAGGTCATCGCCCGCGGTCTCCTCACCGGGGCCTACACCGAGCGGAGGAAGCGACGCTTGATCGACCAGATGCGCGACCACACCATCATCTGCGGCTACGGCCGCGTCGGGCGCCGCGTCGCCGCGGAGTTCCGTGCATACGGCAAGCCATACGTGATCGTCGAGTTCAACGAGGCGTCGCTGGCGATCGCTGCCGAGCAGGGCGAGGCGATCGTCATCGGCAACGGCACGGACGACACGGCGCTGGCGGCGGCCGGGCTGGCGCGGGCGCTCGGCCTCGTCGCCTCCTCCGACTCCGACGTCGACAACCTCTACATCACGCTGTCGGCGCGGTCGGTGCGGCCCGAGTTGATGATCATCGCGCGCGCCTCCACCGAGGACGCGGCCAGCAAGCTGCGCCTGGCCGGCGCCGACCGCGTCGTCCAGCCCTACACGACGGCCGGCCGCACGATCGCGAACCTGCTGTTCAAGCCCCAGGTCGCCGCGTTCGTCGAGTCGGTCACGTCGGCGGAGGAGGACTTCCGCTTCGAGGAGATCGAGGTGATCGCATCGTCCGGCCGGGCGGGCAAGTCGATCCGCGATTTGCGGATCCGCGCCGTCACCGGCGCCATCGTGATTGCAGTTCGCCGCCATGACGGCAGCCTCGATACGACACCGTCACCGGACGCCGTCCTCGAAGAAGGAGACATCATCGTCGCAGCTGGATCGTCGGACGAGCTAGAGCTGCTCGAAGAGCTGTTTGCCCCGCTTGGGGACGTCCTTGCCTAGCATCGAGCGCCTCGCCGCGGAGCTGTCCGCGAGCGCGGGCGCCCCGATCGAGCTGAGCCGCCCCAACGACGCCGCCCACGGCGACTTCGCCACCAACGCCGCGCTCAGGCTCGCGCCACAGCGCAAGCAGGCGCCGCGCGAGCTGGCCCAGGAGCTGGCCGCCACCCTCGGCCTGCTGCCCGCCGTCGAGCGAGCGGAGGTCGCCGGCCCCGGCTTCGTCAACTTCTTTCTGACGTCGGCCTGGTTCGGCGAGGCGGTCGCCGAGGTGCTGGCAGCCGGCGCCGACTTCGGAGCCTGCTGCGTCCCGGCCGCCGAGCGGGCGCGCATCCAGGTCGAGCTCGTCTCGGCCAACCCGACCGGCCCGCTCACCGTCGGCTCGGCCCGCAATGGCGCCTACGGCGACGCGGTGGCGCGGCTGCTGCGCTACGCCGGCCACACCGTCAGCGAGGAGTACTACTTCAACGACTCGGGCACGCAGATGGATCGCTTCCGCGAGTCGGTGGACGCGCGCCGGCGCGGCGAGGAGCCGCCCGCGGACGGCTACGTCGGCGCGTACATCGACGACCTCGCGAAGCTCGAGGGCGACCCCGTGCCGCACATGCTGGCCTCGATCGAGGCGTCGCTCGAGCGGTTCCGCGTGCACATCGACTCGTGGCAGAAGCAGTCGGTGATCGAGCAGGAGATCCCCGAGGCGCTGAAGGCGGTGGACACCTATCTCGAGGACGGCGCCACCTGGGTGCGCACGACCGCGCACGGCGACGACAAGGACCGCGTCGTCCTGCGCTCGACCGGCGAGCCCACGTACTTTGCCGCCGACGTCGCGTACATGCACCACAAGCTGCGCGACTTCGACCGGGCCATCTACGTGCTCGGCGCCGACCACCACGGCTACGTCGGCCGCCTCAAGGCGATCGCCGCGATGATCGACGGCAGCAGCGACCGCGTCGAGGTGCTGATCTACCAGCTCGTCCACCTTCTGCGCGGCGGCGAGAAAGCCCGCATGGGCAAGCGCTCCGGCAACGTCGTCTTCCTCGACGACCTGATCGACGAGATCGGCGTGGACGCCGCTCGCTGGTACCTCGTCGAGCGCGGCCCCGATCAGACGATCGAGATCGACGTCGACCTCGCCGTCGAGAAGTCGCGCAAGAACCCTGTCTACTACGTGCAGTACGTCCATGCGCGCACCTGTGGCCTGTTCCGCGAGGCCGGTGAGGGCGCCGTCGTGGGGGCGCCGCCACCCGCGACGCTGGCCCCCGAGGAGCGCGACCTGATCAAGCAGCTCTGCGAGTTCCCCGCCGTGGTCAGGGAGGCCGCCGAGCGGCGCAGCCCGCAGGCGATCCCCACCTATGCCATCCGGCTGGCCGACGACTTCCACCGCTTCTACCACGAGTGCCGCGTGCTCGGCGTCGACGAGCAGGCGTGGCGGCTCGGCCTCGTGCGCGCGACGCAGCACGTCATCGCCCGCTGTCTCGACCTCGTCGGCGTCGAGGCGCCCGAGCGGATGTAGGAACCACAGGCCGCGTGCGGGTGGCCGGCGGCCACCGTGTGGCGCCCGGCGTATGCTTCGACCAACGCGAACCGTGCACTGAGGGAAGGACAAGACGTGGCTGTGACTGGCACCACTCGAGATCTGGCTGGGATTCAGGCGCTCCTCGGCGATGAGGCGGACGGGCTCCTCTCCCATCGCTGCACGACCGTCGACAAGGGGCTGCTGCACCTGCCCGGGCCCGACTTCGTCGATCGGGTCATGCTCGCTAGCGACCGGAGCTCGGCGACGCTGCGCAACCTCACCTGGCTGCACTCGGCCGGGCGCCTCGGCGGCACCGGCTACCTCAGCATCCTGCCGGTCGACCAGGGCATCGAGCACTCGGGGGGCGCCAGCTTCGCGCCCAACCCGGCCTACTTCGACCCCGAGAACATCGTCAAGCTCGCGCTGGAGGGCGGCTGCAACGCCGTCGCCTCGACGCTCGGCGTGCTCGGCGCGGTCAGCCGCAAGTACGCCCACAAGCTCCCCTTCATCGTCAAGCTCAATCACAACGAGCTGCTGACGTACCCGAACAAGTTCGACCAGGTGATGTTCACGTCGGTCAAGCGCGCCTGGGACATGGGCGCTGCGGGCGTCGGCGCGACGATCTACTTCGGCAGCGACGAGAGCACCCGCCAGATCGTCGAGGTCAGCGAGGCCTTCCAGCAGGCGCACGAGCTCGGCATGTTCACCGTGCTCTGGTGCTACCTGCGCAACGGCGCCTTCAAGCAGGACGTCGACTACCACACCGCTGCCGACCTCACCGGCCAGGCCAATCACCTCGGCGTGACGATCCAGGCCGACATCATCAAGCAGAAGCTGCCCGAGACCAACGGCGGCTACACCGCCCTCAACGCTGATGGCAAGAAGTACGGCATGACCCACAAGAAGGTCTACTCCGACCTGTCGAGCGACAACCCGATCGACCTCTGCCGCTTCCAGGTCGTCAACTGCTACATGGGGCGTGCCGGCCTGATCAACTCGGGCGGCGCCTCCGGCGAGAACGACCTGCAGCAGGCCGTGCGCACCGCCGTCATCAACAAGCGCGCGGGTGGGGTCGGCCTCATCTCGGGGCGCAAGGCGTTCCAGAAGCCGCTCGCCAGCGGCGTCGAGATCCTCAACGCGATCCAGGACGTCTATCTCTGTGATGCGGTAACGGTGGCGTGATGCCGCAGATCGGTGTCTTCGAGGGCTTCGGTGCGCCCGACCGCAACCTCGCGCTCGAGCTCGTCCGCGTGACCGAGCTGGGCGCGATCGCGGCCGCCCGCTGGGTCGGCCGTGGCGACAAGATCTCCGCCGATCAGGCTGCGGTCGACGGGATGCGCCGGATGCTCGACACGGTCGCGATGGCCGGCATCGTCGTCATCGGCGAGGGCGAGAAGGACGAGGCGCCGATGCTCTACAACGGCGAGGAGGTCGGCAACAAGATGGGGCCGGCCGTCGACGTCGCCGTCGACCCGCTGGAGGGCACGCGCCTCACCGCGCTGGGCCAGCAGGGTGCGATCTCGGTGCTGGCCGTGGCCGAGCGCGGCTCGATGTTCTTTCCGGGCGCCGCCGTCTACATGGACAAGATCGCCGTCGGCCCTGGCGCCGAGCACGCGATCGACATCAACGCGACGCCCACCCAGAACGTGAAGGCGGTGGCGAAGGCGAAGGGCGTCTCGGTGCAGGAGGTGTCGGTCGTCGTGCTCGAGCGTGACCGCCACGACGAGCTGATCGGCGAGCTCCGCCAGGCCGGCGCAAAGGTGTGGCTGATCCGGGATGGCGACGTCGCCCCGGCGATCGCGGCGGCCAACCCCGGCACCGGCATCGACATGCTGATGGGCATCGGCGGCACGCCGGAAGGCGTCATCGCGGCGGCGGCGCTGAAGTGTGTCGGCGGCGCGCTGCAGGGCAAGCTCTGGCCGCGCACCGACGAGGAGCGGCAGTCCCTGCTGGCCGCCGGCTTCGATCTCGACCGGGTGCTGACGGCCGACGACCTGGTGGCGGGTGAGGACATCTTCGTCTCGGCGACGGGCGTCACCGACGGCTCGCTGCTGCGGGGCGTCCGCTTCGCCCCCGAGGGTGCGCACACCGACTCGATCGTGATGCGCTCGCGGTCGGGCACGACCCGGCGCATCCAGGCAGTCCACCGGGGGCACAAGCTCACCCAGATCTAGCGGCTAGCGGCCGTGCGTGCCAGCACGCCGTTCAGCACCTCGCGCAGCGCAAGCGTCCGCCCCTCCGCCGCGGAGCGCCGGCGATGCTCCTCCAGGAAGACCTCGCGGGATGGCGGCGCCTCCAGCAACTCCTGCAGCTCCGTGTAGACCAGCTCCAGCTCGACTCGACGCGCGAACTCCTGGCTCAGGCCGCTGCAGCCGCCGTGTCCGCATGCGCTCATCGCCGGGAGTGTTCCGCATTTCGCGGACGGCGGCAACCCGGGTGGCCGTTCCGGCGCGATCGGGGAAGCGGGAGACGAGACTCGAACTCGCGACCTACGGCTTGGGAAGCCGACGCTCTACCAACTGAGCTACTCCCGCGGAACGGTGCCGAGTTTACAGCAGCCGCCGCGGCCCTCAGCGGGTCGCCGTCAGCGCGGCCAGGCGGCTGCGACCTTCGACCGGGTGAGGTCGAGGTGCTCTGGCATCACCTTCACGTCGGCGAGCACCGGCATGAAGTTGTGGTCGCCGTTCCAGCGTGGTACGACGTGCAGGTGGGCGTGGCCGGGGAGGCCTGCGCCGGCCACGCGGCCGACGTTCCAGCCGAGGTTGTAGCCGTCCGGCGAGAAGGCGGCGGCGAGTGCCGTCATGCCTGCGCCGGCCAGCCGGTGGATCTCGAGCGCCTCCGCGTCGGTGAGGTCGCCGAAGGCGCCGACGTGACGCCGCGGCGCCACCAGCAGGTGGCCGGTCGCATACGGGTAGCGGTTGAGCAGGACGACTGCCGCGTCGCCACGCGTCACCACGAGCGCCGCCTCGTCCGGCTCGTCCGCAGCGCGGCAGAGGAAGCAGCCGCCCGCCTCGGCCGAGCCGTCGGCCGCGCTCTGCACGTACTCGAGGCGCCACGGCGCCCACAGCTGCCTGGTCATGCCCGGCTTCTATCAGAGGGTCGACGGCCGGGCGCCCGCACCCGCTGCCCGGCGTCGTAGGATCGACCCCTGATGCTGCGCCGCCTCGACCGCCACACCACGATCCTGCTCGTGCTGAGCGCAACGGTGCTCGCGTTCGCCATGCAGCAGTCGATGGTGGTGCCGGCGCTGCCGACGCTCCGTCGCGAGCTGCACACGACGACCGAGTGGGTGACGTGGCTGATCAGCGCGTTCATGGTCACTGCTGCGATCACGACGCCGCTCGTCGGGCGCCTCGGCGACCAGTACGGCCGCGCCCGTGTCCTGCAGTGGGCGCTCGGCATCTTCTTCGTCGGCTCGGTGGGGGCCGCGTGCGCCTGGGACATCTGGTCGCTGATCGGCTTCCGGGCCGTGCAGGGCTGCGGTGGCGCGGTGCTGCCGCTCTGCTTCTCGATCGTCAAGGAGCACTTCCCGCCACAGCGCACCGTGGTGGCGCTTGCCACGGTCTCGGGCCTCGGCGGCGGTGGCGGCGCCGTCGGGATCATGTACTCCGGGGCGATCGTCGACCACACCAGCTGGCGCCTGCTGTTCGCGACCGGGGCCGTGGCGCTGGGCATCGCCGCGCTGCTGGTCGGGCGGCTGCGGCTGGAGTCGGCGACGCAGCCGCGGGCTCGGCTCGACCTGCCGGGCGCTGCGCTCCTGGCCGGCTCGCTGCTCTGCCTGCTGCTCGCGTTGACGGAGGCGAACCGCTGGGGCTGGGGCTCGCCGAGCATCGTCGGGCTGTTTGCCGCCGCTGCCGCCCTGCTCGGGCTGTGGGTGTGGGTCGAGCGGCGCTCGGCCTCGCCGATGGTGGACGTACGGGTGCTGGCCCGCCGGCCCGTGCTCGTCACGAACCTGACGACGTTCGTACTCGGCTATGCGCTGTTCGGGGTGTGGTTCCTGGTGCCGCAGCTCGTGCAGGCGCCGCGGGGCATGCCTGCGCGGGACGCGCCGCTGCTCGGCTACGGCTTCGGTGCAAGCGTTACCGAGTCGGGCCTCTACGTGATCTCCTGCTCCCTGGCGCTGGTCACGCTCGCGCCGGTCGCCGGGCTGGCCGCCAAGCGCTGGGGCGGGCAGATCCCGCTTGTGGCCGGCATGGCGGTGCTCGCCGTGTCGGCGTGCAGCCTGGCCACGTGGCACGCGGTGGGCTGGCAGGTCGTGGTCGGGATGTTCGGCCTGGGCGTGGGCATCGCGCTCGCGTTTGCGGCGATCCCGACCCTGATCATCGGCGCGGTCGACCCGTCCGAGACCGGCGTCGCGACCGGCATCAACATGGTGATGCGGACGATCGGCGGCGTCGTGGGCGGGCAGGTCGGTGCTGCGCTGCTCACGGCGCGGACGGTCGGCGCCGACCGGGTGCCTGCCGAGTCGGGCTTCATCATCGCGTTCACCGCGTGCGGGGTGGTTGCCGCGATCGGAGCCGTCTTCTGCCTGCTCGTCTACCGGCAGCCGCGCCGCGACCGTCGGGTGACCAGCGGCGTCGACCTCGCCGTCGCCGACTGAGTGTCGGTGCGACCCGACCCGTGCGGAGAAAGAGGAGAAGGGCGAAGAGTTGCGGCACTCCTCGACCACTGGATTCAGCTACGGCCGGCGAACCCACGTACATATTGACAGATGTGAACGAGTGGCGCCATCCTCATAACGGGTTGCGCCGCGGTAGCGCAAAGCCGAGGCGTCAAGAGCAGACGGGTGGCCTGGCCCGCCGCTCTCCTACAGCCAGCGCTTGTAGCGGAAGAACGCGATCAAGCCGCCGATCGTGCCGATCATCACCCCGGCGATGGCCCAGAACGCCGCGTGGGTGCCGAACCCCGGGAAGTTGACGTTCATGCCGAAGATGCCGGAGATCAGCGTCAGCGGTAGCAGCGTCACGCTGATGATCGTCAGCAGGCGCAGCACGTCGTTCTGCTTGTGCGTGATCACCGACTCGTTGGTTGCCTCGAGCGCCTCGACGACCTCCTTGTAGTTGTCGAGGAGGTCCCAGATGCGCTCGGTCGCGTCGACGATATCGTCGAAGTACAGCTCGAGATCCTGCGGCAGGAAGCGCTGCACGTGCCGCTCGAGCAGCCGCAGCGTCGAGCGCTCCGGCTTGATGATCTTGCGGTACGAGATGATCTCCTGCTTCGCGTTCGAGAGGTCGCGGACGACCTCCTCGGAGCGGCCCTCGAACATCTCGTCCTCGATGCGGTCGAGCTTGTGGCCGATTTTGTCGAGGATCGGAAAGCAGTAGTCGAAGAGGTCGTCGAGGACGTGGTAGAGCAGGTAGCCGGAGCCCTTGGCGAAGAGCTCGTCGAGCAGCTCGGGACTGTCCTCGCAGCGGGCGAACAGCCGCGTGACCGGCAGCAGCTCGACGTTCGGCAGGGTGATCAGGAAGTCCGGGCCGAGGAAGATATCGAGCTCGGCGGCGTTGAGCCGTTGCACCGTCTTGTCGTAGAACGGGAAGTGCAGGACGACGAAGAGGTACTCGTCGGGGTAGTCGTCGATCTTCGGCCGCTGGCGCTTCGAGAGCACATCCTCGAGATCGAGCGGATGCCAGCCGAAGCGCTCGGCGAGCTCGGCCGCCTCGGTGGCGGTCGGCGCGTTCAGGTGGATCCAGGTGAGGCCGTTGGCCGAGAGCTCGGCGACGCGCGGCTCAGCGTGGCCGGGAACTGCGGCCGACCCGCGTGCCTGTGTGCGCTTGAGGCGCGGAAGCCCGGGCATCGGTACTGAGGGGGTCGTCCTGGAGCACGGCAGGCATGAGGCCATTCTAGCCTCGTCCCGGCGGATGCGAAAGGGCTGTCTGACCTGCAGGGGGCTACGACCAGTGGTGGAGTGCAGATGCCGAGCGCGTTGGCGAGGTCGCCCGCCTGCAGGGTTTAGACGGCGCCGGGCAGGCTCGGGGCGAGGCGACCGACGGCGGCTGGGCGAGGGCGCACGAGGAGCGAGACTAGCGTGGTGGCCAGGAGGCTGGCCGGAACTTGACTTGTGCGCTATTGTGCGCGCCGTACCAATCCTGAAGAACGGGTGTCAGTCGGCAGCAACGCCTTCCTCACCGTTCGTCTCTCGTGTTGGAGGGAGGTGTTTAAAGTGGCAACAGGAACCGTGAAGTGGTTCAACGACGCGAAGGGCTACGGGTTCATCAGCCCGGACGATGGCCAGCCGGACGTGTTCGTTCATCACACTGGCATCCTCGGGAGCGGCTTCAAGACGCTCGCTGAGGGCGCGAAGGTGCAGTTCGACGTCAGCCAGGGCCCCAAGGGCGCCCAGGCCAGCAACGTGGAGCTCGTTCGCTAGCTCGTGCTTCAGGCTTGGTGCCCGCCCCGATCTCCGGGGCGGGCACGGAGCTCTCTCCGGCCGAAGCGTGCTGCGCGTAGACTAGGAGGCCCAGGCGCCCGTAGCTCAGTGGATAGAGCGCCCGCCTCCGGAGCGGGAGGTCAGAGGTTCGAATCCTCTCGGGCGCATCTCCTCCCCAACCGTCGTTTCGGTGCGGCGCTCCGGCGTTGCCTTTCAGCGATCGATGTCGTCGAGGTAGCTGATCGAGGGTGGGCCGGCGGTCAGCGCGCCGATCGAGTCCAGGTCGCCACGCTCGACGCGCCATGCGAAGTAACGCTCGTAGTGGCCGCGCGAGGCCTAGCGCTCGAGCAGCACGATCTTCGCCGGGTCGTCCTCTTCGCCGTGGACGGTGATGCCTCGCAGCCGTCGTAGGCGCGCGTGTCGGGCAGCAGGCCGCCGAAGGCCGCCTTCAGCGCGTCGGCCTTGTCGGGCTGGGCGCTGATCTGGAGCAGGACGAGAATGCTCACGGTGAGATCCGTTCGTCGGTGCGGGCAGGCGGCGGGTGCCGGGTCGGCCGAGTCTAGTGCGCGCGCTCGGCCCACGGGCTACGTACGCTACGCGGCATGCAGATTCACGCCTGGGAGCAGTCGATGATGCTTGCCAACACGTTCCGCATCGCCCGCGAGACGCGAGACGACGCGCAGACCGTCGTGTGCGCAATCGAGCACGGCGGCGTCACGGGCTACGGCGAGGCCGCGCCGATCGAGCGGTACCTCGAGACTACCGCTTCGGCGCTCGCGTTCCTGGCCGAGAGCGGCCCCGACCTGGGCACCGACCCGTTCGCGCTCGAGGAGATCGAGCGGCGCCTCGCCCAGCGGCCCGGGGCGCACGCCGCGAAGGCCGCGATCGACTGCGCGCTGCACGATCTCCAGGGCAAGCTCCTCGGCGTACCCGTCTGGAAGCTGCTCGGCCTGCCCCGGGTCGGCCCGCCGACGTCGTGGACGGTCTCGCTCGACACCCCTGACGCGATGGCCGCCAATGCTGCCGGCGCCGCGGCCCGGTTCAGGCGGCTGAAGCTCAAGATCGGCGGCCGCGACGGCCTCGACATCGACCGCGTGCAGGCGGTGCGCGACGCCTGCCCGGCGATCCCGCTCCAGGTCGACGTCAACGAGTACTGGTCGCTCGAGGAGGCGCTCGAGAACGTGCAGCACCTCGCCCGGCTCGGTGTTGCGTACTGCGAGCAGCCGCTGCCGGCCGGCGACCCCGGCGGGCCGCGCCTGAAGGCCGCGGCGCCGCTCCCGATCTACGTCGATGAGGACTGCCACACCCTCGCCGACATCCGCGCCTGCGCCGAGCGCGGCCACGGCGTCACGATCAAGCTCGCGAAGTCGGGCGGGCTGCGCGAGGCGCTGCGCATGGTGCACGCCGCCCGCGCCCTCGATCTCGGCACGATGCTGGGCTGCATGGTCGAGAGCGGCCTCGGCATCGCCGCGGGCGCGCAGATCTCCAGCCTGTTCGACCACGTCGACCTCGACGGCAACCTGCTGCTGGCCAGCGACCCGTGGCCCGGCGTCGCGTTCGGCGACGGTGTGCAGGTGCCGGCGGACGCGCCCGGGCTGGGCGTCACGGCGGGGCCGGGCGGCCCGGCGTGACCGCCGCCGCCACCCGCCGTCTGCTGATCCTGGCCGAGGGCTACTCGGCCGACCCGCATCACGGCAAGACGATGCGCGGCGTCGTCGACTACGGGCAGGACGCCGTCGTGGCGATCCTCGACTCCGAGCGGGCAGGCGAGAGCCACAAGGGCATCCCGATCGTCGGCGAGGTCGCCGCCGCGCTCGCCTTCGCTCCCGACACGATCCTCGTTGGCGTCGCGCCCACGGGCGGCAAGCTGCCACGCGTCTGGCGCGAGCAGCTGCAGGACGCGATCCGCTGCGGCCTGAACGTCGAGAACGGGCTCCACGACTTCGTCACCGCGGACGCGGAGCTCGTCGATCTGGCCGCCCGCTGCGACGTCCAGCTGCGCGACCTGCGTCGACCGCCGGCCGACCTCGACGTCGCGACCGGCGCCAACCTCGACTTGCCGGCGACCACGGTGCTGACCGTCGGCTCCGACTGCGCCATCGGCAAGATGACGGCGTCCCTCGAGCTCGACCGCGAGCTGCGCGCGCGTGGCGTGCGCTCGGTGTTCGTGCCGACCGGCCAGACCGGCATCGCCATCGCGGGCTGGGGCATCGGCGTCGACGCGGTCGTCGCCGACTACATCGCGGGTGCCGCCGAGCGGCTCGTCGTCGAGGGCTACCGGCGGGGCGGGGAGGACGTGCTGCTGGTCGAGGGCCAGGGCTCGATCATCCATCCCGGCTACTCCGGGGTCACCTACGGCCTGATCCACGGCAGCGCGCCGCATCTCTACGTGCTCTGTCACCTGGCCGGCGACACGCACATCGAGGGCTTCCCGCGTCACCCCTTGCTGCCGCTGGCCGAACTCGTCTCGCTGCACGAGCGGGTCTCGCTGCCGGCACGGCCGGCCCGGGTCGCCTGCATCGCCCTCAACACCCGCAAGCTCGACGAGGCGGGCGCCCGCATGGCGATCGCCGCCGCCGAGGCCGAGACGGGCCTCGTTGCCGACGACGTGGTGCGCTTCGGGCCAGGGCGGCTGGTCGACGCGCTGCAGGCGCAGTTGCCCGCCTGACCGGCGGCTGCCGGGCGTCACGGAGGTGCCAGCCGGAGACTCCGCGGCCTGGGTACGTGACTCCAGCGGAGTACGCTGCCCGCGGTCACGTCTACACTAACTGCCGACCGGCGGCTCCCCCTCAGAGGAGCGAGATGAGAGCAGCACCTGTGGTCGCGGCGGCTTTCGCCGCCCTGAGCCTGGCGGGCACCGCGTCCGCCGCCGTCATCGTTGGTGTCAACGAGGACGCACTCAAGCTCCAGCCCGCCCTGTACCAGCCGATCGCCGACGCAGGCCTGCGGTAGAACGTGCTCTCGCTGGTCTGGAGCCAGGGCGACAGCGCCCCTTCGGCAGGCCAGGTATCGACGACGAAGGCCGCGATCGCCGCGGCCCAGGCGAAGGGCGTCAGGGTCGTGCTCGCCGTCTATCCGGGCTCCGGCCCGAACGCCAGGGCGCTCGCCGCCGACAGCGGCGCCCAGTTCGTCGCGGTCTCACAGAGCGTCGCGGCCACGTTCACCGGCGCCACCGATTTCATCGTGGGCAACGAACCCAACGGCACGATCTTCATGTCGCCCGTCGACCCGGCGCTCTTCACGAAGGTGCTGGCGAATGCCTATGCGGCCATCAAGAGCGCCCGCCCGGATGCGAACGTCATCGGTGTCGGCCTCTCGCCGCGTGGCTCGGGTGACCCGCGCAACCAGGGCGGCGGCAGCCTCTCGATGTTCCCCGTGCAGTACCTGCTAGCGATGGGCAAGGCCTATCGTGACCAGGGCCTCAGCGGGAAGATCATGGACGCGATCAGCTTCCATCCGTACGCGTTCCCCGAGGACAAGGCGCCCGACCGGACGAGCGACTGGCCGACCATCGGCATGGCCGACCTGGCGCGGCTCAAGCCGGCGATCTCCGACGCCTTCAGCGGGACCGGCCAGAAGACGGTCGAGGGCGTCCTGCCGATCCACCTCGACGAGGTCGCCTACCAGGTGGCCACCTACGGCAAGCCCGGCTACACCGGCGGCGAGACGGTCAAGCTCGTCGACGAGGCGACGCAGGCGAAGCACTACGCGCAGATCATCAACCAGGTGACGTGCGACCCGTCGATCGCCAGCCTCAGCTTTCACTTCGTCGACGAGACCGACGGGGCGCGCTTCCAGAGCGGATTCCTCGATGCAGGCCTGGCCGCGCGACCGGTGGTCGCTGCGGTCAAGCAGGCGCTCGCCGACACGGCGGGTGGCACCAGGTGCACGGGAACACCGGTGAACTGGGTGCTGGAGGGAGGCGTCGTCGGCTTCGACCCCGGGTTCTCGCCGGACGGCAGGACCGCTGTCGGCCCGAACAGGGTCTGGGGCTTCCGCCCGACCACCGAGGAGGACGCCACCTTCGCCGCCGGAGTGTTCCCGGCCGGCGAGACCGCCGCTGACGCCGGCCGCAACCTCCAGGCCCGCCGCCGCCTGCTCGACTCGCCACCCCTGTTCAAGGTGCAGGGCAGCATCAAGGCGATGCTCAAGGGCCTGGCGAAGTTCGAGCTGACCGGCAAGAGCGGCGCCTACGTCTACGCGATCAGCGTCACGTCGGTGACCAATCCGACCCGCTCCGAGACCGTCGTCTCGGAACCTTTCACGGTGGGCACGGGGGCGGCAGAGCCCGGCAAGTCCGCGCCGGCGAAGTGCAAGGCGAACCGTGCCGACGCCGACCGCAACCCGAAGAACGGCTGCGAGGTGAACCTGCTGACCGACCCGAGCAACTGCGGTGCGGTCGGCCGGATCGTGCCCGCGGCGCGCTTCGCCGCGGGGGGCTGCAAGAACGGCGCTGCGGCGATCACGAAGTGCGTCAAGGGGCGCTACGACCTCGACAGGATGGTCGCCAACGGCTGCGAGTCGACGGTGCCGCCCGCGCCCAAGAAGAAGAAGAAGGGCAAGTAGACAGAGTCGCTCGGCCTGCCGCCCGGCGCGGGCCCACAGCGGTGCGCGCCGGGCAGCTGCTGGGCAGGCAGCACGGGCGCGAGACGTATGGTTCGTGGCGGTGACCGATCCGCGCATCGACCGTCTTGGCGAGCTGATCGCCGGCTACTCGCTCGAGCTGCGCGAGGGGGAGACGGTGCGGATCGACGTGCCCGTGGTGGCGGCGCCGCTCGGGCTGGCGATCCAGCGGGCTGTGCTCCGGCGTGGCGCCCGGCCGATCCTGGCGGCGAAGCTCCCCGAGCTGGAGGAGCTGCTGCTGCGCGAGGGTTCCGACGCGCAGCTCGCGTGGACATCGCCGCTTACCGCCGCCGAGTACGACACCGTCAATGCCGCGGTCACGGTGTGGGCGGACACGAACACGCGGTCGCGCTCCCGGCTCGACCCGGCCCGCGAGCAGGCGCGCGCCGTCGCGCTCGGGCAGCTCGGGCAGCGGCTACGCACGCGGGTTGCCTCGGGCGAGGCGCGCTGGTGCGGCGTGCTCTACCCGACACACGCGCACGCGCAGGACGCCGATCTCTCGTTCGAGGAGTACGCCGACCTCGTGCTGTCGGCCTGCCACGTCGACGAGGCCGACCCGGCGGCGCACTGGCGCGGCGTCTCGGCGGCGCTGACCGCCCGCGCCGAGCGCCTGCGCGACGTCCGCGAGCTGCGCATCCTCGCCGACGGCACCGACCTCACGCTCTCCGTCGAGGGCCGCACCTGGCTCGTCGCCGACGGCCGCCAGAACATGCCCGACGGCGAGGTCTACACCAGCCCGGTCGAGACGAGCGCGAGCGGCACCGTCGCCTTCGCGTTCCCGGTGGCGTTCGGCGGGCACGAGCTCGACGGCGTGCGGCTGCGGTTCGAGGCCGGCCGCGTCGTACACGGCGAGGCACGCGTGGGCGAGCCGCACCTGCGCGCCCTGCTCGCCACCGACGCGGGCGCCGCGCTGCTGGGTGAGGTCGCCTTCGGGCTGAACGCGGAGATCGATCGCG